>CAZGDV010000040.1:0-23990 GCA_964524995.1 uncultured Dehalococcoidia bacterium | reverse complement strand
AGCAAGGTGGGGCGAAGCTCCTTCATGAGGTTCACTATCTCGTTGCCCGCGCGCAAAGCGTAGGTGTGTACCGTCCTGAGCCTTTCCTGGAACTCCTCATCACCGATGTCATTCATCTCGGCAATGCCGATCAGTGCCTGCAAGCTCAGGGTGATGCTGGTGATGGTCTGGCTGGTCTCGTCGTGCAGCTCTCGCGCTATCCGCTTTCGCTCCTCCTCCTGTGCCGTGAGGGAGTGCTGCAGCAGAGTCTGGTACCTCTCGCGGCTGCGCCTCAACCGTTCATGAAGCGTCGCTTGCTCAATCGCTGTGCCCAGATAGTGCCCGATAGAGTTGAGCAGGGACACATCATCTGCGGCGGGGCGGCCTGCGGTCTGGCTGGCGATGTTCATAACGCCAATGGTCTTCTCCTTGGACTTCAACGGTATGCTCACGAATCCCTTGAGTCCCTCAGCACTCACGAGGTCTGAGTGGGCGACCTGCGGGCTCTGCGAGATGTCTTCCAGCCATATGGGCTCCCCGGTCTGGGCCACCTTGCCTGCTATGCCCTCGCCCGGGGGTATTCGCATGCCCTCGGCATAGGCAGCAGACAGACCCTTCTGGACGCGATAGTATAGTGTCTCGGACTCCTCATCCAGCAGAAGGATTCCTCCTATCGCCCCGTTAACGATCTCCAGCGCGTTATCCAGGCCGACCCTCAGAGTGGTATCCAAATCCCACAGTCCGCTGACGGCAGTCGCGATCTGGCTAAGGGCGAGGAATTGGTGGTGTCGCCTCAGCACCTGGCTCTCGAGCTCTCTCTGAGCCGAGACGTCCCTTGCTACCTCCACGACGTATCTGGGGTTGCTGTGCCGGTCTTGGAGGGGATAGGCGGTTATCTTGAGATACCTGTCCGTACCGAGGGAGGGATCGGTGTGAATAATGGTTCTCGGTTTACCCTTCTGCAGCACGTCCTTGACAGGGCAGTCCCACAAAGGAGCCGCGCACGGGCTGTCCCGATTGTGCAACGCGCTGTAGCAATGCCGCCCCATCAACGCGTCGATGTCGCGTCCCATCCTGCGCCCGACCGCCGAGTTGGCGAACCTCACCCGGTAATCGGAGTCGACGACTATGACCTCGTCTTCTATAGCGTCCACGATGTCCTGGATGGCTATCTCGCGGTCTCTTGCTCTATTGCCTGGCCCGGTTCCACGCGACATCCCCATCCCCCTTGCGTGGAGCGCCTCTGCCGCCCCAGGATTTGTGTCCTACTTACCTACACGATTGCCGTCCTTTTGTCAAGCAACTCGGATGCGAGCTGGGAGGCTGTCATCTCATATCCGCGAAGTGACAGGATTCACCGGCGATTTCCTCGAGATTCACCGGCGGGCATCCCGTCATGCTGTAGCTTCTATGCCTGAGGGCCGTATTGTGCCTTCGGCATCGTGCCGGGGCTGCTCTCATTAGGAAAGGGACGGACTATGCCAGAGCGGGGCCGGCCGCGCGACCACAAGCGTGAGACAAAGTCCGGCAAACGGGGAACACCGCAGCAGACTTCGCAGAAGTCCGAGACGATGGAGCAGACATCCGTCGATCCGGCATCCGCTTTCCGCTTGGCTGCGGCGAGCGATCTGGAGGCAATAAGGCCGGAGACAATATTGGCACTCCAGAGAACCGCGGGCAATCAAGCAGTCCAGAGGCTGCTGGCCGCCAAGAAGGACAAGCAGCCGCCAGAACAGAACCCCGTAGAGTCGCTGACTGTGGCACCTGAATCTCCGGCAACGCAGCGGCAAGAGGAGGAGCGCGAGACCGATTCCGCCGGCCAAAGCCTGGAGAGCGCGGACAACGCCGTGCCCTCGGGCAGTGTTCAGCGCGGCGTCGAGGAGATGAAGAAGCGCTACGAGAAATTCGGTAAGGAGAGCAAGGAGCACGCAGAGCAGTGGAAGCGGCCGGAGAAGGCCAAGCCGCCGGAGGCCAAGGAGAAGCCGAAGAAGAAGTCGCCTGTGCCGGGCAAGTCGTACCCGCGTGTGAAGGGCAAGAAGAAGGCCGAGGAGAAGGAGGAGGCCCCACCGGTCCCGGCCAAGACATACCACATGGAGCCGATCTTCGAGCGCACTGAAGCGGCCAGGCACGAGACGGAGAGCGGCAAGAAGTCGCCGGACGCGGATGAGAAGCGAAGCATAGAACTCCAGATAGAGCAGGAGAAGGAATCCGTCGCGGACAAGCTGCTGTTGGGGGTGATGGGAGAGGCGGATCTGAAAGCGGGTGGTGGCAATCCCAGGGGAAATGGCAAATACCTTGACTTGGTCCTCGCGCTCCGCAAGTACGAGAAGTATCGAGGAGACGTGCCGATCGATGACCTCGAGGGACGACGGACCCCGGAGGTCGTGAAGAAGCGGCTCACGCTCCTGGAAGACGTCGAAGCCAAGGCGGAGACCTGGTGGAGCAAGTTCGGATCGTGGATCATGAGCCGCAAGTCCAGAAGGCAGACTATCACCGCCCTGCGCGAGCAGGTGAAGGAGAACATCGACGCGCTCACCGAGGTGAAGGCTGCCATCGAGAGAATTGACAAGCTCAACGACGAGCGTGCCATGGTGAGCATGCGCGCGGAGAAACCCGGGGAAGTGAAGCATCTCGCTCAGGAAGGGCACTACCTGGAGGCGTATGACCCTAAGCATCGTGATTACGACCTCCTTCACAAGCTGTACAGCAAGTGGCCCGGGGCTGATGAAGAAGAGGAGTGGCAGCCCGGCCTGGAGCCGCCGCCCAAGGAGTTCTTCGACTGGGTGGATCAGCAGGAGGAGGAGACAATCGAGATGAAGGGCAAGGCACTTGCGGAATATGACCCGCTGAAGCGCGATGCCAAGCTCCTCTACAAGTGCTGGAAGCAGTGGGATGGGGGCGAGGACAAGCACGCGAAGGCTGAATGGAGGCCGGGCAAGGAGCCCCCGAAGGAGTTCTACACCTACGTCAACCAGGCAGTGGAGGGAGTGGCAGGGAAGGAAGCGACGGCCTACAGTAGGATCAAATACTACACGAAGGACGAGCGAAGCAGGCTCAGGCTGCGGTTCGAGTCGAGCGGGAAGCCTATCCACGAGATGAGCGGTGATGAGTTCGCCGACGGCATCTACGTCATGACTCCTGAAGGGGAGTTCTTCGCCCAGTTCGAGGACATGAAGACGAAAGGGACGTACCACCACTCGAGCTTCCTCGCGGGCCTGCCGGTGGGAGCGGCCGGGAAGATGGAGTACAGCGGCGGGCTGAAGGTCGATCTGGAGAGCGGACACTACCAGCCCAGGACGATGCACATGGTCAACGCGCTCAAGGGGCTGGAGAAGAAGGGGGTGGGGGAATCAGCCGATGTAGAGGTCCGGCCTTTCGAGAAGAACCTGTACACCAAGTTCAGGAAGGCCAAGGACTTCCTCAGCGATCTGCGAGCGTTGAAGGAGCTGTTCCAAAAGATCGGAGCGGCGGGCAAGTTCGGCCCGGACTGGAAGCTGCTGAAGCAGGGGAAACTGAAGAACAAGAACGGGGACCCGTTGTTCCTCGCCAACTTCTTCATGAGGCGGGAATGTAAGGAACACCAGGACCAGATAATCGAAGCAACCAAAGTGGTCGACTGACGAACGGGTCCTCGCGTCCTAATGCGGCCACGCAGTATTACTTGCCGAGAAAGCCCTTCTCTTCAGCCACGCAGTATACTCCGCCTGCGTCCATAGCCGCGATGCACCTGTTGCAGTGGTCGCAGTCGGACTCCTGTATCTCCCCTCGCTCCAGCTTCCTGACGAAGTGGGGGTCCCTCACGATCGCCCGACCCACCTGGACGAACTGAAAGCCTTCCTCCAATGCGGCTTCCATATCGGCGAGTGACAGCACGCCCCCGATATAGACCACCGGTATGCTCACCGCGTCCTTGATCTTGCGGGCCCCCTCTATGAGGAACATCCGCTCGAACGGGTACCGCTGGACCGTGAACCGACCGAACAGGATCAAGCCGAGTCTCATGAGCGGGTTGCTCTGATTCCTGGCCATCTCCATCGTCGGTACGTTTCCACGCATCATGTACAACGGCGTCTTGGCGGTGAATCCACAGCTGGGGATGAGGGCGCTGGCCCCCTCCCGCTCGAACCGTTTGGCGACCTCGACGGCTTCGTCCAGCTCCAGGCCGCCCCTCATCCCATCCCGCTGGTTCATCTTCACGAGGATGGGGAAATCCGGGCCGACGGCATCGCGGACACTCCTGATTACCGCCGCTGGAAGACGCAAGCGGTTCTCCAGGGACCCGCCATAGCCATCCTTTCTGCGGTTGGTCCAGGGAGATAGGAACTGACTCAGCAGATACCCGTGCCCGGAATGTATCTCCACGGCGTCGAAACCTGCGTCTTTGGCCATGGCTGCCGCCTTACCGAAGGCCTCGATCTTCTCGCCGATCTCCTGCGCATCCATCTCCTTGCAGCGCGACATGCGGAAGAGACAGAACTTAGGGGAAGCGCCGAGCGGTGTCTTGCCGATCTCCTTCCTGCTCGAGAAAAAGCCGCAATGGCCGAGTTGGATGGAGGCAGCGGCCCCTTCTCCGTGTACGGCGTCCGTCAGCCGCTTCAGGTCAGAGATGATCTCCTCACGCATCCACATCTCGTGGCCAAAGCCGCGACCGTCGAAGGTCACCGAGCAGTAGGCCACGGTGGTCATACTGACGCCGCCCTCCGCGACCTTCCTGTGGTGCTCGATGAGTTTGTCGGTCACGCCGCCATCCTGGGACATACCCTCGAAGCAGCCGGAGCGGATTATGCGATTCCGCAGCTCGAGGCCGGCGATCCTTCCCGGAGTGAACACTCTGCTGCGCTTCTCATCTGCCATGTCGGTCTCCAATGCTGGGCTTCGGGACTAGACGGGACGATAGCGGGTCTGTTCGCGTGGCAGTACCAATCTAGCAGCTTGGGAAGCCAGCTGTCAAACGCGGGGAGAAAGGGTCACAGATTGAGGTATTTTCTCTTCCCGAGCGCAGCTATACAGCGACAACTCTCGCTGTCCGAGGTCTAGCGCTGTGGGGGGAGAGACTGGTCTTGTCCGGCGGTTGTATTCGGTGTTCGCAGTTCGCGCAGGACCCTGAATAAGTAGTAGACCCAAAGGGGGACGAGTATGACCGCTGCGCCTATCGGACCTGCCGGATCGCCCCAGTAGTCGTCGGTGTAGTAGTACCCGACTGTCTCGATGATCGCCGCCGGCAAAGATACCAAGCCGGCAATGCTGAAGCCAAAAAGCAGGATGAACAGGTACCAGCGCCTCAGCGTCCTCGATGCCGTCTTGTTCTGCTTCTCAGCGGCGCGCCTCCCGACCACATGCAGAAGACAGAGCAGCGCTCCGATTACCAGTAGGGTGAGACCGGGGTACAGCTCCTCCGTGCTCCATGCGCCATCGAAGAGCTCTCCGAATGCCAGTATTACCACGATGATCAGTCCTATCACTGAAGTGATTACGCTTGCGCCCGTTGCGAAGTAGAAGTAGCCGATGAGGGCGTGGAAGGCGGTGAGCCCACCCTGTCCATTGCGCCGCGATTGTGCGATCGCGTAGATAACTGCGCCGATTATCAGGATCGGTAGAACCCATCCAAGTACACTCAGGTAGTACATGGCTGACGCCTTCCCCTTTCGCTAAATTCGCTGACGAGCTAAACGCATTGCCTAGCCATGATAGGCGCTAGATTGCGCAGGAGTCAAGGGTGAATAATGCGTTTGCGTCGAGTTGCCGACCACGCTGCCGTGACGAGAGGACCGCGCAAGGGTGTTGCATGCTACTGCCCAGGTACCGGAGTCTAAACCGCTTGTCGAGATCTACCATACCCAACGGGCGACGCGCTTAAGCGCAGGAAGCAGGAGCAGGAGCAGCAAGAGGGCGACGAGTGAGGTACCTGCGACGATGCCACCGACTATGTACCACCTCATACCGGGAGTTGACGTCAGCACCTCGAATTGACCCGGCAGGTCCTCTACGGCCACCGTATAGCTGCCCACCGCGTCCCTGCTCACGGTGAAGGGGATGACTCTCGTCTCACCGGCGGCAAGTGTCAACATCTGGGAGCACTCCATCTCGCCGTCTATCAGCAGGCTTACCTGTTGGGTCCCGGCTGCTTCACCCACATTCGCCGCCTCGACGCAAATGGTGACGTTTCCGCCGGGCTCAGTCTCCGCAGGTGTGACCTCCAGGTTGGAAAGAGCGAAGCGCGGGGTCGGAACTACACCCTCACCATTCGGCAAGCCGGTGTCTTCATCCTCCGGCCCCGATATGGACACCTGCTTCGGCTCGGACCAGTCGGACACTATGGTGGTGTGGATAGTACACCTGGCTTGGGCCCTGACGGCATAGTCGCCTTCCTCCCCCCATGAGTGGGGGGTCCATCCCGTGTCGAACGGGCCGAACTCCATCCAGGCTGACATCGTTCCGTCACCCCAGTCGAAGCGGTATTCCACCGGGTGTGCGAGGTTGGACACAGCACCCTCCGTTTGGAAGGAAAGCTCTTGACCTGCCTCGCCTGATATGGGGCCGCTGGGCCTGCTTGGAGTGCTTATGGTCTCCTCGGGTATGCTGATGGCAACGCTTGTACTGTTGGACCACTCGGAGACCGCGTACGTGTGCTCGGCACACCTGGCCTGGGCTTTGATCGGGTAGGTGTCTGCTTCTGACCAGGAGTGAGAGGCTGTGGTTGAGGATGACCACTCGGAGAAGTCCCCGTCGCCCCAGTCGAAGCGGTATTCCAGAGGGTGCCCCAAGCTGGAGGTCGCATTCCCTGTCGAGAACGTCAGGCTCTCGTTCTCCTCACCAGTGGAAGGGCCGGTTGGCGCACTCGGGGCGCTGATCTCCTCGTGGGGTGTCGTGATGGTGACCCATTTCTCTCCAGACCACGCGGAATGGATGCTGGTGTGAATAGCGCACCTCGCTTGTGCCCTGACAGCGTAGACCCCTTCCTCATCCCAGGAATGCGTAGCGACTCGGGCATCGGACACGCCCGAGTCCATCCAGGCGGAGACATTGCCGTCGCCCCAGTCGATGCAGTGTTGTACGGGGTGCCCTGCGCTAGTAAGTGTATAGGGCCAGGAGTATGTCAGTGCCTGGTCCACCTCGCCGGTGGTCGGCCCGTCGAGAATCCCCGGCGTGGCTACGTGCTCCTCGACACCAGACGATTCGCTCTCGACGAACACGGCCGTAAACGTTCCGCCCGAAGTTGCGGTGACGGTCGTGGTTGGAGAGTATGGGTCGGCGACGTCGCCGATCCATTGCTCGAACTCCCATCCGGTGCACGGCGTCGCTGAAATCGCCAGCTGCCACAGACGGGAGTAGCAGTGCGTTCCCACCGAAGGCGTAGTAGAGCCGCAGCCTTCGACCTGGAACGTCAGACATATGTCGCCCTGCGAAGGGGTTGGAGTCGGTGTCCCTGGCGGCTCCAGCACTGTGAACGCGGTGCTGGCCGTTCCACCTACGTATTGCGCCACGACCTTGTGTTGGCCGGGTTCAAGGGCGGGAATCACGCTTGTGAGCGTGAATTGTCCCGATAGGTCGGTCAACGCGCTCCCAAAGTAAAGACTGCCGATGGTGACGGTGACCTTAAAGTTCTCGGGGAAGTATACACCCGTCACGGTGGCCAGGCTGCCCGCATAGCCGGAGGTCGGGTCTATGGAGATGGTTGGCTGTGGAATCTGGTGAACTGACAGCGCCTGCGCGCCTGTGGGGGTAGGTAGCGGGGAGAGGAGCAGCCCCAAGGCCACACACAGCACTGCGAACACGGCGAAGGCCGCTCTGATCCAATTACGCTCTTGGCTCATGTCGCCCCTCCTACGCCCCTGGTTCGGAGTTCGTGCGGTCTGCAACGTGTGCGACCCATCTCAATCCAGATCGGCGGCTTGTCAACTAGAAGAAGTATATGTTTTCGCATGGGCACCCGTCTTTGTACACCGCCTTTCCCTCTTCGGTGCCCTTGCAGTAGTCCTCGTCGTCCGGCACTCCATCGTTGTCCTCATCAGGCCGGGGTTGCCTGCAGGAGTAGGCTCCCAGGTACTCGCGCGGGCATTGGAACTCACCGTCTTCGTCGTAGTAGAGGAAGGTGCTCAAGTGGTATCTGCCGCCTGCCACGTCTCCCTTGGGCCCCACGGGAGATATCGCTGTCGGCCCGCCCGTGCAGGAGAAGTTCGCGATCTGGCCGCAGATCGCGCTGAGCGCCTGCGCTTCGGTGTCGTAGGTGCCGATTATGGTGAAGAAGTCCCCGTAAGTTTGGCGGTCCTCTATGTCTCTCTCGGTCAGCCTGCCCAGGCGCAGGGTGCAGGCCCAACTGGGACCGGGGCACTCGTGGTAGACGTACCACTTCCAGCTGCACCTGGGGTCAGGCGTTGCTTCCGCCTCTTCCTCTTCTTCCTCCTCTTCTTCTTCCTCGGCTTCCTTGCTTACTGTGGTAGTCGCCCAGTCCGAGTTGTCGTACTCGTATGGATCGGTCTCCGCCGCCGTGACATAGGCCTCGTTGTCCAGTATGGATTCGTCCGCCACATCCTCTTGTACCGTGACAACGATGGTCAGCGTGACGGTAGCGCCGTTGGCCAGATTGCCGATGTCCCATGTCACTATCCCGTTCTCTTCGCTGGCTGTACCCTGGCTGGGGTTGGCCGATACGAAGTCGACGTCGGATGGCAGGTAGTCGGTGGCCACCACTTGAGTGGCATCTGACGGCCCCCAGTTGGTCACGGTAAGCGTGTAGGTGAGGTCGTCGCCGGCCTCCACCGGGTCGGGGCTGTCTTTCTTGACGATCTCCAGATCGGCCTCTTCTTCGTGCTCCAGGGGCGTGGGCCAGGCGACCAGTCCGAAGGCCCTCTGCTGAGGCCCGAAGCTGTCCTGGACCCGGCCCTCGATGTTGAGCATCCCGCCCAGGGGGATGGTGTCCGGGTCGATGAGGCGGCGGTCACGTACCAGCCCCTCAACGTCCGGGTCATCGGGGGCCTCCCAGATGATGGGGAGGGTCTGCCCGACGAAAGAGCACGTGGCTATCTGGTCGTCGCCGACGTACAGTGCAGGTATGGTGGCGAAGGGGTTCGGATTCCGCAGGTCCCAGAAGTCGTCGGTTACGGGGATCATCCACAGGTATCCCTTGGCATCCCCATCGGTCCATGAGCCCTCGGCGACCTCTACCTTATAGACTGTTCCCTGGGGCACCTGTCCCCAGGGGTTGGGAGCCTCGGTTACCACATCCCCTTCTTGAAAGCCGTGGCCACCGGGGTCATACCCCTCGTTGAAGGCTATTACGTACGGGAACTCGCCACGGGGCTGATCGCTAAGGATGACGGTTGTCGAAGCGTCCGTCCATGGGCCCCATTCATAGGTAACGGTTGTGGGCTCGATGGGCGCAACGAAGGCAGCCAGGGGATTGACCCCCCCGCCCGGCAGTGTGGTCCTGATGTGCGGCTGGCACGGGAGCCAGCCGCGATTGGCGTATTCCGTGAGCGTCTCGTTGTAGTCGGCCATCACGTAGTAGTTGTCGATCAACGTTCCGATGGGGTAGGTGGAGATCGGGATGGCTGTGTGGAAGTTGCCGCGCCCGAAGATCGGCTCCGGGAGTACCAGCCTGGCGTCGATCAGATCGGCGTCGGCATCCGCCACAATCGCGTAGACACATGTCATTCCGTCCGGCCACTGGATTGGGTCATCGGGTATGAAACCGGCCGGTGGTATCCTCTTCATGTCGGTGCTGGCGGACACCTCCCATGGCAGCGGAGGGGCCGTGTAAACGCCCCAGTTGGGGATGGGATTCCAAAACCCGGGAGACATCTGGCTGTTGTCGGCCGCGAAAGGCGTGGGATGGTTGTTGGGGGTGATGCCTGTGGTGAGGGGATCCATCGGGTTGTTCCTGCGCTGGTCATCGAGTCTGCCGAAGTCGATGACCCTGTCATCCACGACTATGTCGATATATGGTTTCGCATTCGGGATGACCTCGATAGTCCACTGGCCCTGGTTGAAAAGCATGTTGTTGTCGTAGACCGTGATACTGACCGTGTAGGTGCCTGCCCGCGAACGCGAGAACAGCTTGGTAAGTCTGGACCCGGACGAAGCTGTGCCCGAGTCAACGGTCCGGATGCCAGAGAGAGGATCCCCCTCGACCGACCAGAAGTACTTCATGGGGAACCCCTCGGGGTCTTCAATTGTCGCGGACAGCATTATCCCTTCGCTGTGCAACTGGCTCGCCTTGATGGGGCCGATGAGCAACTGTTGCACCGAACCGCTCTCCATCTGGCTCACCAGCGGCGGAATCTGGGTCGGGTCGACGGGTACAATGCTCTGGTTGACTCCGGCGGGCACTTCAGCGCCGATGCTGACGGCGGGCCTGAAGTCTGTAGTTTCGACTATCTCTCTGCCCGGGAAGTCCATGTATATATCGGTGAGGAGGTCTGTGCTCTCCGCCCAGTAGTCTCTGATTGTGATGGTCTGGTCGACGATTCCGTCGTCGGCTCCCTCGAAGAGTACCGGTATGTCGAACCACAGACTGTTGGCCACTCCGGGCTGCGGGCGGGGGTAGCTGACAACGAAGTGGTAGCGTCCGGGTAGCAGCTCCATGATGCGGGACTCGCCGCGCTTCAGCTGCACGCCCCCGGGGGGAAGAGGCCGGCTGGCAATGACGATATCGCCGTCCTCCGCATCGATCGGGACTACCGGCCCGGCCACGTACATCACCGTGATGGGGACGTCTGTCTCATCAAGCTCCTGTTCGTTCAATATGCGCACGGTGGACTTGCCGGCGTAGAAGACGCCGTACAGTGACAGATGGTATGTCTCCACGGATATGAAATCGCCGTCAATGGTTCCTCCCAGATTCTCCCACTGCCCGGTCTCGTCGTCCCATACGCCGATGTAGAGGTCCAGGTTCTCTTCGCCGGGTGGAATCGGCAGCGTGATAGTCACCGGCTCGTCGAAGACGAGGCCGGAAGGCCTGATAGAGAAGACCTGGCCCACAGGGGCTTGGCCGAACGGAGAATCCGACGGCAAGTCTTCCGCAACGCCGACGGATATCGATGTCTTGTCATCGATGGCATTCGGCGGAATGTCCAGCGAGGCCCCGTGTAACTCGGCATCGTCATCCTCGACCAGCAGCACGCCTCCGGCAGAGGGGACGATCTCCGATGACGTCAGTGTGGTGGTAGCGACGCCGCTTTCCTCTGGCCCTTCGGACTCACCTTCCTTGCCGTTACAGCTACAAGCGAACGTCATGGAAGTTGCCACCAGGGCAATGGTGAGCAGGATAGAAACCAAACCGCGTTTGTAGGACATGATACCCCCTATCCGGATGACTATGCGCTACGAGCCATATAAGGGCAGGGTAATTCGTGGACGTGCGATTGTCAACGCCGCCAGGCTGCGAGCGAGTAGTCTGGCCCTTTGACGGATTCGTTAACCTCCTGGGCCTCTATCGTTTCAATATGGTGACAGGTTCCCGTCTAGTCCTGATAGCCTCCTTTAGTAGCCAATTGCACATCAGGGCCTTGACTGGAGGCGAGAAGTAGAGTGACCTCGCGTTGTGCGGACATCCTCTTACGCACCTCATACACCCCAGGCAAGCTTTTCGGGCCTCGTTGCTCTTGTGCCGTTTTGTCTGGGGATCTATGGCACCCATGGGGCAGGATGTTACACAGAGCCCGCAGTCCTGGCAGTTTTCCGGATGGAAGGTCGGGGCCGGTGGCTCGTCCGGCATCATCTGCACAATGATATTGCGCTTACCGGGAACGTCTTCAGCCTTTATCTGTTTGAGGTTGTCCCTGCTATTGCGTATCTGTTCTCCGAAGTCGACGGCCTTGAGTCGGTCCTGCTCGTCAGGTCTGCCTTGCGATATCGGTAGCTGGGACGAGAAGGAGTGCTCACCTATGAATGCTCCAGCCCCGATAACACTGTAATTGCTCCGGTCAAGCAATGAAACGAGCTGCTTCAGCGCCATGTCAAAACCCCGGTTACCGTAGACAACAACAGCTATCGTCGCTTTGCCCTTCCCATCGATCTTCTGGAAATGCTCCATAAGGAACCTGGGTATCTTGCCAACATACACAGGCATGCCGATGATGACGAAATCCGTATCATCAGCCCGGGGGCGTGAGTTATTGAAGAAATCCTCTCGTTCCTTGATATTGGCGAGGTTGATGCACAAAGGGGTATCTTGCCCCAGTCCACGGGATATGTGTTGAACTACGGTTCCGGTCGTATTGGTAGGGGAGAAATATATCGCCTCTACATTCGGCTGGCTCAAGACGACCTCATTTTTCAATCTGTTCACCGGGCGATTTCTGAAGATGTGCGTGGCGCTGCGCGCCGGCAGGCAACGGTGACCGGCGGGTCGTCATTTGCCGGACCTTTTCCTGCCGATCAAATAGGACATGCCCCAGATGAATGACAGCCTGCCCAAGTCGACGCCCGCCTCTTTCAGGGGTATGTGCCTCACATCGTCAACACCCAGCTGTCCAACCTTCTCAAGAAGTCCAGGGATGTTCTTCACTTGGTATCCCCTGGGGAAGAGGTCACAAACGAGGAGGGTCCCGCCCGGAGGCAGGACTCGGAGGGCTTCCGCAATCAGGATAGTCCGGTCAGGGACCTTGATCTCATGAAAGGCGAAGGCGCTCACCACCAGCTGAAACTCACCGTCCTCAAAAGGTAGCTCCAGCGCACTGCCATGCTGGAATACGCAACGATCTCTCACCTTCACTATCGCCGCGTTCTGTTCGGCGCGCTCCTTGTTCAGACCCCACGAAGCCCACGAAGTCGACCATATGTCGACGCCGGTCACGTGGGCTTCGGGAAACTCTCTGGCTATGGGCACCGCCAGGCGACCGCCGCCTGTCCCGATGTCCAGGACCTTTCCCTTGCCATCCCAGCATGTCCTCAGGAGATTCAGGAGACTGCTTTCCAGAGCTCGCAGATTCGCCGGATACCCCACGGAACCCATGGAATCCCAGAAGAGGCTGACGGCGATCAGCAATAGACCGAAGAACCAGCATACGGCGAACTGCCAGGCGGAGTAGGACAGCACCGTGAACGCTATCGCCAGTGCCGTGACCGCGAGGCCAGACCCGGCCAGCGCCAAGGTGATATACTGACTGCCTTCAAACCCATAGGATGGTGCCTCCGCTTTGGCGTCCATGAGAACCCTCCAGGCATACCGGCTTGCTCGGGGCCATTGTACCACTGGAGCTGTGCGCCGACCATCTTCAGCCCTTGCGAAAAGACACCCCCGGGGGGTAAGATGGCGCAGCCCGGGCGTTGGCAAACGCCGGTTTCTTGCGGAGGGCGTCTAAATGGCAGAGGACAGGATCGAGTACAAGTGTGGATACAAGTACCAGCTCGCGGCGGAGCACGTTGCTGACGTGGGCGTGATTCCCAGGAGCGACATTCTGACGGACTACATAGACCTGACCACCGACGGGCGGCTGACCATCAAGAGGGGCTATGCCTGGGATGGCCCTTCAGGCCCCACAATCGACACCTCTACGTTCATGCGCGGCTCCCTGGTCCACGATGCCCTGTACCAGTTGATGCGTCACGGCCTCATCGGCAAAGAAGAGTGGAGAGAGCAGGCCGACAAAGAGATGAGGAGAATCTGCCGCGAGGACGGCATGTGCAGGATGAGGGCGTGGTGGGTATACTGGGCGGTCCGCCTGTTCGCGGACAAGGCTGCGTCCAGGGAGAAGAGAAAGAAGGTGAAGGTAGCCCCGTAGCTGTCGCCGATGAGGGCAGTCTGGCGCGGGGGATGGCGGCTGTACGAGGGATTAGGGATCGGGGATAGTAATATGGCGACCCCGATGGGATTCGAACCCACGATCTTCGGCGTGACAGGCCGATATGTTAGACCGCTACACCACGGGGCCGCGCTACCTTTGGATCGCTTCAGATTCTAGCAACTGCCCCTCTCTATTGTCAAGGCGAGTAGTCCTTGACAAAACCTGATATCGTGTTCGTCGGGTCGAGCCTCATCCAGGTTGACGCAGCTTGGGCGAGAGGGTATAATCCCTACTGTTCCACTCAGGATTACTACCATGAGATTCTCGAGCAAGGCTCACTATGGCCTGCGGGCGGCCCTGGTGCTGGCAGGCAGCTACCGTTCGGGGCCCGTGCCGCTATCGGAGATAGCCAGGGATGAGGGGATATCTCTCGCCTACCTGGAGCAACTGGCGGCGCGGCTGCGCAAGGCCGGTGTTGTCGTGAGCACACGCGGGGCGCGAGGCGGCTACACGTTGGCAGCCGATCCGGCGTCCATCACAGCAGGACAGGTCCTTCGCGCACTGGACGAGAATCTTGCCCCGGCGGAGTGCGTCGCTGAAGCGAGGTCGTCGGGCGGGTGCGGCAGGGAGGAGGCCTGCTCGTCGAGGCCGCTCTGGGAGCAGGTGCGGGATAGCGTGGCGGGCGTGCTCGACAGCACGACCCTCGCCGATCTCTGTGCGACGCCGGGTGGCATCCCCGGAGAAGAATCTTCTGTTGAGAGGAAGAGGTGAAGAGCAGACAGGTATACATGGACCACGCGGCGACAACGCCCGTCCACCCGCAGGTGCTGGAGGCGATGCTTCCGTACTTCAGCGAGCGGTTCGGCAATCCCTCCGGCCTGTACTCGCTGGCTCGTGACGCGGGCAAGGCGGTCGATGAGGCGCGGGCGTCGGTGGCGGGGGTGCTGGGGTGCACGCCGACGGAGGTCATATTCACCAGCGGCGGTACCGAATCGGACAGCGCGGCGATCAGAGGCGCGGCCTTCGCGTTGAAGGAAAAGGGCAATCACATAATCACGTCGGCTGTCGAGCACCACGCGGTGATCAACACATGCAAGACCCTGGAGGGGTTTGGATTCGACGTCACGTATCTCCCCGTCGACCGCTACGGCCTCGTCAGCCCCGATACCTTGGAGAAGGCGATCACCGATCGGACCGTCGTGGTGAGCATCATGCTGGCCAACAATGAGATCGGCACGATAGAGCCGGTGGCCGAGCTTACGCGAGCAGCCAGATCGAAGAAGCCGGCCGTCGTCTTCCATACGGACGCCGTGCAAGGTGCAGGCGCGCTTGACATAAATGTAGACAGGCTGGGAGTGGACATGCTCAGCCTGTCCGCCCACAAGTTCCACGGGCCGAAGGGTGTCGGTATTCTCTACGTCAGAGACGGCACGGCATTCGTGCCGCAGCAGGCTGGCGGGGGGCAGGAGAGGGAGCGGAGGGCCGGTACGGAGAACGTCCCCGGTATTGTGGGCGCAGCCAAGGCCCTGCAGATCACAGCCGAGAACAGGGAAGCGAACAACCGTCATTCCAGTGCGCTGCGCGATAGGCTGATCGAGGGGATACTCGGAGAGGTCGATGGTGGTGTGCTGAACGGCCATCCTGAGCAGCGACTTCCCAACAACGTGAACGTATCGTTCAAGTACGTGGAAGGGGAGGCGATCCTGATCAACCTCGATCTGATGGGCATCGCCGCCTCCACGGGCAGCGCCTGCGCGTCCGGCGCGGCTGAGCCATCGCATGTGCTGCTGGCCACAGGACTGGCCCCGGAGCTGGCATATGGCAGCCTGCGGCTCACCGTAGGGCCGGACAACACGCAGGAGGACGCCGACTACGTCCTGTCAGTACTCCCGGGGATTGTGAAGAGGCTGCAGGCGATGTCGCCCCTGGCGACCATGGCTGAGGGGGGAGGTGAGGCCGGTGTATAGCGACAAGGTGCTTGACCACTTCACCAACCCGCGAAACGCCGGACCAATGCCGGACGCGAACGGCATCGGCACGTCGGGGGACCCCGGCTGCGGCGACGTTGTCAAGATTTTCGTGAAGGTCAACGGCGACCGCATCGACGACGTCAGGTTCCAGACGTTCGGGTGTGGTTCGGCCATCGCGACGTCGAGCATGGTCACCGAGCTGGTCAAGGGCAAGACGCTCGATGAGGCACGGGCGGTGACCAATATGGATGTCGCCGAAGCCCTGGACGGCCTCCCTGAGAACAAGCTGCACTGCTCGAATATGGCGGCTGACGCCATGCACGCGGCGCTCGATGACTACGAGCGAAGCAAAGGGCCTCAGGCGGACTGAGGCTCTGCGGTCAATCATAGGACGCGCATTTGCCCCACCGGCTACCCCCGACACATGTCGAGCGAACTCAGGTTGGGTTGCCCGAGTGCTCGAATTCGGCGATAATAGTCTGGTTGTCTCGGTCTGGGACCAGACCGGCGTGAGATCACAACAGACGATTGTTCTCTGGAGGACTTTCTAGTGACTGAGCAGGCGCTTTCGGGATTGAAGGTAGTGGAGTACGGCAGCTTCATTTCGGCCCCCTATTGCTCCAAGCTGATGGCTGACCTGGGTGCCGATGTGGTCAAGATCGAGGACCCGGACGGGGGCGACGAGTCCAGGCAATACGGGCCGTTCGCCGGCGACGTTCCTGATCCCGAGAAGAGCGGCCTGTTCTTGTACCTCAACTGCAACAAGCTGGGTGTGACGCTGGATATCAGGACTGAGGCGGGCAGGAAGCTTCTGAAGGAGCTGCTGAAGGACGCCGACGTATTCGTCGAGAACTCGCCGCCTGGCACAATGGCCGGTCTCGGCCTGGGCTATGCCGATCTCAAGGAATTGAATCCGCGTCTGATCGCGACGTCTATCACCGCGTTCGGACAGGACGGGCCGTACAGGGACTACAAGGCTTATGCCTTGAACACGGCCGGGATCGGCGGACAGAGCATGCGCACCGGCGAGCTATACCGGCCACCGGTGGCCCCGGCTCTGTCCCAGAGCCACTACCAGAGTGGTGCCATGGGGGCGACGGCGACCATGGGAGCTATCTTCGCCAGGAACAAGACGGGCGAGGGCCAGCACGTGGACATCTCGGAGGCGGATGTGTGGGCCACGATTCATCACGGTCATGGAGTGCACCTCGGTGTCTTCGAGGGCCGCAAGAGCATCAGGGCTGGTCACCGCACCATCAGCGTCTACCCCTGGTGTATCCTGCCGTGCAAGGATGGGTACATGTGCCTGATCGCGATTCAGGGCTATCAGTGGAAGCGCTTCCTGGAGGCCATGGGCTCACCCGAGTGGATGAAGGAGGAGCGGTTCCGGGACCGCATATCGATGGCGCTGTTCCACGCCGATGAGGCCGATGCTCTGGTGACGGCGTGGCTCATAGACCATACCAAGGACGAGATATTCGAGATATGCCGCCGCGATCAGATCACCTTCGCGCCCGTGCGGGACATCGACGAGGTGGCTCATGCACCCCACTTCGTCGAGCGAGGGTACTTCGTGGATATGGCGAGGGAAGACACGGGAACCCTCAAGTACCCCGGTGCGCCTTATCAGCTATCGGGGACGCCCTGGAAGCTGAGCCGACCGGCCCCGATGCTCGGAGAGCACAACGAGGAGGTCTTCTGCGGCCGGCTCGGGCATACGAAGGCGGAGATTGACAAGCTGAAGGCCGCGGGCGCTATCTAGAGCAATCGAGGGAGACACAGCGAACATGTCGACTTATCCGTTGGAGGACTACCGAGTCGTTGACTTCTCGTGGGTCTGGGCCGGCCCCCTGTTGGGCATGATCCTCGCGGACATGGGAGCGGAAGTCGTAAAAGTCGAGACGAACAAGAAGCTGGACAGCGCACGGCTGACTCCCGGACGTTCCACGGTCGGACCCGAGACCGACTTCATATTCCACAGCATGAACCGCAACAAGCTGGGCGTGACCGTGGACATGACGGACCCGCGCGGCTTCGAGCTGATCAGGGAGCTGATCAAGATCAGCGATGTGGCACTCGACAACTTCTCGCCGAAGGGCCTGAGGCGGCTGGGACTGCAGTATGAAGTCCTGAGCGAGATCAATCCCAGGCTGGTGATGGTATCGCTGCCTGCCGCCGGCCAGCACGGCCCGCTGTCCGATATCGTGACCTATGCCCCGTCTCTGGGCGCTCTTTGCGGCTATTCGAGCCTCCTCGGCTATCCCGGCGAACGAGTGCTCGGCGAGCAGACGCCGTATCTGGACGTCAACTCCTCGATACACGGCGCGTTTGCCGTGCTTGCCGCGCTGTACCACCGCGGGAAGACCGGTAAGGGCCAGTACATAGACATGGCCCAGATCGAGACCGGGGCGTCGGTGATCGGTGAGGCGTTCATGGAGTACTTCATGAACGGGAGGGTGATGGGGACGAACGGCAATCGGACTCCCAATATGGTGCCTCACAACAACTACCCCTGCATCGGCGAGGAGAAATGGGTCTCGATCGCGGTGAAGACCGAAGAGGAGTGGCGGGCCTTCTGTAAGGCCATCGGCAGCCCGGAGTGGACGCGTGACGAGAGGTTCAACGATCGGTCCGGCAGGAAACAGAACGAGGAGGAGCTCGACGCCCTGGTGTCAGCGTGGACGATCGGGCATGCCGAGTACGAGGTGATGGAGATCCTGCAGAAGGCCGGGGTGGCCGCTGTCCCCTGCCTGGACTTGATGGAACGCTTCTCCGACCCCCATTTCGAGGCGCGCGGCATTCACCTGCAGGTCGAGCACCCCGCGACCGGCGTCGATATAATCGCCGGCATCCCGCACAAGATGAGCGCGACGCCATGTGACGTGCACCGGCCTGCGCCGATGCTCGGACAGCACAACGAGTATGTGTTCGGGACGCTGCTGGGCAGGTCGAAGGAAGAGATCGATCGGCTGGTCGAGGAACAGGTCATCTACTAGTCGGCGAAGCCTTGCACCGGCCTGTCACCTCGGCAGGCCCAGACCCCTCGTGGCGATTACCATCCGGTTGACTTCAGACGTTCCTGCTCCGATCGTGTCGCCCACGGAGAACATGTAGACGGTCTGCGCCATACCCCGCAGCAGTGCCCTGGGCCCGGATTCCACCTGTCCGTAGAGCCCCTCGACGTTGACCGCGAACTGCGCGAGCCGCTGTCCCATCTCCGCCGTGAAGTTCTTGGTGGCGGAGGCTTCGTAGCCGGGGATCTGGCCCTGGTCCTCCATGGCCGCGATGTTGTAGCACATGAGGCGGCCAAGCTCGCACTCTATGGCAAACTCGGCGATCTTGTTGCGGATGACGGGGTCTTCACTGAGCAACTTCCCGTTGCGCTTCGTGGTCTTGCAGTACTCGATCACCTCGTCCAGCAGGCGCTTGTTCCTGCCGAGGAAGTCGATGCCGGCGGTGCGCTCGAAGGAAAGGGCGGTCATGATGACGCGCCAGCCGTCGTTCTCCTGGCCGACCAGGTTCTCCGCCGGCACGTGCACGTCGTCATAGAAGACCTCGGAGTTCTCCAGGTTACCGGCCAGGTTGAGGAGTGGATTGACCGTGACGCCTGGTGTCTTCATGTCCACGAGGAGCACGCTGATGCCCTTGTGCCTGGGCGCGTCGGGGTCGGTGCGCACTCCGAGCCAGCACCAGTCGGCCCGGTGCGCGGCGCTGGTCCAGACCTTCTGGCCGTTCACGATGTACTCATCGCCTTTTCGGACGGCCCTGGTCTTCAGCGCAGCCAGGTCGGTACCAGCCTCGGGCTCGCTGTATCCGGTGCACCAGTAGACCTCGCCGCTTGCGATCCCCGGGAGGTGCTTCTTCTTCTGCTCCTCCGTCCCGAACAGTATCAGAGACTGCCCGATCCAACTCACCCCGCCCACGCCCATGTCGCCGCCCGGTATGATGTTGTACGCCATCTCCTCGCGGTAGACGAGGTACTGTGTCTTGGTCGCGGCCATGCCGCCGAATTCCCTGGGCCACGCCATCGTTAGCCAGCCTCGCTGGGCCAGCTTCCTGGATACCTTCTTGGCTACTTCCCAGCCCTCGTCGGTACCGTACTCTTCGGCGTAGCCGCCGCCGGTCCACTCCGGTGGTATGTCGGTCTTGGCGAACTCCTTCATCTGCCGGCGCAACTCATCTTGCTCGGGCGTGAACGAGAAATCCATGGAATCGGGCTCCTTCTCCAGACTCGCGGTGTGGTCGACCCAATCGCATGGTCAACCCTATCGATTCTAGCACAGAGGAACGTCGGGCTCAAACGGCGTGTGGTCTCGCAGCAATGGTCGAAGGCCCAGGCTTGGCAATCGGGGCTGGCTCGCTCGACAACCCACGCTCGATGTGTTATCATTTCATATCGTTCCGGCATTCATTGGCCGGGACTCGTGTGCTGAAAATGCTGTCAAACCTAAGAAGGGGGACTCAATATGGAGCAGCGTCACATGGTGGACATCCCGATCGGGACCACGGCCAGGAGTTCGGGCAGAGCGCCCATCGATGGAGACTACGAGTTCGTAGAGCACATCGCTGCTTCAAACTGTAAGCCTACCGGCAACGACGCGAAGATACATCTCGGCAGGGGCGAGATGATTCCGCGATGCAAGAAGTGTGGCAAGCGCGGGATCTGGAAGCTGGCCGAGATCAGTTTCGACATACCCCCCGAGAAGAACGTGACCGACTGGGTCGTGAAGACGGTCAGGGGCGATCGGGCTGACCTACCTTACCCCGCAGGGAACAAGAAGTAGGCCGGGCGCGGCCTTTGGCCAGCGCTGCCGCAATCCTCTGGGACTACATGCACTTCAGTATGCCTCTCGCCCACGGGCAGTCCCCGCATGGCTGCGTATACTCATAGCAGTCCTTGCGGAACACCGGGGCCATGAGCGCGAAGCATCCGTCCTGGTGAGGGCAATCGCCGCAGGGGGCGAAGTCGAACCTGTCCACATTCCTTCGGAACGAGCGGTACTCTCTCGAGTTCCATATGTCCATGAAGTCGCGCTCCCGCACATTGCCGAAGGTCACCGCCGTGATGCTCTTCTCCCTGCTGTTCACATAGCACATGTATGAGTGGTAGAGGTTGTTGCAGGGCCTGACGTACCCGTCCCAGCTGATGAATGCGATCCTGTCCTTTATGAAACCGCACTCGCGCTCGCTGTTCGGGATCAGCGGCGGCAGGTCGAGCTCGATTCCGTGTTTCTTCGCCCGGCGAGCGGCCTCCTCGAAGACCTTCCCGACGCGCGCTATCTCGGCCCCGTCGCGCGGGATGAGGTTCTTGAGGCTCATCAGGACCTTCTCCTCGCGGGCCTTCGCCACGACCTCGTCGAGCAGCTCGAACTTCTTGCCCATGCTCTCGTCGTAGCCCCTGACCATGCTGCGCTGTGGCCTGCCTGACCGCAGCTTGTCCTTCAACGGGGGCACGCCGAACAGAGCGTTGGCGTAGTTCTCCACATCGGGAGTCTCGAAGTCCATGTGGAGATCGCGACGCTTGGCCTCGGCCTTGGCCTCCTCGAACAGGGCGATTGCCTTGTCCGAGTTCTTGTCATAGAGCACCTGCTCATCCATCTTGAGCGTGTGGGGGAGCAGGTTGCTTACTATGATGAAGCTAGCGCCGTGCTTCGCCGCGAGGTCAACAACATCGGGCAGCTCGTCCACATTGTCCTTCATGGCCACGAACTCGAAGCCGAGCCGGGGAGTAGCGCTGTTGAGACGCTGCTTGACCGTGTTCACCAGGTCGATGTTCTTCAGTACGTCGTCGAAGTTGGCACCGTCGCGAATCCTGTTGTAGGTGGCGGCACAGGCCCCGTCCAATGAGATGACGAGGTCGTCGAGTCCCGATTCGACGAGCCTCTGCGCGTTCTGCTCGTCGATCATGGTAGCATTGGTGGTCAGGCTGAATGTCCCGCCTGGGGGCAGGTGCTGCTTGGCGAGCCTGATCATCTCGAAAACGCTTTCGTTCAGCAGGGGCTCGCCGATGCCGATGATGTTGACCGTCTCGATCTGCGGCAGCGCGGGCAGCAGGGCCTTGAAGGTCTCCAGGCTCATATCGCCGGACTCCCCGTTCCAGACCTTGCGTACACACATGCCGCAGTCGAGATTGCAGCGTGTTGTTACTTCGACGTTAAACTTCCTGGGCTTGTCTTCCGTCACCAAGACGCTCCTGGTTCGTGGATGGCTGGGGCCTTTCCGTGGCGTTCAGGCACGAATAAATTGTATCATTCTACGGGCGTAGCTTCAACGAGGGTGGGCGCGGGCTGTGGGCCGGGCGAGAAACGGGGCTCGCTTGCTCTGCAAGCGAGCCCCGTTGCGATCGTTAGCTTGCCGGCGCAACTATAACCTGCGGCGCACCAGGTACGAAGCGAGGAACTTCCTGTCGATGTTGGGCGTGCGGTACAGCAGGAAGATCAGAGAGTCGCGGTACATCAGCTCGAGGGGCCAGCCTTCCTCTCTCTCGATGCCTCGGGCACCCATGAGTTCGATAGCCTTACGGCAGCCGTCGATCGCCGAGGGTGCGGCCATGCGGAACGCCAGGATGCCCCACTTGCCCTGCAAGGCCTCGGGGTCACCGGCATCGTAGAGCTTGTTGGCCTTGGCGGTTATGGCGCGAGATGCCTCAGCGTTGACCCACATGTCGGCGATGGGGAAATGGACACCCTGGTACTCGATTATGGGGTGGTCCCATCTGATGGTGGACTTAGTGTAGTCCACGGCTATCTCAATGGCGGCCTCGCATACCCCGACCGCCTGGAAGGCCTGGTTGCACATGTGCTTGTTCATGCCATCGACCAGGGCGTGGATGCCCTTGCCCTCCGGCGAGGCGAGGTATTTCTTATTCAGCCTGAGGTCCTTCATGAGTATCTCGTAGCGGGCACAGCCCCAGCGTGCGCCCATGAGATCACCCTCGCGCCCTCTGATGATTCCATCCCAGTCGTCGTCGACAATGAACAGGGTCAGGCCACTGGTCCGCTTCGTGGTGTCGGTCTTGAGCAGTGCGAGATGCCACTGTAGACCAACAGGTCCGGGGCTGCACATCGCCATCCACCACTTGGGGCCGTTCAGGATATAGTCGTCGCCGTCCTTGACGGCGCTGCCGCGCATCCCGCCCATGTCGACGCCGGATTCAGGGTCCGTGGCCCAGACGGTGCAGAAGCCGCCGTCCAACGTCCGTTTGTAGTACTCCTTCTTGATCTCCTGGTCGGGGACCCAGTGCTCCAGGATATGGCACCAGGGCTCGCCATAGGCAAAGCCGTCGTCGAGCCTGGGAGTGTAACCCATCTTGGATACCTCTGCGGAGAAGAGGCCGCACTGGTACAGGCTCCAGCCGGGCCCGCCGTATTCCTTAGGTATAACCCTGCCGTAGAAGCCGGCCTCGATTATGGCCTTGTTCAAGCCATAGTAGACGTCTGACATCTCGGTCATAGCCAGCACTCCACCCAGACGATCAAGGCCGCGGCGGTTGGGCAACCACCATTCCTCGATGATGTCGCGAGCCACCTCTAGCTTCTCGTACATCTCGGGGGTCCACTCGTCGGGATGGTCGTAGGGGTCGTAGATATTGAGCTTGAACAGGTCCTTGTCCATTAAGTCTGCCTCCTTAGGAATAGGTTGAATTCCAGTTCTGCTCTGTCTGTTCTTCCGGCTGTGACAAGTGCAACACAGACAATCTAGTTTAATTAGTTTTGTGAGTTGGGTCAAGCTGCGTGCTGGTGTCGCAAGCGTGGGGACGTAGCCGGCGTCCCTTGACACCCATCGTGCGAGTTGGTAGACTGCGCCAAGCTGGCCGTGAGTAGCTGAGCATGAGCCTATCCGAGTTCCTTGAGGTATTCTTCCTGGCCGCCACTCCGATCGGCGAACTGCGGGCCGCCATACCGGTTGCGATACTGGACCTGGATATATCCTGGCCCCTCGCTTTCGTGGTCGCCTACGCGGGAAACCTGCTTCCCATACCCTTTATCCTGCTATTGCTGGGGCCGGCCGCCAGCATCGTAGGCAGGGTGAAGATACTCGGCCGGATCATCGATTGGGTCTTCAGCATGTCGAGGCGTCGTGGAGGCATCGTCGAGCGATACGGCTGGGTGGGCCTGGTGCTGTTCGTGGCAATCCCGCTGCCGATAACCGGTGCCTGGACGGGGTCGATCGTGGCGTTCCTTCTGGGCATGCCGTTCAAGAAGGCGATGCCTGCGATCATGCTGGGGGTGTTCATCGCCGGGGTCGTCGTGATGGCGCTCACGAAGCTGGGCTGGGTGGGAGGCGTGGTGGCGGGCGTGGTGCTCTTCACGAT
>CAZGDV010000039.1:0-24641 GCA_964524995.1 uncultured Dehalococcoidia bacterium | reverse complement strand
GAGAATAGCAGTCTGAGCAGTACACCGGTCGCCCGTTGGTGGGCTCGAAGGGTACTTGGCAGTTCTGGCCGCAAGTGGCACAGACGGCGTCATGCATTTGCCGCTCCTGCCGGTAGCCGTTGCCATAGCGCTGTTGTTTCTTGGCTGCTCGGCAGTCGGGGCAACGCCTAGGCTCGTTCTCGAAGCCTTTGCTCGCGAAGAACTCCTGCTCGGAGGCACTGAATGTGAAAGCCATGCCGCAATCCGAGCAAGTCAGGGTCTTATCTGTGTACTCCATGGATGACCTCCTCTTGTTACTACCTGCCTGGAGTCTGATCATCCATGGCCTGGGGAATGGGTGGGTGACCGAACAGGTCGGGGACTAGCAAACTTCTACCAGGTGTCCGGTATAGATTAACACACTTCAGCGGTTTGTCAAACTGGCGAGTTCTTCTGAGGAAAATCGTTTCGGAACACTCCAGTTCCTCTCATCAAGAGTGCAATCTTGTCGGGCGAGGGCTGGCAGGAAAGCTGGCCCCGTGTGCCTCGACCAGGCTCTTGAACTTCTCCAGGTCAGCCCTGGCCCGGCGTTTGATCATGCCGCGCAGGAACGGCAGCAGCAGCCTCGCGACGAACGACTCGCTCGTCCCCGACCAGATCATAGTCACGTCCGTCCCACCGGCTGACGGACTCAAGACCGTCTCGACGCGGGCGATCATGCCCCCACCCGAGACCCGCGAGACATACCTTCTCCCCGGTTCACACGACTCCAATACGTCCTCCATGACATGCGTGCGGCCCTTCTGAGAGTAGTGCAGGCGGGCGATCGCACCCGCCTCCCCCGGCTTACCTTTCACGACCTCGAATCTCTCCAGATCGGACGTCCAATGCAGTGCGTTTGCCGGGTCCATGAAGGCCTGGTCGATGACCTCTGCGGGCTGGTTGATCCTGATGGTGGTCTTGAAACTCGTCATCGGCGCGACCCGCTTTGGCAATAAGGGTTGTCCCTCGAATTGTAACAGCAACTGCAATCCCAACCGGTAGGCACGGGGCTGATGGAATCGCGGCTTGATAGACGGTAAACGGTTCGTCACATCTGCTTCTGGTAAGTTCGATTCTGGGGGACAGGTCAGCGTTGCCGGGTCATGCCGCGGTCGTAGGTTGACATGGAGAACCTGGGTTCGGTTCTCTCTTCCCACATGCTCGATTGCAGGAACGTTGCGAGATTGACATCCTGGTTGGTGATCTTGAGTTTGCGTCGGATCTTCTCCCGTTGACGGTTGATGGTGGCCACGGACACGCCCCTCATATCGGCGATTTCCTTGGTGCGCATTCCGTTCCTGATCATGTTGCAGATGGCGATTTCGGTCGGTGTCATCGAACGGTAGGAAAGAGACAACTGATTGATGAACGGCGAGGTGAGTTCCTCGAGGTTGGCTCGGAGCAGGTCCACATACTTTGTCTGGTGCGGGGGTAGTTGCAGGGCCAGGGCTTGCAGGATAGGCATGAGGATTTTTTCGACGTTTGTTTCAACGTCCCGGTGAGTCTCCTGTTTCTCTTGCTCGATCCTGGCCAGGACTATCCGCAGAGCGGTGTTGGACTCATGCAGGGCTTCGCGTTCCAGAGACAGTTGCCGGTTGGTCTCCTGCAGCTGCAAATCTGCCGCTATTCGGGTGGCAATGGTGCCGATCTGTTCGGCCACGGCGTCCAGCATAGCGCGTTCCTCTTTCAGAAAAGGACCTTCATCAGCCGGTGGGCATTCTTCCAGGTAGAAGATGCCGCACTCACCCACCGCCTCATGATACATGTAAATCCGCGACGACTGCCGCCAGTTGGTCACTTTGAATCTATCGCTCGTGTAGGTTTTTCCCTCAAGCAGGATCCGGACGCAGGTGATCTCTGGATATTGCCATGCATAGGGCAGGAAGTTCACAAGCTCCTGCAGAAGATCGTCCAACGAATACAGATTGCGCTCGGCCAGTTGGGAAACCCCATAAAGGCAGTTCAATTCCTTGATGCGCTCGCGCAGCGCGAACTCGACCTTATCGGGCTCGATTTCGGTCGGAAACGGGATCCGCCACAGAAGGGCAAGGTCTTTCGAAGGAAACGGGAGATTCCCACCGTCGGCTTCGTACGAGAAGGTTCCTCGATCCTCCATTGGGTTCCTCCACTGTATTACCTATTTGTTGTAGGCAGTAAGAGTGTATTTATTCCGTATTCAAGCTGTTGATCGTATCACATATTCGGAAAATAATCAAGATGTCGCTTGTATCAAGGGGGTGAGAATCATGTCCCAGAATCTCGACCAAATACTGGAAGGGCGTCGCAGTCAACCGAATCAACTCATTGAGGTGCTTCAAGACGTTCAGGAGGAATACGGCTACATACCTCAAGAGGCCATGCGGGCCGCCGCCGAGGGACTCGGCGTGCCGCTTATGGAAGTCTACCGTGTAGCTTCCTTCTACAAGGCTTTCAAACTGAAACCTTGCGGTAAGAACCACCTCATCATGTGCATGGGCACGGCCTGTCACGTCCGCGGCGCTCGCCTTCTCCTCGAGCAGGCCGAGGGTCAGTGTGGGGTCAGCCCTGGCGAAGTCTCACCGGACGGCCTGTTCTCCGTCGAACACGTCAACTGTCTGGGCGCCTGCGCCCTGGGGCCGATAGTCAGGGAAAACGGGTCCTTTCATCACCACATGACACCAGGGAGGCTCCGCAAACTGATCGAAGTCCTACGCCGCCAAGGGACGGAGGAGATCCAGCATGTCCAGGCTCAATAGCTGCCGTGAGCTCGAGCACCTGTGCAAGCGGCTCTGCGAAGAGCGCCAGAACATCACGACCACAGTCATGGTGTGCGGCGGGACTGGCTGCCGGGCTTCGGGGTCTGGGGCGGTTATTGCCGCGATTCGCAACGAGTTGTCCCAGCAGGGACTGGATGGAAAGGTCCGTCTGCGCCCCACTGGCTGCCATGGTTTCTGCGAGCAGGGCCCCATCGTCGTCATCGAGCCGGGTAACATCTTCTACTGCCATGTTGCACCGGATGATGCCTTCGAGATCGTCTACCAGACCGTGGCGAGGGGCGAGGTGATCGAGCGATTGCTCTATACGGACCCCGTTTCCGGAAAGAAGGCCTGGACCGAGTCAGAGATCACCTTCTATTCGCGCCAGGACCGGCGGCTCCTTTCCCAGAACCGCAAAGTCGATCCGTGCTCCATCGAGGATTACATCGCGGCCGGCGGATACTCAACTCTGGCCAGGGTTCTTGATCGGGTGGCCCCGGATGAGATTGTGAAGGAGATCCAAGCATCTGGTTTGCGGGGACGTGGCGGTGGCGGATTCCTGACCGGGCGCAAGTGGGCCGAATGTAGGGAAGCACCCGGTGATGAGAAGTATGTGATCTGCAACGCGGACGAAGGCGACCCCGGAGCCTACATGGACCGGGGCGTGCTCGAGGGCAACCCCCATTTGGTGCTGGAGGGCATGATGATCGGCGCCTGGGCCGTCGGTGCCCGCAAAGGCTACATCTACGTCAGAAACGAATACCCTCTCGCGGTCACACATTCTCGCATTGCGGTCGAGCAGATGCGCGAGCTCGGGCTCCTCGGCGACAACATCCTGGGCACGTCCTTCTCGTTCGATGTGGACGTCGCCCGGGGCGGTGGGGCCTTTGTCTGCGGCGAGTCAACTGCGCTCATGGCTTCCCTGGAAGGCGATGTCGGCGAGCCCCGGCCCAAAGACGTGCACACCGTGGTGGACGGACTTTATCACAAGCCCACGACCTTGAACAACGTTGAAACCTGGGCGAATGTACCTGCCATTATCCAGAACGGCTCGGCCTGGTTTACCTCGAAAGGGACCAAGGGCAGCAAAGGCACTAAAATTCTAGCGCTTACTGGCCGCATCAAGAACACCGGCCTGGTCGAGGTGGCCATGGGCACGCCCATCCACACGGTGGTGTTCGACATTGGGGGCGGTGCCCTCAATGGCAATCCGATCAAGGCGGTCCAGATTGGCGGTCCTTCGGGCGGGTGCCTGCCTGTTTCCAAGTTCGACCTTCCGGTGGACTTCGATGTACTTTACGAGATTGGCTCCATGGTCGGCTCCGGTGGCATGGTGGTGATGGACGAGGAGTCCTGCATGGTTGATGTGGCCAAGTACTTTTTAGCCTTTCTGCAGGACGAGTCGTGCGGCAAGTGCGTGCCCTGCCGACTGGGGATCGATCGCATGCTTGAAATCATCACCGACATCACCGAGGGTCGGGGCACGCTCAAGCAACTCGATCTCTTGGAGGAACTGGCTGAGACGGTCGCTGAGACCGCCTTGTGCGGATTGGGCAAGACCGCTCCCAATCCTGTACTGTCGACGCTGCGTTACTTCCGTCCGGAATACGAAGCGCACATCAAGGACAAGAAATGTCCAGCGGGGGTATGCAAGGCGCTGATCACCTACTCGATTGATCCAGAGAAATGCAACGGTTGCGGCGTCTGCATACGCGCGTGCGTACACGGGGCGATTACTGGCGAGAAGAAAGAGGCTCACGTCATTGACACCGCACTATGTCAGAAATGCGGGATCTGTCGCAGCGAATGCAAGTTCGATGCGATTCGTGTCGTCTGAGAAAACGAGGTGCCAGAATGCTGCAGTATGTCAACGTTGAAATAGACGGGGCCATGATTCGCGCCGTCAAGGGAACAAGTGTTCTCGACACCGCGATTGAATACGGCATCTGCATTCCCCACCTCTGTCATGTCTCCTATCTGTCCGACATTGGCGCTTGCCGGCTGTGCATTGTCGAGCACGTGAAAAACGGCCGCTCCAATGTCACCACTTCCTGCACTCTGAAGGTGGAGGAAGGCATGGTGATCATGACCAATACTGACAAGATCAGGAGACTTCGCCGCAATCTGGCGGAGCTGCTGGTGGCCCAGGCCCCCAACTCCCGCGCGATTCAGGACATCGCCGTGCGTTGTGGGGTCAAGGAGGTCCGGTATCCTTTTCGGAACGAAGATTGCGTTTTGTGCGGGCGCTGTGTACGGGTTTGCACCGAGGTCTGGAAGGCAAGGGCGATCGGCTTTGTCGGACGGGGCAAAGACCGCCATGTGGAATATGCTCTTGGCTTCCGGCCCGATTTCTGCAAGCAGTGCGGCAGCTGCGTCGAGCTTTGCCCCATGACCATCCCTCCCTGCGACGGGCCCATGAAACCCGGGGAGGAACGTCTCTGCGGCGCATGCGAATCGCAGCTTATGATCGCCGATGAGACGCCGGGCAGCTGTGTGTGGTGCAAATTGGGCGAAGGTTTTGCCTGCGGACGCTATGCCTAGAAATCCGGGCCTGGATCTGGACAACTGAGTTTGACAAGTAGCTACAGTTGTTGCCGAATGGTGAAGCCCCGGCGGAAGCCGGGGCTTCACATATCTCACCGAGCCATTCCTTTGTTCAACCAGGTGGCTTACCAGGCCGCAACGTGGTCTTCGGCCACGCCGAAGGAATCCGCGACTGTGTGTTTCCTGCCTTCGGAATCCACCAGTGTGCCGGAGTAGAGACCGTATGGTTGATCGTAGTCCGACCGGGCCAGGCCGAGGTTCAGTCGCTCGCGACGCATTCCCTGCGGGATAAGCTCGAGGTCCACGGCCCCATCCGTGGTCTTGATCCTCCATGGCTGCATGGGGTCTTTCGGGATGTCGAAGCGGGCGGCTCCTACCAGCGAGACGGAGTTGCCGTGCCAGATGCAGTTCTCGTTGAATCGCTCGTCGTCCTCGATCACGTTGTGTGTGAGGTTGGCTCCCAGCAGATTCCCGGTCGCGTCGATCATGGCGAAGGTGGCCCACTTCCAGAAGGTGTTGTGCGGGTAATACGCCTTGTGATAGTCCAGCAACCCCACGTTGCGCTCCGGGGTGAACTCCACCCTCTCGCCCCCTATCTCGATCACCCCGCTCGCGGGGCAGGCCGACTTGTGAGTGAACATCGGGCGGTTGGGCCCCAGGGGTAGCAGCGCCACCAGCGGCTGCGTCCGGGCGGGGTCCTCGTGAAGCACCACCGTGCCCGACACCGAGGGCAGAGCTCCCTTTCTGCCCACCTCGATCTGGAAACGGTGCTCCTGGCGCTGGAGGTGGTTGTGCACGGACAGCCTGTATCCCCCGGCCTCGATCTTTCCGGAATGGTCCAATACGTTCGCGGGGGCGCGGAACCTGCCTGGCGGCAGCTTTCGCACGTGCTCGAAGGCTTCGCGATTCCGGCGATCGAACAGGTGCAGCCAGGAGGTCACCAGGAACTTGGCATCAACTGCTGCCAGGCTGAGGTACCAGTCGTCATGTACCAGTGCGATGTGTACCCACTCCTTGAGCCGAAAGCGCCTCAGTCCGCCGAACCGCGGTATCCCGCACTGTGCGTCCAGGAGGTTCAGGTCCTGGAATGGTGCTCCGAAGCGGCCGAACTGCACCTGCCCGCCCACCACTGCCCTGTCAGGCGTCTCCAGTAATTCACCCATGATGCACCTCGAATAGATCGTTCGTACAGCTACTGGCGCGACCCACTGCGACTCATTGTACCACCTCCTGGCTGTACTCTTGGCCCGCTGTTGGTGGTGGCACCATGAGACATAGTGTGTACACGATCGGAGCATCAGGCTAGTGTCAGTTACCCGGCCACTCGAATCCCGGTATACTGCACCTGAGGATGGAGAGCCGGTCTGACAGACGCCATGGAAGAGTGTTCTATGGCTGGGTGATCGTTGGTGCTGCCTGGCTGATAATGCTGCTCTGCAGCGGGTTTCAGATAGGCAGCTTCTCCGTGTTCTTCAGCGAGTTGCTGGACCAATTCGGCTGGAGCCGGGGTTCTCTATCCCTGGGCTTCACACTGAACATGGTGATCATGGCGCTGTGCGGGCCGGTCGTCGGGTTGATGCTTAACCGAGTCGGCCCCCGCGCGCTCGTTGCCGTGGGCGCGGTGATTGCTTCCGGCTCCATGGCCCTTATCAGTCTGACGTCGCAGCACTGGCACTTCTACCTCACGTACGGTCTCCTCCTTCCGGCGGGGATCTCGATGGCATTTTACATCCCTACGGTGGCCACCGTGAGAAGGTGGTTCCATCGAAGGGCCGGCTTCGCCATGTCGCTGGCGCTGACCGGATCGGGTGTAGGGCTTGCCGTGGGCCCCGTCATTGCCCAAGCGCTGATCGACGCGGTAGGCTGGCAGTCGGCATACAGGGTGCTCGCCGCGATCCTGGCGGCGGGCGTGATCGCAGGTGCGCTGCTTCTGAGGAGAGACCCAGAATCGATGGGGGAACAGCCGGATGGCGCTCCCGGGCCAGAAGTCGCCTCGGGATTGCAGGAACACGTCGTTCCCATGGCGGGAAGCTGGCCGATCAGGGATGCCCTGAGGACCAGAGCGCTGTGGCTCTACATGATGGCCCAGGCGGGATTTCTGGTGCTCATCATAGCCATGATCGGCCATCTTAAGGTCTGGGTAGACAAGGACCTCGGCTTCGGCTCAGGCTACGGCGTGGCAATGGTGACGGTGCTGGCAGGCACCGCCGTCCTCGCCAGGCTGTTGGGAGGCCTGGCCTCTGACAGGTTGATGGGCCGGTTCGGACGCAAGCCTGTTCTGTACTTCTCGGTTGTGGGTGTTGTCGCCAGCGCTTTCCTGGCTATCACGGTCGACAGCAAGTTGGGGGTGGCTGTGTTCGCTGTTATCCTGGGTTTGAGCTATGGCAGCAGTATAGGGATTTTCCCCACCTATCTCGGTGACCTGTACGGCATGGTCAGTATGCCCGTCCTGCTGGGCATAGTGGGCGTGGAAAGCGCCTCCGTCTCGGCGCTCGGCCCGTGGGTATTCGGGACGGTCTACGATCGGACCGGCAGCTATGACATCGCCTTCCTGGTCGGCGCTGGATTCGCTATACTGGCTCTGGTATGCCTTGCATTGATAAGGACGCCACAGCGACGTGTGAGGACAGAGATCGTCGTCGAGTCGGAATCGCCGGTAGGCTGAAGCAGTTGTGAGTGTTCATGATATTCGCGGGGTGTGATCTCGGAATCTCGTCGGCCAAGGCGGCGATAGTGGATGAAGAGGGCCGCGTGCTTGCGCTCGAGATGCTTCCCTACAGGAATCTCCCGAGGCAGGCAGCCGTTGCTGTAATGGACGCGGCCATGGCCAGGGCAGGAGTCACCGAAGGGCATCTGGCGCGGTGCCTGTCCACGGGTTTCGGCAAGAAGGCTGTCCATATCGCCGACGCGACGGCCCACTCCGAGTTCTGCCTGCAGCGGGCCCTGTGGGACATCGATCCCGCGATCAGAACGGTCATCGACGTGGGGGGGCACACGGTCAACGCCTTCAACATCGATCCGAGGGGCAGGATCTCCGAGACCGCCATCATCGACAAATGCGTGGCCGGAACAGGCAAGTTCGTCGAGATCATGGCCAAAGCCCTGGAGCTGCCTCTGGATGTGGACCCGGCGCTGCTCGATGGCAGAGACCCTGTGCCAATGACCAACCAGTGCGTGATCCTGGCCGAGAGCGAGGTCATCTCGCTGGTCAACGATGGGTACGATCGACTGGACATTTACGCGGGGATGGCCGCCTCGGTGGCATCCAGGATCGTGGGACTGTCGAAGCGTGTGGCTAAGATAGAGAAGGTGGCGATAGTGGGTGGTGTGGCCAAGAACGTCGCGGTGAGGAGAGAGGTCGAGAGCAAGCTGGGCGTCGAACTCGCCAGCCTCGGCGGCATTGATCCGCAGGTGGTGGGCGCACTTGGCGCTGCGCTCCTGGCGAAGGACGAAGCCGAGCAGGGACAGAGGTAGGGCTGCCGGAATGACATTGTGCGCCGGATGTGATGTGGGTGCCGCCACGGCCAAGGCTGTCGTGTTGGACGGGGACGATATCCTCGGATTCGAGATAATTGCCTGCAGGGCGAGCGCGGTCCAGTCGGCAACCGATGTAATGGACGGCCTGTTGAAGCGCCTGGGATTGGGGTACGAGGACATCACGTGCTACGTCAGCACCGGGTACGGTCGCGAGATCGTGCCTTTCAGCAGCGGCAACTACAGCGAGATATCCTGTCACGGGAAGGGTGCGCATTGGCTCGTGCCAAGCATCAGAACGATAATCGATGGCGGGGGGCAGGACTGCAAGGCCATCGGAGTGAATGATAGGGGCCAGATTGATGACTTCCGAATGAACACGAAGTGTGCGGCGGGGACCGGTCGAGCCGTCGAAATCATGACCGAAGCCATCGGCCTGGAGGTATCAGAGTTGGGCACGTATGCACGACGGGCATCGGACCCGGTGGTGCTGCAGGAGCCCTGCTGCATACTCACGGAGATCGAGATAAGGCATCTCGTCCTCGAAGGGTTCGAGACAGCCGATATCGCCGCCGGGATCGCCGACATAATCGCCCGCCGTATCGCCGGCCTGGCCCGCAACATGGGTGTGAGGAAGGACGTCGCTATCACGGGCGGGCTCGCGAAGAACGAGGCGGTTGTGGAGGCGCTCGAAAAGCATCTGGGCGTCGAATTCGTTCGCTTTCCGTACGATCCCCAGATTATCGGCGCTATCGGAGCTGCACTGTTTGCCAGTGAGTTGGCCGCCGGGGAGGGGCGCGTTATCCGGTAGCCCGCCTCCTTCCGTCACAAGAGCCGGAATATGAGGCGTCCCAGGGCGGGGCCGATGAAGCGCCGGAGGATGGCCACGGCTGGCGCGGGGAACTGACTGGCGAGGTCGTTGCAGTAGTCGTCTATGGTCCTTCTCTGGTACTGAAGCAGCTCCTGGGACGCGCTCGTGTCGTACCAGTGGAGTGGGAAGGGTTCGGATGCAAACTTGTGTCGCGGCGGCACGGGCAGGCCGAACTTACTGAGAATCGTGCGCAGCATGTCCTCGAAGAGCATCTGCTGACTCGGCCCACCCCCTATCATCAGCGTGTTGCCTTTCGCCGCGTCGAACCGCTTGACGGAGTTCAGGACAGCGAGCGCCATGTCCTGCGGGTGGCAGAACTCGATGCGGTTCTTCAGTGGAATCGTGTACATGTGGGTCCGGAAGTCGCTAATCCCGAGCTTCTGGTACGGAATCGACGTCAGGCGCAGGATCACGTAGTCGATTCCCGATTCCCGGATCGTCTCCTCCGCGCGGGCCTTGGTCTGCCCGTAGACCGATGTCGGGTTACACGGGTTTCGGTCGGGGTGCAGGCACTCTGTGGCCTCAGGACAAGGCCCGAACACGGCTGTGGAGGATGTGAACACGAAGGGGATACTGCTGTCCAGCCTCTTGATCGCATCGAGGACGACCCGCGTCCCGCCGACATTGACCCGCTCTGCCAGCTCTGGCTCAGCTTCCGTCTGCGGTTGTACCAGGCCGGCGAGATGAACGACGGCATCGACGCCATCTATCGCTCGCCTGACGGACTCCGCGTCTGTCACGTCGCCCCACGCTATCTCGACCCTGCTATCCAGGTTCTTGGGGCGCTTGCGATGGACCAGAACGCGCAGGCTCTGCCCGTCTTCCGCGAAGGCCCGGCACACAGAGGGCCCCAGATTACCGGCGGCTCCTGTTATCAGGACATGCATGTTCCACCTCAACAGCGCTGTTAGGGGTAGATGCCGTCACGCAGCATCACCAGTCCGAAGATGGTTGTCGAGTACGCCGCTCCGCCATCCGGGTGCAGGAACAACGATCCCTGCCAGTTGTTGTAGCCCTGGCCCGTCCCGGTCATCTTCCTGTACACGGCGTCGCCCGTCGCGAAATCCAGGGCGGTGAAGTACCACTTAGTGTTCACGAAAGACCCCTGCTTGTCGTAGATGTAGACGAGGCCGTTTCCGAATGACAGCCTGAATCCCCCGACGCTCATCTCGTCGCTGGTCCAGACCTCGCCGCACGTGTAGGTGCCATCATCGTGCCTGGTAACATCCACCCTTGTCAGCCCCGGAACGGGTTGCGAGAACGGGAACGAATGGTGTCCCCAGTTGTTCTCCACGATCACCGAGTAGATGCCCGTGCCGTTGCCCTCGCTGTTGGCGTGCTCGAAGCCTATCGTCGTCAGGTCGGTCCCGCTTTTGCCTTCCTCGAAGACCGGTGTACTGCACACGATGGTGCCGTCTGAGCGCTCAAGGAGAAGGAGGTTGATTCTGGGCTCGGCGTTGTCGGCGATCACGACGAGCCCGTCGGTCCCACCGGCAAGGGTCACCGATGTGCCAGATCCGCGCGTTATATGGCCGGGCTTGGCCTGGCTGCCCGGATCGTACTCGGTGCGCCAGTCAACTGTGATATCGCCGTCTCCGTCCTGGCTGAAACGGTACATAGCCCTGTCGGATATGATGAATACGCCTTCCTCGCCAACGGCAAACGAGTTCTCGATCAGCTCTCCCTCTAAACGAAGAGTGCGGACAGCGCTGGACTCTATCTCAACCGTACCCACGATTCCCTGAGTCGTCGCATACCAGTAGTAGTCGCCGCCCCAATCGGGCAACACCCAGGCTACGCTGTCCTCGGTATCGGGAACGACGTGGCCGGAGAGATCGTATTCGCGCACCAGCTCGAACTCCTCCCCCCTCCCTGGCCCCGGCACCTGGACGATCTGGACCGTGTTCACGGTTGTTGGCACGACAGCACGGTCCTGCTCGTCGAGATAGAAATACATGCCGGCGCCGATGTACTTCCACGGCCTGACGCCGCCGAAGAGTCGGCTCCAGGGACGGGGCGGGAGGTCGTAGGAGCCCAGCTCCCCCAATGTGTACGGGGCCATCAGCTCGATCTGGAAGTCTCTCGCGTTGCCGTACACCCCGACGAGGCGTCCTGCGGAGTCGAAGGCGACGGTGCCGTAGCCGCCGAAGCCCTGCGTTTTCGAAACGACCTCGGGATTCGATCCGACCGGTCCGCTGGCTTCGTAGGCATCGCTCATGTAGGCGTCGCAGTGCATGTTGCTGCCGGGGTTTGCCGCCATGAAGGGGTGTTGTGGGATCTCCACGTGTGCCACCGGCGCCGAGTAGTCAGCGGGCCGGTATCGGATGAACTGCTCGGACTCAGGCACGAGGGGATACAGCAAGCCGTTGGGGATGGCCTTCGTCGCTGACCCGTCCGATGCCATTATCGACAGTGTGATCGCGGCGAAGGGCAACACCCACAGGCAGAGCACGAGCAAGGCAAGGGCGGTTCTTCGCATCATCCCCCTGCAACCCTTAGCTTAGTCCGCCTATGTCTTGAACTGGTCTGCAACCCAGTCAGGTACTTCCAGCGTACCCATTATCACCGGCTTCTGATGGCAGTCGCTGCCGCCGCTTGCGATGAGCCGGTGCCGCTGCGCGAAGGCAAGGTAGTGAGCTGTGGTAGTTGCATCGTTCCTGGAATGCCAGCACTCGATCCCGTCGATGTGCGGGAGCATGTGTTCTTCGATGATGCGGGTCTGTTCGTCGAGGTCTCGCGACAGGCCGACCAGCGACGTCCCGTTGGGGTCGTTGGGGTGCGCCAGCACCGCCAGTCCACCAGCGCCTCTGATGAGGCCGGCCCCCTCGGCGAGGGAAAGCGGGTACTTGGGAACGTCGCACTTGACGAGGTATTTGTCGAAGGCCTCCTGCCTGCTCTTCACTATGCCCTTCTTCTCCAGGTATGCCGCTATGTGGGGGCGCCCAAAGACGCCGTCCACGCTTTCGCGAATGGCGTCCATGTCCTGTTGCGTGAGCTTCGGGATTCCCTCCGCTGCGAACTCGCGGTTTATGTTCTCCATTATCTGCCGGGCCCTGCCCTCCCTGTGCTCGGCCATGACCCTGAGCTTGTCTCTCAGCTGTTGGTTGTCGATAGCGAAGCTGTAGCCAAGCAGGTCCAGAGAGACGCGCTTCGCCCCATTCGGACGCCCTGGGTACTCGAAGGTCACATTGAGTTCCACCCCGGGGACGTAGCCCATGCCGTAGGTTCGAGCGAGCTCGGCAGCTTTCTCCTGGCAATCGATGGAGTCGTGGTCGCTGATAGAGATGAGCCCGATCCCGCGAGACTTGGCCTCCGCGAAGACCTCCTCCAGGGTCATTGCGCCGTCGGAGCCCGTCTTGGTGTGTATGTGGAGGTCGATCTTCATGCTTGACACTCCGGCCTGATGCATTACGCGGCTAGTTCGCCGCCTCAGCCCGGTAGTAGTCCATCAGTATTTTGGCCACCTCCGGATGGGCGAATTCGTGGGGCAGCTCCTGGCCGGCGGCGAGCATCTCACGAACCTTGGTGCCCGATAGCATGAGGTAGTCGTCCTTGTCGTGAGGGCAGTCGCGCATCATCACGATCTTGCCACATCTGTTGCACCATACGGTGTGATCGCCGCGGAATATGCCGATCTTGAGGGCATCCTTTGGTATCTGGTCGAATATGGTCTGGGCGTCGAAGCCACCGTAGTAGCTGCCGACGCCGGCATGGTCTCGCCCTACGATCAGGTGTGTCGCCCCCATGTTCTGCCGGAATATGGCGTGCAGCAGCGCCTCGCGGGGCCCCGCGTACAGCATGTCGAACCCGTAGCCGGCGATCTCGACGGTGTTCGGCGGGAAGAACTTCTCGACCATCTTCCTTATGCACTTGTCTCGCACGTCCGCCGGTATGTCACCCTTCTTCAACCTGCCGAGAAGCATATGGATTACCGCACCGTCGGCGTTGAGTTCGTTCATCGCGAGGCGTACCAGCTCCTCATGCGCACGGTGCATGGGATTGCGCGTCTGGAATGCTACGACCGTCCTCCACCCGTTCCGGGTCAGCGTCTCTCGGAGTTGGACTGCGGTGCGGAAGGTGCCCGGGAACTCCTTGTCGAAGTACGAGTAGTTCAGCACCTGGATCGGCCCTGAGATCATCGTCCTTCCCGACCCCATCCACGTCGCGACCCCCGGGTGCTCGCCGTCGAGGGTGCCGAATACGTTCTTGACCATGGACGTCATCTGGTCTTCGGCTACATCCTCGATGGCCTCAACATCCTGGACGGCGATGACCGGGTTACCCTCTACATTCGGGTCCCGGAGGGCGATGCGCCCTGCAGTCCTGACCGGACCGGCGTCTTTGACCACGTTGGTGATGGGCACCGGCCAGAACAGCCCGCCCTTCGTCTGCATGCCTTCGGCTATCTTCAGTGACTCCGCCAGGCCCATGAACCCGGTAAGCGGATTGAAGTAGCCGGAAGCGAGCATCACTGCGTTGGAGGCCGCTGCCGAGGATACGATGATAGAAGGGAGGGACTCCGCCTCTTGAAGAAGCTCAGCTCGTCTCCTCTCGTCTGCTACATACAGCGGGTTGAGCGTATCCGAACCGTGTGGTTTGATCAAACCGTCATCCATCGTTTGTCTCCTGCACCAAGCATTAGTTGTGTGGTTGCTGACTTGAGTTGGGACGAATCGTCCCCCCCACGGGGACTCGGCCGTCAGGATTGAGGGGCCCTCTGCATGATGTCGTGCTCCTCAAGGTATCGCACTACCTGCTCAGCACACTCAGCGAGGCCGTATCTGTCGGTCTCGATGACCAACTCTGCGGCCAGGGGTTCCTCATAGGGGGCGGCCACACCGGTGAACTCCGGTATCTCGCCCTTCCTCGCCTTCTTCCACAGACCCTTGGGGTCCCGTGACTCGCACTCCTCGACGGAGCACTTGCAGAATATCTCAATGAATCTGCCGGGCTCGTTCAAAGACCTGGCCTGGTTCCGGTCTGCGCGGTATGGCGAGATGAACGCCGTGAGCGCGATCACGCCTGCGTCGGCGAACAGGTGCGCGACCTCGCCAATGCGGCGGATGTTCTCGTTGCGGTCTTCGGGTGAGAAGCCGAGGTCCTTGTTGAGTCCGTGACGGATGTTGTCCCCGTCGAGGACGTAGGAACTGCACCCCCTCTCAAACAGGCACCGCTCGATCTCATGGGCTAGGGTGGACTTGCCGGAGCTGGGCAGTCCCGTCAGCCATAATACGACGCCCTTATAGCGATTCCTCTCCTCCTTGTCTTCCCGGGTCACAACCGGCTTGTGCCAGGTGATGTTGGTGCTCTTGGGTTCCGACATCTGTTCTCCTTTCGGTATTGAGTGAATAGCCTTGCTAGTGCCGAAGCGTCTCGCTACCGGCGGCTATGGGTGCTGCAATCACCGATCCTATTGTAGCAGCTAGAGCGGGCCTCCAACAGTTGCCGACATCAAGAAGCAGATGGAACATGGGCCTTACCGTACGGGCGACGCCAGCTAGCCGGGCGCGCGTGGTGCAGCAGTAATCGGCTCGCGTGGCGTCCAACGCAGCATCGCGAACATCGAAGCGCCCAACGCCACCACGAATCCGATGGGGAGCGCGACAAACCAGCCTATAAGGGGGAATCCTCCCACCAGTTCGAGCTTCAGTACTCCTCGCGTAAAGGACGGTCTCATGCCCGAGGAGCCTCGTTTCTCGGACGCCGTGGTCCGGGCTCGCAACAGCCAAATCGTGACGACTGCGGACACCGCGAAGAACAGTGAACTCGCCGTGAGCCACTTGAGCTCCATCGGAAGGGCGAGCAGGACCGCCATCGCTGGCAGCACAATCGCTGTCGCTACCGCGCCGAGCCAGAGGCAGGCCGCCAGCTCCAACAGGAAGCGCCCCGGCATACGCGCGAAAGGGCCGTGCGGAATGGCGTCCCGCATCGCTGACGCTCCCCCCGCCTGGGCGGCCAGGCCCGCCGCTCCGAGCCCGGCGAAGGCGAGAGTCACAAGCAGGAGCGAGCATCCCGCGATCCTGGTCACCTCGACCGGAAGGATCACCAGGATGATGACTATCGCGGCGAGTATCAAGGCGGGCACTATTCCCAGAAGGAAGCATTTCCATGGCGTGCGGTCGACTCTCGATCGCGCGCGCTCAACAGCTTCGGGGAATGCGAACCGCCAGGCCACGAGCATGCCGGGGAACATGAGTTCCAGGGCCAGGACCAAGCCTACTATCGCGAGTACGTGAGCCATCTGCACTCACAGCTGCTGAACTGTATCTCGAATCATTACCACACCGAAGATGGTGGTGGAAACCGCTATCCCACCGTCGGGGTGGAGAAAGAGAGAGCCTTGCCAGTTGTTGTACCCCATTCCTGTACCCGTGAGCTTCCTGTATACCGTTTCGCCGGTCTTGAAATCTATGGCGGTGAAGTACCACTTCGAGTTGCAGAGTGACAGGATCTGATCGTATATGTATACCAGGCCGTTTCCCAATGACAGTCTGAACCCGCCGATACTCTTCTCACGTGTCGTCCATACCTCTTTGCAGGTATATGTCCCGTCACCATTCCTCACGGCGTCCACGCGGGTGAGTCCCGGTTCGGCACGGACGAAGGGGAACGTATGCGGTCCCCAGTTGTTCTCCGCGATTGCCGAGTAGACCCCGGTCCCCTTTCCGTTCTCATCGGCATGCTCGAAGCCGATGACGGTCAGGTCTGTGCCGCTCTTGCCTTCTGCAAACAGTGGTATGCCGCATACCACGGCACCGTCTGAACGCTTGATGAACAACAGGTTTATCCTCGGCTCAGCATTGTCTGCGATGATGATCAAGCCGTCTTTCGGGGTCCCCGCCAGCGTCGTCGAGGTCCCCGAACCCACGCTGATATGGCCGGCCTTTCTCTCGGCGGCCTTCGAATACTCCGTGCGCCAGTCCGCGACAGGGTTGCCGTTGTCATCGTGGCTGAAGCGATACATAGCCTGGTCAGAGATGATGAATACGCCGTCCTCGCCCACGGCGAAGGAGTTCTCAACCAGCTCCCCCTGCAGCCGCATCGTACGGACAACGCCGCTATCGACATCTATTGTGCCTACGACACCCTCTACACTTGCGAACCAGTAGTACTTACCGTCCCAATCGGGCAGCGCAAACGCGGGGCTGTCATCCTTTCCGGGCACCATGTACTCCGCGACATCGTATTCGCGCACCAGTTCGAACTTCTTGCTCGTCACGAGGTCAGGGGCCTGGACGACCTGAATGGTGTTCCTGGTCGTGGGCACTACGGCGCGGTCCAGGTGGTCCAGATAGAAATACATGCCTGCACCGAGGTATTCCCAGGGCCTTATGCCCTTGAAGAAGAAGCTCCAGTGTCGCGGAGGGAGATCATATGAGGCCAGCTCTTCGAATGTGTAGGGGTCCATCAGCTCGATCTTGAACTTCCTTCCGTTGCTGAAGACCGCCACGATCCGTCTTTTGCTGTCGAATGTAATCGTCCCGTACCCGCCGAAGCCCTGGGTTCTCGATATGACCTCCGGCTTCAGGCCGAGGGGGCCGCTCGCCTCGTAGGTGTCGCTGATGTACGCGTCACAGTGCATGTTGCTGCCGGGATTCGGCGCCATGTAGGGATGCTGAGGAATCGGCACATGTGGTATCGCCTTGGTGAAGTCTGACGGGTGATATCGAATGAGCTTCTCGCGTTCGGGTACCGGCGGGCGGAGCGGTGCATTCGGTATACGTCTCACCGGACCGTGACGGCGGGCAAAGATCGTGATGAAGACAGCAGCCAACACGAGCGATGCCAAGGCTATGTATGATTTGATCCTCTTTGGCATTCCCATCTCCTCCGTTCGGGTTTCTACTCGCTATCATATCACGAGACTGCACGATAGTATCTTGTGTGTAGAGTAGGGTGCCTGCAGCGTCAGGGACTCTCGAAAGCAGGGAGTAGGGTCTTCAGCCTCACCAACACCTGGGGATCGCGGAGCCCGAGCCATGTCGGCGGATAAGTCCCCCCGGGGAAGGTCATGCCGTTGCCCCCTCGACTTGGCCCGAATCCGTCCGGCGGGAGCCCGCCGGTTCGAGACGCTCGTAGCCCAGCTGGTCGAACACGAAGCCCCAATGCTCGTTGACTTTGTCCACGAGGCTGTCGTCGGGAGCGTAGTTGAGCTTCTTGTATCCAGCGATGGAATCCAGGTAGCGCTGGAAGCGCGGTTCCGCCTCTGGGAATCCGGGCAGGCTGAGCGTCTCGTATACCCTGCGCAGCTCTGCCATTGGCTGCTTCTCCAGGTCTTCGAATCTTACCTCGACCAGGTTGCCCTCCGGAATGAGGGCCTTGTCCTGCAGCAGCCTTTGCATCAACTGTGTATAGAATTCCAGAGCCAACGCTTCGAGTTCATCCCGACTGATCTCCTGGAGCTGTGATCGCTGCAACACTGTCCAGTACAGATGCCGGGTTGAGCGGAAGACATCGTAGGGGTTGCGGTAGATGTGAACGAACTTGGCGTCGGGGAATATCTTGAGTAGTGTCGTGAGTCGTGCGCTGTCGGCGCAGTTCTTGATTACGAGACGCCGTCCCTCGGCAGCCAGAGTAGCCTTGCGGAGCGTGAGAAGATATATGTTCTTCCACTTGGCCAGGACCGAATCGGGCAGATCGTCGAAGTTGGTTATGTATCCCTCGAAGTAGTGGCGGGCGCGTCGCGGGAACGTGTACATATGCAGGTATGAGTACGGCGACATGCAGGCGACGGCTAGGTCCTCTTCCTCCGGGCTGTCCAGGGAAAGGGGTATGTTATCGATCTCCCTCGTCGGGTGCATCCTCTGGGCTATCTTGTTGAATGGTCGCTTAATCGTCCTGTCTCCGGTCAGGGAGAGTCCTGGCGCGAATGCCTGGAACGTGGAAACGTACCCATTGCTCTCGTCTTGGCACAGCAGGTTGTGAAGATGAGTTGTGCCGGTGCGCCAGTGACCTATGATGAAGATCGGTGACGGGTGCACCTGCGTGCTCTTCACGATCCCGCGGTACCGGACCGACTCATACAGACGCAGGGGGCTCGTGAACAGGGTCGACAGCGTCACTACCGCTGCGCGTGGCAGGTATTTCGCGTCTATGTCCTTGTTGTCCCACAGCAGCCTCATCCAGCTTCTGAAAGAGCCGTAGACAAGCGGGTGCTCGAACAGTCTGGCGCGCTTCGCTTCGCTCATTGTTCTCGTTCCTCCATCGTTCCTTGCGGCACCGCCGGCAGGGCTGCACCGCTTTGCCGGGCAGGGTGCTCCCAAAGCGGTGGGGCATAGTGCACAAGTAAGACCGTCGATATCGACTATGTATCGATTATTATAACATCGCTGTCAATGATTCGTACACCGTCCGGGTGGGGGCCATTGACCGCGGAACGCACATTTCGGCGAAGCCGCGTCTCTGTGATATAATCCTGAACGGCTGGGTCAGATACCTGACGGGTCGGCACGCGGCCTTTGCTATGTACGATTACAGATTCGCTGGCGCATCCCTTACGGCATACGCACAACTTCGCCACACATGGATCGCCATCAACCGGGTTGTGGAGGCGAGGCTGGGTGAGATAGGCGCGACTCCCGAGAGCATCGCCGTGCTGTGGGCCTGTCGCGACTTCCCAGGGCCTCTTCACCCGGCTGAGATAGCCCGGCTCGTGTTCAGAGCGCCCCACACGGTCGCCGCACTCCTCAATCGGATGGAGAAAGAGGGCCTTGTCGAGCGAATACCGAAGAGACCCGGTCATCCCTACACCGAAGTCAAGTTAACCAAGAAAGGCGAGGACGCATGTGGCCCCGCCGTTGAGATACTGAAGGATGTAATCGCTGAGACCATGTCGGTGATGACTGACGAACAGCTCGAGCAGTTCGGGGAGTTGCTGAGGCCCCTGCAGTTGAAATCACTCGACATGCTTCACATGAAGCTGAAGGAGTCACCGGGGAACCCCGGAGCGGTGACGATGCCCGACAAGCGCTCGCAGAAGGGCGAGTAGCCAAATGGCTGCAATGCGCCATCGTAGCTGGCACCGCGCTCCGACCTACTTCACTCGCACCCTGTAGTGGCAGACCGGGGCACCGGTCCTCAACGGCGAGTCTACCACTTGCGCGCTCTCAACCTGCTTCTTCGTGGCTGCCGCTATCATCTTCCCCGAGAGGCGCGCCCCGCTGTCACAGCAGAAGGGTATGTGCTCGTTCAACATTCCGAGCTGGACGAGAGGGCAATGGCACATGGGCTTGCCGTCGGGCCCCATGGTGGCATCGTAGATCAAGTCGTACGTGTTGCCATCATGCTCTATTCTCCAAGGTCCTATCGGCGGTGGTGCTTCCCGCACGTACTTGACGTAGTCGTCCCAACTCATACCCGGTTGGATGCCCACGGCGCCCGCCATGGCCATCTCCTCGCAGGTTGTGCACATCTTGGTCAGCAAGGCTTCCCTGTGTTCCTTGGGAAGCTGCTTGATCTCCTCCAGCAATGTCCGCATTAGCTCGGGAAGCCAAGTCTGGTACATCACTGCCTTCATGTCTTCGGGTATCTGCAGGGTCATCGCAAACCTCCTGACAAGGTTGGCATATCATACACTGCATTGAGCGGTATTTCAAACACAGGAGGCTGGGGCCATTCTATAGATTGGGTACACAGCTGCGCCTTGCCTAATGGGCAGTCGGGTGCCCCCGCGACAGGCAATTGACAACAGCTGCGCTAGTGTCTAGGATTTCCCCACAAGGCAACCTGCGTCGAGAGGGAACGCTATGGCGCGAATGTTCAAGAGCAAGGCTGTTAGGATTGTCCTGATTGGCATCGGTGTGATTGTGGTGGCCGTCCTGATTGCCGGTGGTGTCCTGTATTGGGATCTCACACGGGGTCCCCTCCCGAAACATGATGGGGAGATTGTGGTAGAGGGACTTCTTGATACAGTCGAGGTCCTGCGGGATGAGTGGGGCGTACCACACATCTACGCTCGGAACATGCATGATCTGTTCTTCGCTCAGGGATATACCCAGGCCCAGGACCGCTGGTGGCAGATGGAGCTTTGGCGACATGTCGGCAGCGGCCGGATCGGGGAGATAACGGGGAGGGATGACGACATCCTTGAGGTTGACATACTCATCCGGACTATGGGTTGGCGGAGGGTGGCCGAGCAGGAGGTAGACCTCCTTGACAGCGAGAGTAAGGCGCATCTGCAGGCCTTTGCTGACGGCGTCAATGCTTATATCCACAGCCGAAGCGCGTGCGACCTGGCTCTCGAGTATGGCGTGCTCAGGCTTGCAGGTAAGTCGATTGAGGTCGAGCCCTGGACGATTGCCGACTCACTCGTATGGGGCAAGGTCATAGCATGGGACCTCAGTCCCGGAGGAAATATCGAAGAGACCCGTTCGACGGTCTACGAGCTCGTCGGGAAGGAAATGGCCGACCAGTGGATGACCCCGTCGTGGCCGTTCGGTGAGAGGCCGACCATAGTCCAACTGGACGACCTGGGTCTTGCTCCATCGATAGTGGAGAACGAGGCTGATGGCAACGGCGAGGAGCCCGAAGAGCTCCTCCTCGCTGGTGGCGATACCAGGCTTGACGTCAGTCTCGTGTTCGGCCGGGGCAGAGGTATAGGCAGCAACAACTGGGTAGTGAGCGGCAACCTGACGGAAAGCGGCATGCCGCTGCTGGCCAACGACCCGCACCTTGGCATACAGCTTCCATCCATCTGGTATGAAATCGGGCTTCATTGCCTCCCCGACGGCGGAGAGGAGCCGTTCGATGTGACGGGGTTCACGTTCTCGCCAATACCGGGGGTGGTGATAGGTCACAACAGCTACATCGCTTGGGGGGTCACTAATACCGGCCCGGATGTGGCGGACCTGTACCGCATTCGGGTCAATTCGGAGGACCCGCTCCAGTATGAGTGGAATGGCGAGTGGCGCGACATGAATGTGCGGGAGGAGACTATCCGTTTCGCGGGGGGAGACGAAAAAGTCGTTATCCAGGTCAGGGAAACGCCATTCGGGCCGATCATCAATGACAATGAGCTGGACGAAGATACCAGTGATGTCCTTGGTCTTAACGTAGACGGTCCATTGGCACTGCAGTGGACGGGTCTGGAGCCCAGCACGATCACCCGGGCGGTCCTCGGGATCGATAGTGCAACCAACTGGGATGAATTCCGGGATGCTCTTCAATACTGGGAAGTGCCGTCGCAGAATTTCGTCTACGCCGACACGTCTGGTAATATCGGCTATCAGATGCCCGGACGCATACCCATTCGGGCAGGAAACCACACCGGTGTTCTCCCTGCTCCCGGCTGGACGGACGAGTTCGAATGGCAGGGCTACGTACCATTTGATCTGCTGCCCAGTGTCCTCAATCCCCAGCGGGGGTACATCGCCACCGCCAACCAGGTGGTTGTTCCCCCGGAGTACTACGATCTGCTGGCGCAGGAGTTGGGAGAGGGTCTGAACTATGTCTTCAGTCGTGAACATGACTATGGCTATCGCGCGGAACGCATCGTGGAGCTGCTCGAGGCCGGCATCCCTCATACCATCGAGAGTTACCAGCAGATGCAAGGGGATGACAAATCCATCAGCGCCATGGAGGTAATGCCCTACTTGGCCGCCGTAGAATTCGATGATGGGGAGCTTGCGGAGGCCCGGGATTGGCTTCTCGACTGGGACTATCAGTTCGACGCCGAAAGTGCACAGGCTGCTCTATACGCCCAGTTCTGGGCGCGACTGATGGAGAACCTGTTCAACGAGCAGCTTGTGCACGAGGACTTGGAGGTTGAGGACAAGGCCATAGGCAGTGACAGTGACATGAGGGCGACCGCTCTCCTGTTGCAGGACCCGACCAACGCTTGGTGGGACAAGGCCGGTACACCTGACGTCATAGAAGAGCGCGATGACATTCTGCTCCAGTCATTCCGAGAGGCCTATGATAAGACGGTAGATGTATTAGGGAATGACCGAGACAGGTGGGCATGGGGTGATCTGCACAAGGCCAGCTTCGTAAGCAACCCGCTCGGAGCCAGCGGTGTATGGTTCATCGAGCGGATGGTCAATCGAGGCCCGTTCGATGTCAGCGGGAGCACAGCCGTGTTGAACAACACGGTGTGGGGCGTGGGCTCCGATGAGGACTTCGAGGTGGTGGGGTTGCCGTCGATGCGCATGATTGTCGATCTGGCAGACTTCACGCGGAGCGTGAGTGTCCACACCACAGGGCAGAGCGGTCATCCCTACAATGCCCAGTATGACGATATGATCGAGCACTGGCGTGACATCGAGTATCATCCGATGCTGTGGGCACAGCAGGATGTCGAGGAAGCTGCAGTATCTCGGCTCACACTGAATCCGGCATAATCGGCTCACGAGTGGGTAGTCATTTGTCTCTCGATGTTGCTCGACATACAGGACTTCGACCGGCACCTCTAGGCCCTTCCAACCCTGTCAGCTTCGTCCTGGCCTTGGATTGAGTTTGGCTGGTAAGCCGTCAGGGACTCGAACCTGGGACACACTGATTGGAGAGAAGTTGCTAGGATACCTGGAGGGTTCATTACCAAATTGTGCTGGAGACTCATCCATGAGTACTTTGCGAACGAGCGGGTTTCCTTGACAGATGTGGGGCTCGATGTGCTAAAGTAAAGTGCGAGTGGCATTGCCAACCGAATCGAAACCAAGTAGATGACAGACGCACCACAAGAACCTGAAGGCAGAAAAGGTCTCGTAGAACTCTTCACTGGCGATGGCAAGGGTAAGACTTCGGCGGCAATAGGAGTGATACTACGCGCCCTGGCCCATGGCTTCCGGGTATTCATTGTCCAGTTTATGAAAGGCGACTTCCCCTACGGCGAACGAAAGATACTCTCCGGCTTCCCCAATGTTACTCTGGCTGTTTTCGGCAGGCTGAGCTTTGTGGACCCCAGCAACATCGAAGAGATAGACAGAGAAGAGGCTGGCAAAGCGCTTGAGGTTGCCAGGGAAGCGGTACTCAGCGGCAAATACGACCTGGTGGTACTCGACGAGGTCAATGTAGCTTCCGGTTGGGGGCTCGTGTCAGTTGACGATGTTGTCAAACTGATCGAGGAGAAGCCGGAGCATGTTGAGCTCATTCTCACCGGTCGCTATGCAGATGAAAGGCTGATGGCGCTTGCTGATCTGGTGACCCAGATGAACGACATTAAACACCCTTACCACAAGGGGATCAAGGCGCGTGCAGGCCTCGACTACTAGCAAGCCGTAGGTTCGCTCCACGCCAATCGTTGCTGTGACCTCGACCTTGAGACCACTCCCTGCCATCGCTTTATGGCCTACCAGGACGCCTCGGGTGTCCAAGGCGGCTTGCCGAAGGTTTGCCACACTTGGTGCTGTAGGTGTATCATTGCTCACCGTAGCCTTGGGGATGAATAGTGCCTCACGGCGGGTTGAAATGGGAAATCCGAATGTAATGGTCGGAGGTGCCTCATGGGGAAACTGTCACAGAGGATTAAGGAGACTATCGCTGAGATTCGTCCTGGCATAGTGGCCACGGCGAGCAGGGATGGGAGACCGAATGTGTCAGCCAAAGGGTCGTTTCGCGTGCTCGACGATGATCACGTGGTCTTCGCTGACATCAATTCACCACGTACTGTCTCCAATCTAAGAGAGAATCCGCAGGTTTGTGCCATGGTATTGGACTCTCAAGACAGGAAGGGATGCCGAATCTGGGGTAAGGCCGAGATTGTCGATTCGGGAGAACTCTTCGATCGGATCAGTAAGGAATACGCAGCCCGCGACAAGAAAGTCAATCATGTGGTGAAGGTCACCGTAGAGGAAATCCAGGATGGCGTGTAGTGATGTGGAGTGCACCTTTATGACTGGACACATGGGGTTACGATGATCTGCGGAGACTGGCCCTGACTGTCCAGAATGGTAACCTTGGCTCTAGGATTCCGGTTGTCCCCCCTTCCGTCGTGTCATAACCTGAGTCATCCACATCATCGCTCTAACCACGATAGGGATGCTGAAGATCTTTATTACAAC
>CAZGDV010000038.1:0-25075 GCA_964524995.1 uncultured Dehalococcoidia bacterium | reverse complement strand
GACGATGATCCCTCGCGGCATGTCTTGACTGGTTCAAGAGGAGTGTTCATCAGGAAGACTTACCCGCAATATCGCTCAGATTCGGGCACGTGGATTGGCACCATGCTGCGAAGTCTGGTTGATTCGCAGCATATCCTAGAATGACGGTATCGACAATGGACATATTCATGGTGCTCCGTTGTTCATAATACTCTCCATGACATGGAACATGAAGTACCTGATTGACTCTCGCATATCATCTGCGGTGACACGAGGGGCCTTGATACATACCACGTTGCGCCCGAACGCATTTGAGTCAATGAGACCTCGGCCGTTCGTTCGATAGAAAGTCTGGTGGGTTCTGCTTCGAATGCCACAGTAACACCCTCGTAGGGTACTGACGGCTGGATCGCTCAACCATGGCGGTGATAATACTGTACAGATACATTCTACCAGTACTTTGGTTACGTTGCGGTGGGTTACCATATCGCTATTCATTAATCGCGGGCCCGATGGTAGGATAAGCGCCAGATAGTCAGGCACGAGTGAGCTCCATGCGGAAGCCTTACCCAAGGGGTCTAGTTGTGTATGCTTGCTTCATTGAGGGACGGGTTCCGGTGCGTCGGAGTCCGTTGCGAGGCGATGGGCCCGTTTGCCTGATGATGGAGCCCCCGGAGTCGATGGAGTCATGAACGTAGATCAAACAGAGGGCCGCGATTCTGGTCTCGACCTCCTGCGCGAGGTGGGCCGGCAAGCCAGCTCGGTTCCTGAGGTATCCCAGCTCGTAGCCCAAATTGTGCGCATGACCGAGCAGGCGCTGAAGGCTTCTGCCTCTTCCGTTCTCCTGTTGGACGAGGAGAAAAAGGAGCTCGTGTTTGAAATCGCTGAGGGTGAAGTCGGTCAGAATCTGGAGAGGGCAAGGATCAGCATCAACACGGGCATCGCGGGTTGGGTAGCGAGGCACGGAAAGCCTGTGATCGTCAACGACGTCTCCAAGGACAAGCGATTCTGCAAGGACGTCGATATGTCTACTGGTTTCGTGACCAGGGCTATCATGTGCGCCCCTCTCGTGATATACGGCAAGCTGATCGGCGTCATCGAGGTGCTCAACAAGCGGGATGGCAGCGACTTCAACGAGCAGGACCTGGAGGCGCTCGAGGCTGTAGCATCGATCGCTGCTATGACGGTCGAGTGCAAACGTGCCGAGGAGGCGTTGCGGATATCCGAGCAGCACTATGCGGCGCTTGTGGGCAGCCTCGCGGACGCCGTGTTCCAGTATAGAGACGGCGTCATCACTTGGTGTAACGATAGCGTTGAGGAGGTATGTGGCTACACACGGGATGAACTCGTGGGCGTTGATGCTCGCTTCCTCTATCCGCTGGACAGCAATACTGATGAGATCAATCGCATTATGCGAAAGGAGATAGCGGAGAAGGGTAGGTTTTTCGATACGGCGCGGATAAGGCGCAAGAATGGACAGGTGGTCGATATAGAATACACGGTCTCGAAGATTCGGGGCAAAGAGCCCCCCGAGTTGGTCGCCGTGGTGCGGGATATCACGGAGCGGAAAAGAGCCGAGGCTGAGAGGTTGAGGATGGAGCAGCAGCTACAGCTCGCGGGTCGATTGGCGGCGGTGGGCGAGTTGGCAGCCGGCGTAGCGCATGAACTCAACAACCCTCTGGCAGCGGTCCAGGGCTTCGCCCAGTTCCTTGCCTCGAGGGAGGACCTCGATGAGACTGTGAGAACCGATGTGGAGACGATCTACAGTGAGGCTCTGCGCGCTTCGAAGATCACCAGCAATCTGCTCTCCTTCGCCCGCAAGCACAACCCGGAGAAGAAACTGATCTCCATAAACGACATTGTGAACCGCAGTCTGGAGCTCCACTCCTATAGATTGAAGGTGAACAATATAGAGGTCGCTACCGATCTCGATCCTCACCTCCCGAAGATCATGGCGGACTTCCACCAGCTGCAGCAGGTGTTCGTGAACATGATAACCAACGCCGAGCAGGCGATGACTGATGCTCGCGGTCACGGGGCGCTGCGCGTAAGGACTCACATGGCGGGGAAGGCCATACGGATTATCTTCGCTGATGACGGGAAGGGTATTCCGGAGGAGAACCTGGGGAGGATCTTCGACCCCTTCTTCACGACGAAGGAGGTGGGAAAGGGCACGGGTCTAGGGCTGAGCATATGCTACGGGCTCGTGGAGGAGCACGGGGGCACCATATCCGTGAGCAGCAAGTTTGGCGAGGGAGCCATCTTCACGATCGAGCTGCCAATAGTCTCCGAGATAAGTCCGCTGTTGAAGGGTGCACCCCTGGCCGGCGATTAGTCAGACCGCGCTGACGGCTACCATTGGGTCACCGTTGAGCACACCATCTCCCACCGGCACCTTTGTGGTAAGACCGAACGCCCTGATCGGGTCGCTGAGGGTTTGCTTGAGGTGGTTGGCCAGTTGGGCCCCTTTGTAGCCATCCATCAACCTGTGGTCGAGCGTCACGCCTATCTTCATCACCGGGCGGGCCACTACCGTACCGTTCTCAACCCACGGTCTGTCGGTGACCTTGGTGACGCAAAGGAATATCGGCGCCCGCGCAAACGTAGGAAGTGGCCCGTAGGCCTCCTCGACGCCGAACATGCCTACTGAAGTCACGATCACCGACCCGAACGGGTCGCGTGGTATGCCGAATCGCGACAGGTCTTTATGCATCGTGTTGATGTAGAAGTCGGCCGCTTTCAGCATGAGACGCGTCAGCCAGGTCGGATACCCCTTGAACAGGCTCATGCCGTCGCCGTAGGTATCGTGCCTCTGGTCCTTCACCTCCGTGGCCCGGCTCCGAAAGTTCTGCGCGATGTCGGCCAGGGACAGCCTGTCACAGTCGCGCAGCATCACGCCTGACAAGTCCTTTCCCCCGGGGACGTGCACCAGGTTGAAGACATCGACGTCTTCCCTTCGGTAGAACTTGCCCCCCTGACACTTCATGTTTATCTCGGGGTGCTTCGCCAGGAACTGGGCTGCCGCAGCGATGACCAGATGTGTGACAGTCACCTTGACGTCGTGTAGCTCGGAGTACCTTTTGATGTAGTCCAGGGCCCTTGACATATCGACGTTGACCTGACCCAGTATGATTGGCTGGGTGGGATGCGACCACAGGTACGCCGCGAACGCCTGGAACGATGTGATGTCCTTTGTTCTCTTGAATCGACCGGCCATTGCGTCACCTCTTGTATGAGATGAAGATAGCGGATTATGTTTGATCAAAGGGAAAGGGAAGTGGTCGGGCGCCGGGTACGCGTGGACGAATATATAGTGGACTCATTGTCACACAAGAATCGCCTTCTGGCAACCCAATTGGCGGTTCTCTCAACGTAGGATGCGCAATTTCTGGAGGTTTTGATAGGATTGGTGAGGATTTCAGCCCGGAGCATGCATGCCCTGTGCTGCGCACCCAGTGTCAACTGGGATCGCGCCGACACGCAGAGTCCAGCATCGGCCTCTAGCGCACCAGTGGAGAGGCCCCGAGGTCGAACGGATTCAACCTGATCGCGAGCGAGAAGAGGTAAGGATAGGTTGCCTTCAAGTATTTGACATAATCCAGCCATTCGCGAACCAACTGCACGTAGGCCCTCTTGATGTCGTTGGCCAAGTGGTCAAGGTCGCTCTGGGGCAGGTTGTCTATGTCCTCCCTGCTCTCCAGTTCCTCGGACAGATGGAAGATGGCCTGGAGAAGGTTGGTGAATCTTTCGTGCTCGAGGAGCGTCGGGTTCTCCAGAATGCGCAGGAGCAGGTCCTTCTTCTCCACCAGGAACGATCGAAGTTGAGCGAGGTCGACCTTGTCAATGCTGATCTTGTACTCGTATTCCTTCAGGCGCTTGGCTACCGTAGCAAAATCCGACTCCGACCAATCGTTGGTCACGACCAGGCTGTTGCGTATGGATTCCAGCTCAGGGTCCAGATCGGAGAAGTAGGTGAGAAGCTTGGTGCCGACGCCGCTGAAGAAGGTGCCGATCACTACCTTCAGCTTCTCCAGGCGCTGCCGCTTCTCGTTCTCCCTCAACAGGCGATGTATAATGAGCGTGACGAGGAGGACCTCGATCGGGACAAAGGCGATGTCGCCGATGAGGAAGATGTAGATGTGATGCGTGTCCTCAAAGATTGCATAGTGAACCAGGTAAAGAAGCACGGACAGAACGATCAGTACCAGGACGAGAAGGAATTGCCATCTTACGCTCTTCATGCTCAACAGCTCCTCAATGCAGTTGGGCCTTTCCTGGACGGGCGCTCTCCCTGCATTAGGTGGACACTCAAAGGCCCGAGCACATATTATATACCTCTCGCGTTGTTCACTATGATAGGAGGACAGTCTCTATGAGTGATGACGACAAGAAGAAGCTCGCGGCTCTACTCGATTACTGGGTGGAGCACAATGCCGAGCACGGTGAGGAGTTCAGGGAGTGGGCCGACAAGGCGCGGGAGCCGGAAGACAGCGCTGTTCGCGAGGAGCTGCTCGACGCAGTCGGGTTCATGACCAAGGCAAACGACTCCCTCGTCCGTGCCAGGCAGAAGCTGGGCGATGTAGCCTGACGGCTTGCTCCGAACGACTGGCGTTCGCCGGAGGTGCCCTGGGTGGGTGCTCTATCTGTCCCACACACTACGTTCAACCAGCGCGTCGTTGAATGTAATGATCTCGGTAGTCTGGGCTTCGCTGAGTGGGCTTTCCATCGAGGCATGCTGTTCGGGGCCGTCGAGACGTGGTGGGGGGATAGAAGGCCCCGACAAAGGCCGCACGAAGGTATCGATCTCTGCCTCTTCGTTGCCGATGGAGGCATGATTATGAGCCTCGGCGAGGGCTCTGTGGTTCCGGCGATCTACAATGGTGAGGTCACCCGGATCGTTGATGACTTCCTGGGACAATCGTTGTTTTTGCGGCATGGGGTGTTCGATGAGAAGGGGGCCGAGCTGTACACGTTCTATGGCCACACGGAGTTGGCGGACAAGGTCTGCAGAGGCGCTGAGGTGATGGAGGGTGAGCCCATTGGCTCAATAGTGCGCCCGCCCAGGCCGGGGATTCCCTCGCACGTCCATATCTCGCTGGGTTGGGTGCAGCCGTCGATTGACCCGGACACGCTGGACTGGGAAGTCATAGGACCGGGAGACTCGGTTACTCTCATCGACCCGCTCGAAGCGATCAACTGCACGTACAGGGTGCTTGACCATTTGTAGGGTGAAGCGACAAGGGAGGAGGGTATCACAGATAGCAACGGGGCAACGTTCTCTGAACAGGTGAGGTAGATATTGGCCAAGCCCGAGATGAGGCGGTGGGGCGAGGGGGAGTTCTCGCTGAGGTACCTGCAGGAGGCGGACATCCGCATCCCGGAGCGGCGCAGGATGCTGGAGATCCTGAAGTCCTTCTTTGGGCACTTTGCAGCCGGCAGAGAGAACGTCTCCGTCCTCGATCTGGGTTGTGGCGATGGCGTGTTGACACATGAGCTGCTGTCCGTCGATAGCACCATGTCGTCCACGCTGGTCGATGGCTCTCCCGAGATGGTGAAGAGGGCGGAGGAGCGGCTGGCGGGACATGCGGGGCTGATGTTCCACATCGCCACACTGCAGGAATTGGCGGGCGGCGGGCTCGACCTTGGCCGGCTCGATTTCGTTGTTTCCTCGCTCGCCATACACCACCTGGCAATAGAAGAGAAGCATTCCCTCTTCGACTACGTCTACTCTCATCTGAACGAGGGCGGCTATTTCGTCAACTTCGACGTCATTCTGGCACCCAAATCGTCCCTGGAGGAATGGTACATCCAACTCTGGAGGGAATGGATGGCGGACAGGGAGCGTGAGTTGGGGTTGGAGAGCACTTGCGAAAGGGTCATTGGCTGCTGTCAGGAGGGGGAACACCGTAGCAGACTCGATACGCTCGATGCCCAGATGGACGCGCTGCAAGGGGTCGGGTTCCAAGACGTCGATTGCTACTACAAGTACGGCATCTTCGCTATGTACGGCGGGAGGAAGTAGCTGCACGCATGCAGGGGATCGACATAAGGATGGTGGCTTCTGACGGCGAAGGTGCCGACTTGGCTCGCCTGCTGTGGCGTGTCCTATGGGAGCCGCTGGGATTGCCCGAGGGCATGGTCCGTTCGTTCGGCCTGGTGACGCCACGGACGGACCTCATAGCCGTACGCTGTGACGCCGTTGTCGGCGGCCTGGTGGCCAACTGGCTCTCGGACGCAGAGGTGGAGATACGGCATCTGGCGGTCTTGCCGGAGTACCAGCGACAGTCCGTGGGCCGCCGCCTCGCCTGCGCGCTGATCCGGCTGGCCGATCATGAAAGGGCGGCCTCCATCGAGACTTATGCTCGAAACACGTCCGCTGATTTTTTCGCCCGGCTGGGCTTTCTGCCCACCGGCGAGCATCTCGAGGATGCGCACTTCGGCAAGTACGGGATACACTTCGAGAGGATGCGACTCGAGCTGGCTGGGTCAATTTAGTGGAGGAGGTTCTGCATCATGTGGAAGTGCACCAACTGCCACCACCTGGAACTGAATGAGACGAAGCCCGACCGTTGCCCCGTGTGCGGGGCCGAGGCGGACAAGCTGGTCCCTCACGAGGTGCCCAGAATCAAGGGAACGAAGACCGTCAGGAACCTGAAGGTCGGCTTCGTCGCGGAGTCGCAGGCCCACCAGCGGAACCTGGCCTTTGCCATCAAGGCCGAGCAGGAGGACTTCCCGCAGGTGGCCAAGCTCTTTCGGGCCGTTGCCGAGGCTGAGGGCGTACACGCCTACAATCACCTGCGTCTGCTCGATGGCATCTCCGATACTCAGGACAACCTCGAGTCGGCATTCGAGAGGGAGAGCCTGGCGGCGGATTCATACCCCCGCTTCATCAAAGAGGCCAGCGAGGAGGGCAATGAGGGGGTAGTCAGGACGTTCACATATTCGAGGGACGTGGAGAGGGAGCACGCCAAGCTGTACAAGAAGGCCCTCGAGCGCATGGCGGGCGAGGTGGACGTCGACTACCACGTCTGTGGAGTTTGCGGGTACGTATCGGACAGCGGGCTGCCCGATGAATGCCCCATATGCGGCGCGCCCAAGGAGCGTTTCAGGAAGGTCGACTGATCTCCAGCGAGGCTGAGGGCCGAGCAGCTACGAGAAGACCTTCCCGCAATCGCAGCACTCGAACCTGTTCGAGTAAGAGCTCTGTACATAGCGACTGCCGCAGGCCGGGCAGCGCATTCTGGGATGGGGCGGGACGCCACTTCGCCTGCGCCGGCTCTGCATCCACCGTGTGATCCTCGACCAGAAAGCCATACCCTCTCGTCCTCAGCGCCGTATCTGCGTTGTGGCACCGGCGTGAATCGGCTCGGCCTCGCTCTCCAGCAAGAAGCGCAGGACTTCCGCGTTGAACTCTTTTCGGTGCTCGATGTTCAGTGCGTGCGAGCCGCCCTCGATCTTGACCAACCTGGCGTTGGGTATATGGCTGGCTATGATCTCCGAGTTCCTGGGCGGGATGATCTTGTCTTCCGTCCCCGTCATCACGAGCGTGGGGCTCGTGATCAGGTGCAGCCTGTCGAGGGTCTTGTAGCCAGCCATGGCCTCCAGCTGGCCCTTGTGCCCTTCGATCCCATGGGTCTTGACGTACCATCGGGACATGGGCCCGAGCACCATCCGGTAGAACCTCTTGTTGAAAGCCATGTTCACAATGACGCTGTTCGCCTTCCCGAGATCGACGCTCGTCACGTCGAAGTCCTCCAGCCCTCGCCCACCGCCGAAGGCGCTCACGATCTCCGGGTGCACCTCGTTCGGGTCATCATCGCCGTACGTGGCACAGACCAGCACCAGCCTGTCGACTCTATCCGGGTGCGAGATCGCGAACTCCTGTGCCACGATGCTGCCAAACGACATGCCGAGTATGTGCGCGCGTTCCATGCCGAGATGGTCCATCAGGCTGGCGATGTCGTCTGCCAGGTCCTTGATAGCATAGGGTTCGGGCGACTTCTTGGACTTGTCTATGCCCCGAGCGTCGAAGGCCATGACCTTGAAGTGCTTCCTGAACGTGCGGACCTGAAAGTGCCAGCCACGGCTCCCTCCGCCGAACCCCTGGATCAGGACCAATAGGTAGCCCTCCCCCTGGACTTCGTAGTACAGGTTGACTCCGTTTACGTTCGCTCTGGGCATGATGCCTCTTTTCCTCTCTGTGTGGCCAGTCTATCGCCGGTTGGGAGCTAGTGTCAAGAGAGGCGTACCCGCCTGCCATCAAGCGTTGATTGTGCCCACCCACCCGCCCACGGGAGCTCTGCTCCCGAGCCTTTGCCAGTAGGGGTAGCCGGGGAGCATCCACTCGTGAGTATTGGCACGTAGGCATAGGGTGGGCGCAGTTGGAGTCCGAGGGTAGGGGCGATTCGCCGAATCGCCCCTGAAGTTGCCCCGTTCGGCCTTCGTTGGTATGATGTGGTCACCCCCAAGGCGGCTACTGATGCCGCATGACGGGGAGGGCCAGCAGTGAAAGACATCACCATCGTAGGTGGAGGGCCGGCGGGTGCCTATCTCGGCTACTGCCTGGCGCAGCGTGGCATCGAGGCCACCATCTACGATGACTCGCACCCGCGCGAGAAGCCCTGCGGCGGTGGCGTAACTCCCTTCGTCCTCGACCGGTTCCCCATAGTGAAGGGCGTGCCCACATCGCAGCGGTACGTTAACAAGATGCTGTTCATCTCCCCGAGCGGCAGGCAGCTCATGGCGAGCGGGCGCACCCTGATGAACGTCTCGCGGCAGCATTTCGATGGCTACCTTCTGGATCAAGCCGTCAAGGCGGGGGCCGGGCTCGTCAGGGACAAGGTGATTGACATGAAGCAGAGTGCAGATGGCTGGCTGGTCAGGACGACGCAAGAGGGGTTCCAGACCAAGCTGCTCGTGGGCGCGGAAGGGGTGAACAGCCTTGTGCGCAGCGCTACGGTTGGCCGCATATCGAATGACAACCTGGGTGTGTGCGCGGGGTGCATGGTGAGGGGGGTGGAGCGGGACTACAGCATGATGCGATTCCTGAGGAACTGCGATGGCTATGTCTGGGTCTTCCCCAGGGATGACCATTCGAGCATCGGCGTGGGTACGCGCATCGGCGGCGGCGGGAAGCTCAGGGGGTATCTTGAGGCCTTCATCGAGGAGCATTGCCCTCGTGTGGAAAGGCTCTCGCGGTGGGGCGCGCTGATACCCACGATACGCGATCTCCGCTTCTACGACATCCCGTGTGCCGGGGAGAACTGGGTTCTCATAGGCGATGCGGCGGGTCATGTAGACCCCATACTGGGCGAGGGCATTCGCTACGCCCTGTGGTCGGCTGAGCTGGCGGCGCAGGCCATAGCCGAGGGCAACCCGGCGAAGTACGACGCGATGTGGAGGGAGGCCTACCTGCCGGACTTGAAGAAGGCGTGCCGTCTCTCGCCGTACTTCTACAAGCCCTGGTTCCTCAACCTCTCACTCGGGATTGCCTCGCGCAGCAGGGCTCTCGAGTGGCAGTTGACTGGCATAGTGTCGAGCGAGACCAGCTACGTGGGTCTGAAGCGCCGCACGGCCGCGAGGCTGCCGCTGATCGCGGCGCAGATGATATCAAGCTACTTTCGTGGGGAGCGCGAGCCCGGAGAATCGTCCTCTCTGTAGACGCGACGCTGCATGCCAATGAGACTCCTCGTCATCATCGCTCTCTTATTCGTGGCAACAACCTTCTGCGCCTGCGGCGATACTGGTGATCCGCTGCCCACCAACACGAACGGCTCCGGCCAGGTCGGGAACATCACGGGAACTGTCTTCAAGGACGAGGACGGCGATGGCCTCTACGACCCGTCGGCGGACACCGCGCTGCAGGGTGTCACGGTCGGCCTGTGGCAAGGTTCCGAACGCGTAGCGGTATGCAACAGCGATGGTACTGGTAGCTATTCGCTTGCCGCTCCGGTGGGTGATGGTTATACGCTGGAGCTGACCATGCCTTCGGAGGTCGAGTGCTACGATCCCCAGGCTGACATCTGGGGACACTGCAACACGGTCAACGGGCGCAACGTTGGCGTCGCATGTCCGGGCGATGGTCAAGATGTCGCTGCCGGCTATCGCATGCTCAACTATGGTCCAAAGGGCTTCTTGTGGGAGCTCTGGCACGCGGGTCCTGTCTTCGACAGGCCTGACGTCGTGCTGGTGCACGGGTACAGATTCGTCTCGCTGGGCTCGGATGGCAGGTGCGACAAGCAGTTCGGCAGGCTGGACGATCTGTTGCAGACGAAGGAAGACACGTACAACGCCTGGCTGTTCGAGTTCGAGCACGGCTCCTGGGGTACTCTGGATCGCCTGGAGGTCTATGCCGACAGGCTCGACGAGGCCCTGGAGGTGATCGGCCAACTGACGGGCAACCGCACCTGCTCCGTAATCGCTCACTCGCTTGGGGGCTTCGTTGTGAGGGAGAGTATGGTCAGGAGCGAGACATCCCACGTCGACAAGCTCCTGACCCTGGCCACGCCGCACCTGGGCATTCAGCAAGTGGGTCCGGTCGATCTGCGGTGGCTGCTCGACTGGTCATACAGGGTCGGTCCCAAGGCGCGGCCCGAGGTGATTCCCGGCAGCAGGTTCCTGTGGGACCTGAACTCCGACCTGGCAAAATCCCTCCCACAGGACTTCGCCTCTGTGACTGGATACTCTGAGGGGCACACCGACGGCCTCGTCGAGGTATCCTCGGCAAGCCTGGTGCAGTCGAATGCGGACGGTTCGGTCGCACAACAGCTGTACTTCGCCGGCGTGGACCGCTCTCACCCCGACATCAACAACATCCGGGATACGAGCGATGAGGTCTTCCAACTGATTCGGCGCTTCCTGTCCGGCGGGGTAGCAAGCCTGAGCGAATACAGGCCCTCCGAGAAGCCCTCTGACTACGCTGGCCATCCGTATGTCGTTTTCGCCCTCGAAGAGGAGCCGCCGGCGGGCTTCCCCGAAGTCATTGTTGTTGAGACGGGGCGCACGTATGGCTCATCGGACGTCTTCACTCAGAACGATGAGACGGAGGAGGGATACAAGCTGTACGCAGTACAGCTGCGGCCGGATGACGCGGGCGAGGCGAGGGTGTACTATGCACCCGGACGGTTCTCGACGATCCAAGTGACCCAGGGGCAGTCCACCATGGTTACCCGGCCGATCGGTGAGTAAGAAGTAGCTTCCGCAGGAACCAGCATGCTTGTCTCAGCTTCCGGGAAGATGCCTGACGCGCTTCGACGCCTGTTCTCGGTGAAGGCTGGCCCCTTCTTCCGATACGTCAAATACGATCTCTTCGAGTACCATTTGGAGGAGATCGACGGTCTGAACGAGGCTGACTTCCTACCCGATTTGGACGGCTTCAGGTTCGAGATTGTGCGGAGCAACCACGAGGCTGACCGGTTGGAGAGGGAGGGCTTCGAGTTCCGGTCGCAGCATCCCAGGTACAGGGAGAGGCTTGACAAGGGCGCTGTGGCAGCCTGTGTCTTCGTGGCGGGCGACCTCGCGTATGTGGGCTGGGTCGCCCTGTCCGATCGGGCAAAGGAGAGTATGGGAGAACCCCCATACAGGTTCAAGGTCAACTTTTCCAACGGCGAGGCGTGTGCCGGAAGCATCTGGACGAATCCGCAGTACAGGAAGGCACGTCTGGCTACGTATGGCTATTTCAAGCGGCTGCAGTACCTCAGGGGCGAGGGCAGGACGGTCGCTCGATCCGCCACCGATGCCTCGAATCCGGCGACTCACCGGTTGCTGGAGAGAGTAGGTGCCCGTTTGTATGGTGGAGGCAGGCTGCTCAGGATACTGTGCTGGGAATCATGGAAGGAAGACCGTCTCTCGATGGCATCAGGCTGAGCCACCAGTAGTCACCGGAGGGTACCGAGACTTTCAGCCAACTCCTCTAGGTAGTTTGGGTGATTGACGCGCCAAGGGCCCGTACCTAGACTCAGGGTGGGGGCAACTCATCCTGGCGCAGGACACGCTATGGCTACGGAAAAGGTGAGGGTACTCATAGTCGACGATGAGAAGTCGGTCAGGAAACTGATCAGTCGCGTGCTGGGTTCGAAGGGTTACGACTGCTCCACGGCTGCTGATGGCACAGAAGCCCTGCAGAGGCTTGCTATGAAGAGCTTCGATGTTGTGCTGCTCGACATCCGCATGCCGGACATCTCAGGTATGGAGGCGCTCCCGCGTATCAGCGCCGGGTATCCCGATGTCTGCGTTATCATGCTGACGGCTGTGGTGGACATGAACACGGCAGTTGAGGCGCTGGACCGAGGCGCCTGCGACTACGTAACGAAGCCCTTCGACACCGAGGATCTGGTGATGAGGGTCGAGAGGGCTCTCAATGTGAAGAGACTTGTCCGGGAGAAAGCCTATTCCAATCCCTCCGATTGAGCTCCACGCTGTTACCTTTCTTCTCCCCGTCCTTGACGCCCGCATCTCGAATTGGCAGAATCTTTGCAACCGGACAGCTCCATAATGGACTTGGGTGCCGGGGTTTGACAGCAGACTGGAGTTGGAAGGACTTGTTCCGAGGAGGCCCCGCATTGGATAGAACTCTCATCGCTCTGCTCTTCGTGGCCCCGTTGGTACTAATGGCTATGGCCTGTTCGGGCGAATCCAGCCCTACCCCCACATCGTCTCCGACGCACGGTGTCGCAGTCACGGTTGACTTTCCTGCTGAGGTCCCGCAGGGCAGCGAGTTTGCCGCTGGGCTCTCCATCGTGGGCGTCGAAGGCCTTGCTTCGTTCCAGGTGGATGTGTCGTACGATCCGCTTGTGCTGGAGGTGGTCGGCGGGGAGGGTAGCGACGAGGGTGTGGCTGGAGGGGTGGTCGGATCGACATCCTTCTCGACCAATTGGGCATTCGTTCCTTTGGGCGTGCAGGGCAAGCTGCGAATCATCGGCAGGTCGCCCGGGGTCGAAGCTGCGACCGGCGATGGCATGCTGGCTGAAGTGACCTTCCGCGCCATCGGGACACCCGGCGAGGGCAGCGATGTCGTGCTGTCCGAAGGGATGCTGGTCGACTCTTCGGGTCACGAAATCGCGGACGTTGTGTGGCAGATTGCGTCGGTGGAGCTGACGGAGTAGGCTCTTGAGAGAATGCAAGGCCCTCTTGTGGAACAGGATTGACTGATCTGCGATACCTCTACTGGTAGCGGGCGTTGTGCTGATGGTGCGCACCGTTGCGCTGGACATTGTCGGCAATAGGGGCGACTTGCTCGGAGGGGCTGGCGTCCGGTCCGGCGGCTATGGAAAACGCGAGGTTCTGGATCAGCGCTATCAAGGACCTGACGACCATTCTGGCCGAAAGGTTCCTGATCGGGTTTGTCTACTACGTGCTGGATATGGTGAGTAGAACGTACCCCGTGGCGGATGGCTGATTCAGGGCTGGCGGAGTAGTCGAACACAGACGACTCGATGAAGGACATATACCGCTACGGCAAAGACCTCAACAGCCATGATCTGGTCAAGATCGTCGCCATCACCACGATGGTAATCGACCACATCGGGCTCTACTTCCTGGGGAACAACGTATGGTTCAGGATCGTGGGTCGCCTCGCCGCACCTCAGTTCTTCTACCTGGTCGGGTACTCCGGCTCGTACCGCTTCAAGAGGGAGATCCTCGCTTACGGTCTGGCGCTGGTCGCCGTTGAGTACTTCGCGGGAACCGGAGAGGGAGTTGTCGAGAGGCTTCTGCCCATCAACATCCTGGTCGCGTTCGTGCTCATCAAAGCCTTCCTCAGCAGGTTCGACCTGTCGAAGTTCCCCACGGCTGCGCTCATCGGCGCACTGCTCATCATGCTCTTCATGAGCTATCCCACCTGGATCGCCTTAGAGTACGGCACCATTGGTCTGTGCTATGCGATAGGGGCGCGGTTGCAGAGCAAGAACCACAGCTTCGCCCTGCCTTGGCTGTTTGCCACCATGCTCCTGCACTACGTGTTCTCGGTCTTCACGTTGCCGGGCCTGGAGTTCGAGACGTCTTCGAAGAGGGTGGTCGTGGAGTTGGCGCTCTTGGCCCTGCTCTTCATCGGCAATCTGATCCTGTTCACGAACTACAGGTTCCGTGTCTTCGAGGTAAGGCGGCAGTGGTTGAGGACCATAGGCATCTACGTTTCCCGCTACTCCCTGGAGATATACTTCTTCCACCTCTCCGTGTTCATGATCATCCACAAGCTGTGGATCGCCTAAGAACAGTCCGGGTGTCTGCAGTTGTCTGGCCCGTCCATGAGCGATATACTCGAAGTGTAGGGAAGAGATGGGGGTGCTTGCGCGTTCTAGGTCGCTGTGAGGGAGGCGAGAGATGAAAGACGATGAAGCCAGGAAGGCCGTGCGTGAGGGATACGGGAAGGTCGCCAGGCAGGGCGGTTCGTGTTGCGGCCCCGCGACCCCGTGCTGCAGTGGGGCTGACATGGCGAAGGATATCAGTCGGGGCGTGGGGTACTCGGACGAGGAGCTACAGGCCGTACCGGATGGCGCAAACATGGGCCTGGGGTGCGGCAACCCGGTCGCGCTGGCCAGCCTGCAGGAGGGCGACGTCGTCCTCGACCTGGGGGCGGGTGGTGGCTTCGACTGCTTCCTGGCGGCCAACAGGGTCGGCAAGGCCGGGCGCGTCATCGGCGTGGACATGACCCCCGAGATGATCGAGAAGGCAAGGGAAAACGCCCGACGGGGCGGCTACGACAACGTGGAGTTCAGGCTGGGCGAGATCGAGAACCTGCCCGCAGCCGACAGCTCCGTCGACGTCGTCATATCCAACTGCGTCATCAACCTCGTCCCCGACAAGCGCAGGGCTTTCCGGGAGGCTTTCCGCGTTCTGAGGCCGGGAGGCAGGCTCATGGTCTCTGACATTGTGCTGCTCGGAGAGCTCCCGGACTCCGTGAGGTCCTCCGTCCAGGCGTACGTGGGCTGCCTGGCGGGGGCAGAGCTCAAGGATGACTACCTGCAGGCAGTAGAGGAGGCCGGATTCGGGGACGTAACGATCGTCGATGACGGCACTTTCCCCATCAAGTACATAGCCAGCGACCCTGCCGGTGAAGCCCTCCGCGAGAGCGTGGGGATGTCGAAGGAAGAGATAGACCGGATCGCCGGTTCGATACTCAGCATCAAGGTGAGCGCGATCAAGCCCGCCGGGTGCTCAGCCCATCACTGTGGGTGCTGTTCCCACTAGCGTGGGTACAGCGAAGCGGAACCCACCGGGAGCGGGTTGAGTGAGGTGACGCCGAGTTTCACGCTCCCTATTCTTCTTTGACCAGCACTTCGCTGTCAGCTGGAACGAACCGCCTGCCCCTGATATGCAGGAGCGGTTTGGCACCGGCGACGTCGTACTGATCACCCTTAACGAATTCGTCCTTGCACTCGGCATGCACCACGCTGCCCACAACCATGATGTGGTCGCCTGCCTCCTTCTCCCACTCGTACCTGCATTCGACCCAGGCCACACACTCCTCTATGGACGGGGCTTTCACTACTCTCGATTTCCTCTCGGTTAAGCCCGCCTCGGCGATCTCGCTCACGCCTGCCGGGAAGGACTTGGAGCATATCCACAGCTTGTCCAGCAGCTCCTCTGGGACCATGTTCAGCACGAACTCGCCGGTCTCTCTGGCGTTAGCCAGGGTGTCCCGCTTCGATTTAGCGGCGAACATGACTAGCGGCGGGTCGAACGAGACAGGGCTGACAAGGCTGAACGGCGCGGCATTGGCCCTCCCTTCCTTGTCGAGCGTAGTGATCAGGGCTGTGGTGCGGGGAGCCAGCACCTGATGGAAGCCCGAGAGTTCGATCTCCATGTCCGCTCCTTCTCGCGACTGCTAAAGGTTGTCGAGGTGCTTCAGGGCCTCGTGCAGGTCGGCGGCCTCGTAGTCGGGAGGCGCTGATGGGTCGGGTAGTGGAATCCGTTTCCTGTTCACCCAAATGGCGGCGATACCAGCCTCCCTCGCTGCCCGTACGTCCTGGTCGGGACAGTCGCCGATGACTATAGCGTCGTCCGCCTGTGCCTTCACCGTCTCGAGCGCTTTCCTGAAGAAGTCACCACTGCCCTTGATGCCGAGGTGTGTGTGGTCGAAGGCGAAGCTGAAGTAGGTCTTGCCTCCCATCTTTTCCAGGGCGTCGGCCTTCTCCCGCGCGAAGTCACCAGTGGTCAGGCAAAGTGTATAGCTCTCACGGACCCCGTCGAGGAACGCGAGCGTGTCCGGGAAGAACCAGGGTGCTGTCCAGCGCTCGTTGTTGGCCAGCTCTATCATCTTTGCGACTTGCCGGGCCTCCTCTTCGTCGTATGACCTGCCCAAGTGCTCGCAGATCAGCCTCTGATGGAAGAAGAAGTCGTCGTGCATGTCCGGGTACCTCACGTGTACGATCTCGCGATGGACCTGCACGTAGGCCTCGGCGTACTGCTGCATTGTCAGGCCGTAGACGCCGTCGAGGCGGGCCTGGAACTGCGCCTCGGTGTCGTGCAGTGTGTTGTCGTAGTCTATCAAGAGTACCTTGCTCATGTCACAGGGCCAGGCGGTGCAGCCGCCTCAGCGCCTCCATCTCCTCTCTGTGGCCGAGCTTTGCTTTGCGCACGGCCCTGGCGAGAACGTCGATGCTGGTATCGTACGTCTTGCGGTTGACGGGGTAGGGGATCCCATCCTTGCCACCATGCGCGAAGCTGTAGCGCGCCGGATCGTCGAAGCTGGGGGCAACGCCGTAGACCAGTTCCGAGATGAGCGTCAGGGCGCGGATGGTCTTGGGCCCCACGCCCTCCATGCCCAGAAGGTTCTCGAAGGACTCGGGCTTTCGCTCGTAGGTCCGCAGGAAGATCTTCTCCAGCCTCTCCGGGTGCAGGTCTCGCGCCGTTATTGCATGGCGGGCGGGCAGGTCGAGTGTCTTGAGCTTGTTCAACTCGGTCACCAGGGTCTCCGGGCCATAATCGGACGCCAGCTCTGCGACAACCCCTCTTGCCCGCTCGCTGTCGTCGGCCACCATGTTCAGCGCGGTGCCGAACTGCTGCGAGCAGATGGCCGAGTGAGGCTCACGAACGAAGTCCTGCACACTATCGCCCAGCCAATGGTATCTGCGCGCGTAGCGGCTTCCCTCGTTCATACCCTGCTGGATCACGGTCCAGCTTCCTTTCTCGGTGAACACGAACGTGTGATGGTAGAGCTGGTAGCCGTCCTGAACGGCGCAGGAGTCCACCTTCGCGGACATCTTGCTCGCGTAGACCAGCGGCAACGGGTTCGTTGAGATGGAGTCACAATGCTGCACAATTTGGGAAGGCGTCTGTCTTGAAGTCTTGCCCTTGCCGCCGGCGACGTAGAACCCGAGTTCGTGCTCCAGGCCTCTGGTGCCCTCCTTCAGCGCTCCGCAGACGGTGGTGGTGACGCCGCTGGAGTGCCAGTCGAATCCGATGATGCAGCCCAGCGCCTGGAACCAGAAGGGATCGGAGAGCCTGCGCAGCATCCCCTCGGCCCCGAACTCCGTGACGATTGCGACTGAAATCTCACGCGCCAGCTTGGTCATCCGGTCGAAGAGCCAGCGTGGGGCTTTCCCGCCGTGAAGGGGGAGGTTGGCAACTCCGGTTCTTGCGGGCTGAGTCATGTTTGTCCCCGTGCGTCTATTTAACTTCATACGCCGGGATTGCGCAAGGCGGCAACCTGCCCCCGAGCCCTCGCTCCCAGGGGCTTGGTCGTGCGGCGGTGGTAGGGCGTTTGCCCTCGGACGCCGACGTAGGTGATAGTAGTAGGGTGTGTGCAGCGAAGCGAAACACACCGCTGTGCTTGCCATCGAGCGTTGCTTCTACCCGCCCGCCCGCCGACCTGGGCCGTGTCCTGGCTGTCACGTAGTGCCCAAAAGGTATTGACAACAGGGCGTGTTTGTGGCAGAGTAATGAATGAATGTTCATTCATTATCGAACAACATGCGGGGGTGGAGAACATGACCACGCGAGAGGAGAGAAGGGAACAGATAGCGGAGGCGAGGAGGGCGCAGATTCTGGAGGCAGCCCTGTCGGTCTTCACGCGCAAGGGCTACAGCGAGGCGACGGTGCCCGACGTAGCTCGGGAGGCTGGGGTCGCCGTGGGTACAATCTACAACTACTACGAGAGCAAGCGCGATCTGCTCGGGTCGATCATAACGACCTACGTGATCAGTCAGCCTTTCCTTGACCTCCTAGAGAAATCGATCGGATCGGATGACAGGGAGTTCGTCGTCGGTGTTATGGAGAACCGCCTCATGTTCGGGTTCGAGAACATCGACAGGTTCTGGTTCGTGATGACCGAGGCCATCAGGGACGCGGAATGGAGGGAGTACCTGGCCACTAGGATTCTGGGTCCGGTATTCGAGTACCCTCGCAAGTTCCTGCAAGCCAAGGTCGAGAGTGGCGAGTTCAGGGAAGTGGATGTGAAGCTGGCCGTTCGCGCGATGATTGGCATGGTCATGGGGTTCCTGTTCCTGTACAGGATCGAGGGTGAGCGTAGTCCGGCTGGGGGAGCGTCTGCCCGGCATGTGGCCGAGGAACTGGCCGACCTGGTACTGAACGGGTTCCGTACGAGGACGGGCAATGGAAGGAGGCCGCAATGATTGCCGGCAACGGACAGATAGCCGTGGAGACCCGGCAGCTGGTGAAGAGGTTCGGGCGCTTCACGGCGGTCGACCGACTCGACCTGAGTATTCAGCGGGGAGAGACCTACGGGATGCTGGGCCCCAACGGGTCAGGCAAGACAACGGCGATCAAGATGCTGTGCGGCCTGCTCAAGCCCACGAGCGGCGAGGCCCTGGTTCTCGGTGAGAAGGCCGGTCACCGATCGGTGAGACCGAGGGTCGGCTACATGCCACAGGATATAGCCCTGTACGTTGACCTGACTGTGCACGACAACATAAGGCTGTACGGCGAGATATACGGCATGAGCAGGGGGGACATCGAGCGCGAGGAGCATGAGCTGTTGAGCTTCGTTGACCTTGAGGAGTGGCGCAACGCTTCGATTTCCACCCTGAGCGGCGGCATGCAGCATCGCGTGTCGCTGGCGTGCAGCCTCCTTCACAGGCCTGAGGTGCTGTTCCTGGATGAACCAACGGTCGGTGTCGACCCTGAGCTGAGAGCCTCCTTCTGGGAGTACTTCGAGGCACTGAGGGAGCGCGGTGTGACTGTGATCATCACCACTCACTACATGGATGAGGCCAACAACTGCAGCAGGATAGGCCTGCTCAGGAACGGCCAGTTGATAGCCGAGGGGTCGCCTCGGGAGGTCGTGGAGTCCGCAGGGGCGGCCAATCTGGAGGAGGCATTCCTCAGGCTGGCCCAGAGGAGGCAGTCATGAACCCGAGAAGAGCCTTCGCGGTCACCAGGCGCATACTCACGGGACTCCATCATGACCGCAGGACAATTGCGCTTATTGTCATCGCACCCATTCTGTCTATGTTCATCTTCGGTATTGCGTTCAGCGGCAGTGTGAGCAACGTAGCGGTGGGAGTGGTGAACCAGGATGACGGACTGGTATCCCTCGGAATCATCTCCAATCTCGACGACGACACCCTCGACATACACTACGTCGACGACGTGGAAGCGGCTGTGGTGGAGGTGGAGGACGGCGACTCGTGGGCCGCCATAGTCTTTCCTCCGGGCTTCACGGCCAGCGTGATGGCTAAGGTCAACGGCGATTCGAACGCGGGCAGTACAGCTATAACTGTCAGGGCCGACAAGAGCAACGTGAACGTGGCAATCGAGGTCATCAGGGCGGTTACGGATGCGGCAATGCAGACGATGACGCAGCAGGGCAGGGAGCTGCCCATATCCGTCGAGGATGAGCCTGTATACGGCGAAGGAGCCGACTTCATGGACTTCTTCGTGCCCGGCATCATGGCGTTCGCGGTGTTCCTTCTGACGACCCTTCTCACGCTGCTGTCGTTCGTAGGTGAGCGCACCAGCGGTACACTGGAGCGACTGAGGGCATCACCGATCAGGGAGAGCGAGATAGTCGTGGGCTATGCCATCGCGTTCGGAGTGATCGGGATGCTGCAGGCTTCTCTCCTGCTCGTTATCGCAACGCTTGTGTTTGACATAACGATAGTGGGCAACCCGTTCCTGGCCTACCTGATCATTGCGCTGCTTGCAGTAGTCAGTGTCAGTCTTGGCATTCTCCTCTCGAGTGCAGCCAAGCGTGAGGCTCAGGCCGTTCAGTTCATTCCCCTCATCATCCTGCCTACATTCCTGCTGGCCGGCATCTTCTGGCCGATTGAGGCCATTCCGTCATGGCTCAGGCCGCTGTCATATGTGATACCGCCGAGCTATGCCGTCGAGGGAATGCGTTCGGTAATGCTGCGGGGCTGGGGGTTTGGTGGCATCTGGATAGAGGTGGTGGCGCTGCTGGGCTTCGCCCTAGTCTTCTTGTTCCTCAGTGTCAAGTCGCTGCAGAGGACCAGCGCCTGACTCGTCGTATGGGGTTGGGCTCCCGGACGTTTCTGATGTCTCGTCTGCCTCGGTCTGCTCGATGTAGTCTATAGCAGCGTCGATCAGATTGCGGGCGACGACGAGGGTCTGCTTGACAGCTCCTCTGAACTGCGTCTTGAAGGACATATTCGGCACCCAGCGCGATTATAGAACAGCCATGTCGCCTTGTACACGACGGGCCGTTGCCCCCGTTCGAGCGTGATGCTATAATGCCACTGAACTGCGAGAGTGAGCGCGGGCTCTGGAGGTATCCCCTTGAAGTTCGGAATAGAGGAAGTGCAGCACATTGCACTCTTGGCGAGGCTCGGGGTCTCCGAAGCCGATTTGGAGATGTTCAGTGGACAGCTCTCCGATATACTCGAGAACTTCGAGCTATTGCAGAAGGTGGATACCACTGGAGTTCCCCCTACATCGCATCCGGTTGCGTTGAGCAATGTCATACGCGAGGACGAAGTCACTCCGTCATTACCTTCCGAGGAGATACTGGCCAATGCCCCACGGGAGGAGGATGGGTGCTTCCGGGTGCGGGCAGTGTTGGAGTAAGCGATCCGATCTCCGCTTGGCTGCTCCGACACGGGTCGCGGTAACATAGCGCCCTGAGCGATCGTAGGGCAGGGGGAACCATTCAGCAACATGACTGATACATGCTATCTCACTATCCATGAGGCGCACGAGCTTCTGCAGAAAGGCGAGCTTTCGTCTGAAGAACTGACGAAGGCTGCCCTGGAGCGGGTCAGGGAGGTCGAAGACAGGGTCAGCTCCTTCGTTACCGTGACCGATGAGCTGGCGCTGCAGCAGGCGAGGCGTGCCGATAAGCGGATCAAGGCCGGTGAAGCGAGTCCGCTGACCGGTATCCCGGCCGTAATCAAGGACAACATGTGTACCAGGGGCACGAAGACGACGTGCTCCTCGAAGATGCTGGAGAGCTTTGTGCCGCCGTACAACGCCACGGTGGTCGAGAAGCTCGATGCGTTGGGGTTCGTGATGATCGGCAAGGCGAACATGGATGAGTTCGCTATGGGCTCCTCCAATGAGAACTCGGCCTTCTATCCGACCAGCAATCCGTGGGACCGCGAGCGCGTTCCCGGTGGGAGCAGTGGCGGGTCCGCGGTGGCGGTGGCGTGTGGGGAGGCGGTCTATGCACTGGGTTCCGATACGGGCGGCAGTATCCGCCAGCCTGCGGGTTTCTGCAGCGTGGTCGGGCTGAAGCCCACCTACGGACGCGTGTCCCGGTACGGCCTGGTTGCTTTCGCCAGCTCCCTGGACCAGATCGGGCCCCTGACCAGGGACGTAACGGACGCGGCACTCGTGCTCAATGCGATCGCCGGACATGACCCCAGGGACTCGACATCGGTGGATGTGCCGGTGCCGGACTATACGCAGTGTCTGGTCCCGGATCTCAAGGGAATGCGGGTAGGCGTGCCGAAAGAGTACTTCGTCGAGGGGATGGAGAGTGGGGTGGAGGAGGTTGTGCGAAGGGCCATCGACGGGCTGGCGGAGCTCGGGGCTGAGATAGACTGGGGTGTTTCGCTTCCCAGCACGGCGAGTGCATTGGCATGCTACTATATAATTGCGCCGTCCGAGGCTATGGCGAATCTGGCCCGCTACGACGGTGTAAAGTACGGGTTCTCTGCCCGCGAGGCGGATAGCATGTGGGATGCGATGGAGAAGACGCGCCAGCATGGTTTCGGTCCCGAGGTCAAGCGGCGGATTATGCTGGGGACATACGCTTTGTCTGCGGGATACTACGATGCGTACTACCTGAAGGCGCAGAAGGTCCGCACGCTGATCACGAGGGAGTTCGCCGAGGCCTTCGGCGAGTGCGATGCGCTCGTTACGCCGACATCGCCGACTGTGCCGTTCCGCATTGGCGAGCGCGTCGATGACCCGCTCCAGATGTACCTTGCGGATGTGTGTACACTGCCGATAAACATCGCTGGAATCCCGGGAGTGTCGGTGCCGGCGGGGTTCGTCGATGGGCTTCCCGTCGGAATGCAGATATTGGGCAGACCCTTCGGCGAGGAGACGTTGCTCCGTGTGGCATATGCCTTCGAACAGGCGACGGAGTGGAGCCGGATGCGTCCGGCGATGTAGTCATGGTTGAGCGGACTGAAATCGTCGAATGCTACTCGGGCCGCATCTATGCGGACCGACCTCAGTCATTCCGGCATGGAGGGATCGAGCATCGGGTGGCTGAGGTTCTCTCGGAGTGGCTCGAGCCTGGCGAAAGACACTTCCTGGTCCGCACTTGTGATGGCGGGCAATATGAGTTGTGCTATAGCGAGGGACGGGATATCTGGTCAGTCGTCCCGAGGTCGCTCTAGCTCAGAGGGGAGGCGAGATGAATACAGAGGTCCTTGAGATACTGGAGAGCGACGCCAAGGCGACCCACAAGCAGATTGCGACGATGACCGGCCTTTCCGTCGGCCAGGTGCGCAGAACCATCGAGAACGCAGAGAAGTCACGTGCGATCGTCAAGTACAAGGCGGTGATCAATTGGGAGAGACTCGGCGAGGAGCGAGTGAGAGCGCTTGTCGAGGTGAAGGTACAGCCACAGAAAGATGTAGGTTTCGATGCTATAGCTGAGCGCATCTATCGTTTTCCTGAGGTAAGCTCCGTCTACCTCGTATCCGGTGGTTACGATCTGGCCGTTCTCGTTGTGGCCAGGACGGAGCACGATGTAGCGACATTCGTCTCTCAGAAGCTCGCGTCGCTGGATTCCGTCCAGGGGACCGTCACCCACTTCTTCCTCAAGCCTTACAAAGAGGACGGCGTGATCCTCGAGGGTGAGGAACGGGTGCGGCGGCAGCCCCTGACGCTTTAGAGAGGAGGGTTCTCGATGTCGGACCAGCCCGAGGGCGGTTCGATGAAAGACCGGCTCTTGCTGTCACGGCGGGTGCAGAGCGTCTCGCCGTCGGGCATCAGGAGGTTCTTCGACCTGCTGTCTTCGATGGAGGATGTGGTCTCGCTCGGCGTCGGCGAGCCCGACTACGCCACGCCCTGGCACATCAGCGAGGCAGCGATCACGGGCATCGGCAAGGGCTATACCATGTACACCTCCAACAGCGGAATGACCGAGCTGAGGGAGGAGGTGGCCCGGCACCTGAGCACGCGCTATGGCGTGAGCTACGACCCGGATACCGAGCTGCTGATCACTGTCGGGGTCAGTGAAGGTCTGGACCTGGCCACACGGGCCATACTGAATCCGGGCGACGAGGTGATCACGCCCCAGCCCTCGTATGTAGCCTACAGCTCGTGTGTGATTCTGGCAGGTGGGGAGTTTGTTCCGGTGCCCACGTTCGCGGAGAACGAGTTCAAGGTCAAGGCGTCGGACATAGAGGCCGGAATCACGAGCAATACTAAGGCCATCATTCTCGGTTACCCGAACAACCCGACCGGTGCCGTCATGGACAGGGCGGACCTGATGGAGATAATGGAGTTGGCCCGAGGACGTGGCTTGATAGTCATATCGGATGAGATATACGACCAGCTTGTTTATGGAGTCAAGCACACGTGTGTCGCAAGCCTTCCGGACATGCACGATTGCACCATACTTCTCGGTGGTTTCTCCAAGGCATACGCCATGACAGGATGGAGGATCGGCTATGCTGCGGCACCCGCCGAGATCATCGAGGCGATGACCAAGATACACCAGTACACAATGATGTGTGCTCCGATAATGGCCCAGGTGGCTGCCATCGAGGCGCTGAAGTCCGGCGACAGAGCGGTAAGGGAGATGGTCGTCGATTATGACAGGCGGCGCAGGGTGATGGTCAGGGGCCTGAATAACATAGGGCTGACGTGTTTCGAGCCCAAAGGGGCTTTTTATGCCTTCCCATCGGTGAAGTCCACGGGTATGTCATCGGAGGAGTTCGCGGAGAAGCTGCTGAACGAGGAGAGGGTGGCTGTGGTACCGGGTTGCGCCTTTGGGGATTGCGGTGAGGGGTACGTACGCTGCTGCTATGCGACCGCGCTCGAGGACATCAGGGAGGCCTTGCGACGGATGGGGAGGTTCGTTAAGAAATACAGTTCATAGAGGCTCTTTTGGCCCTGACAGCCTTGTGCCGGGTTGACGTTTCTAAGAATACTCTGGTCTGCTGGTGAGCTTGCTCCTCCTTGCCCCTTGTACTGCCATCGGGCTTTGGGTGGAGCCCACCACCTGCATTTCGGTAAGGGATACAGCGCGCCCCACTTGTGTCCCGGCTGGCCATGCGATATATTACCGCTGACTAGATTGGTTCGCGTGGGGTTACCCTACCGGCGTATTGACAGGGCTAGCATGCTGGTTACCATTTGTGGAGTTGCTCTGCACGAGCATAACCGGATGACCGCATATCGCCTCACCTCGGGGATCGTGAATGGGCAGTGAGGAGCTATCCCCACTGCGCCAACTGGCGCGCCTGCACGGCGTGCAGACCAGCTACTTCAACTACGAAGGCAGGTGGCAGAACGCGTCTCTGGAGCACCTTCTCGGAATACTGAAGCTGATGGGCGCACCAGTCGTGCGCGTGAAGGACGCGGCGTCTGCCGTGAGAGAACGGCGCCAGGAGCGGTGGAGAGAGGTTGTGGAACCGGTCGTTGTCCTGTGGGAGGGGCGACATCGCGAGGTCAGGCTGCGGTTGCCCTCAGATTGTGGAGACGGGCGGATCGGTGTCCG
>CAZGDV010000037.1:0-25571 GCA_964524995.1 uncultured Dehalococcoidia bacterium | reverse complement strand
CCCTCTATCGGAAGCGGGGGAGCATCGCCATGGCCAAGGCCACCTACGCGGGGCTGAAGAAGGCCAAGCCCCAAGAGTACTACACCTTCTATCCGGAGTTCGTGGACAGAGAAAGGGAGACTTTCTAGCAGGCGCCGGGCTCGGGCAGGCGTCGAGAGGCAAATGACGTGGAACAGCCGATTAGGCTGCCCTTTCTTCGACAGCGGTTGCCCTCGCCACACGTAATGAGACATTATGTGTCCTTCGTCTCGTGGCTTCGCTACTGCCAGGTCAGTCATTCGATGCGGAAGACCAGTTTGTGAGTTCTAGGCAATTGTGCGCCAAGGCTTACCTGATCAGATTCTGGAGGGCAGGTCACTACGACGGTTCTCCGAGAATTCACAGACGATTCACTGCCGGTCAACTCTTGCGTGGTATCCTTGTCCGCAACCAGTTATGCAATATCAACTTCGTGACATAGGCAGTCTGTGTCTTACTGCCATATGAGTGTATCGGTATGGCTGGCTTAGGAACGGCGACGTCAGGAAAGACCCCAGACGCTGGCAGGGATCGAGATAGGTGCCAGCTTGAGCCATCTCAGAATCAGCACCAGGAGCAGGAGATGGTGTTTGCCCCGTTTGACAGTACGCAGGGCAATTGGGCCAGCAAAGAACGGCCGCCAACAAGCCATATTGAAGCAGTTGAGCAAGAGTCTGAGCAGACAGATGATGAACCCCAGTTCTTGGATGGCCTGTTGGGTACTTCCGCGAGATGGCCACCTCAAAGACGGCACGCCGCTCTCCTGAGTGATCCCCGGTTAGCTCAGCCAGCGAACGCCGTTCAGAGAATGGCGTTAATCGGCAGACTGCAGCGCAACTATGGCAACGCTTACGTGCAGCGAGTCGTGCAACAAGAACTAGCCAAGACCACGGTAGACCTAGCGCCAGAAGTCGCCTCGGAGGGCACGCGTCAGGGAGCGAAGACATCCACAAGCCTTCGCGATGTGTTATTCCTAAAAGGTGATAGTGAGAGCACCGCTGGATCGGTGGACGTCGCTATCATCGTTGGCCGGCCATCTTTCACTATCGAGAAGAGGGAGACACCAGCGGAGAGAGAGCAGATGGAAGGCTGGCGCGCTGCTGCTGGGGCCCTTGCACCGGTGGTGTTTGAAGGCCTGAACGTTGAACGGGCCTTCTCAGGCCTGAAAGGTGTAAGAAAGCCCATCAACAAGCTCTACATCATAGGTCACGGGGGTACCGAAGGTTTCTGCGAACTCGATTCAAAGGGCATTGCCACCTCTACCACTCTACAAGATCTGACTACACGCATAAAGAAAACGACCGGCGCGCTGGGCAAACGAGCACCTAAGATGCTGGAGATACTCTACTGCGGGGCGGGTGGCTCACCCCGGTCAATGGCGAAGATCGCCGGAGCGTTGGGAGCACCCAAGGTGCGAGCCCCGGTGCAGGGAACAGTGATTTCGCCACGTATCATCAAGGTTAACGGCAAGCGCTTGACGGCAAGACGGATGCGAAGAATAAGTGATGAGAAACTTGCAAGCTATATTAAGCAGACTGACGCGCTGAAGCACTACGACTTCGTACCCGGCGTGCCACACCCGTCTCAGCCTCCGTCGAGGGACGAGAAGCTCAAGGCGCTGGCTCGCATCACGCGCCAGCGTGGGGGTGTGATCCCCATGATATCATTCAACGAAGCGCCCGGTGCTCCTGGCGCTGTGCCGTATTGGAAAGCCTCCGTGGAGAAACGCAAGCAAACCGAAGAGCTGTCGGAAATGGAGAGCATGGTATCGAGAGGTGTCATAGAGGTGGAGGTTGAGGAGCCTGCAAAGACGCCTTAGACCCCACCCGGTGGCTATATTGGCGGAGTCTCAGTCGGGGCTGGTGCATGAGGTCACCTCAGGCCGCCATACGTCCCTCACTCGAGTCTTCGACCGTTCTCTGAACGACGGAATAGCGATAGAGAAGGGGAGCAAGCATCCAACCGTTCTCTGTCTACCGGTTCCTAGTAGTGTGCAGGCACCTACCTGGTCTGTTAGCAGGGCAAACTCATGGGCTCAGGTAGTCACCAACAGGCAGCACGTCTGACGACAAATCCTGGGAGACCTGAAAGCAGACACCCTGTAGATACTCGGGCTCTTCGTGCCTGGTGAGGCTGTTGTGGATCGGCGTCACAGAAATCCTGTTCCGCTCTACCGCCCAGATGTCGGTCCCCTGCTCGACCTTCAGTTCCGTGGCCCCGGGAACGATCCAGCAGTAGGTCCTGCGGTTGTCATAGCTTCCCACGACCTTGGTCACGGCGAAACCTTGCGTGTATCCGCTCTCGCCCAGACGCGTTATGTCCAGCCCCTCTATCACAGCCAGAGGCAGATTGGGCAGGTTGACGTTGAGCAGGGCGTTCCGTTCTAGTTGATCTGCCCCGACTTTCTGCGCCAGCAGGGCGGCGAGCCGGGCAGCCACATCGAAGTGAATGTCCTCGATCGCAGCGACGGAGAGCGCGATGGCAGGCAGGCCGCAGTTGTGGGCCTGGAGCGCGGCTCCCACGGTCCCCGAGACCAGCACGTCCTTGCCCAGGTTAGGGCCCTCATTGATGCCCGAGACAACCAGGTCGACCCGGTCCTGCCAGATCATACTTGTGCCGACGATGACGCTGTCTGCGGGGGAGCCTTCCAGCGAGTAGGCCTCGACTCCGGCAACAGCAGGCTGCACCGGCTTAACTCTGAGTGAACGATGCAGGGTTATCGAGGTACCGACGCCCGTCTGCTCTCGATCGGGGGCGACTACGAGGACTTCAGCCACCTGCCTCATCTCGGCAGCGAGAGCCCACAGGCCAGGAGCGTTGATCCCATCGTCGTTGGTGATGAGAACGTTCACAGTCCTCAGGCCTCCGGTGCAGACCCGCCGAGTCTGTTGAGCATGTCCTCAAACTGCATGAGCAGCGTCACGTCGCCCTCTACTTGAATTAGGCCGCCCATGAACGCCTCCACCCTGTTGAGTTCGCCGCTCTGTATGCCCTTCCAGGTCTCGAACGACATAGTTGTCATGGCATCCGGATTGTCAGTGGTCCCCTCGTGGCGGGTGCCGACACCTTTCTCGGCCACGAGGTACCAGCTGAAACCGCCCGGTCCGGTGATATGAGTCTGGATGACTGCGGTGATCTCATCGATGTTCGTCCTCTGCCGCTGCGCACCCGGCGGCGGCAGCTCCAGCAGCGACGCCAATCGCCGCGTGGCGGGGTTGTTCACGTCCCAATCCTCGGCGATGGGGGTCTTGTTAGCCTTCATGTTCTTGACCACCTTCACCATGATCACGCCGAACTTGAATGCGGCCAGGACCTCGTGGTAGAAGATGTTCTCGACCTTCCAGCCGGTGGAGTTCTCCCAATGCGATACGATCTCCTCGTGGCTCGGGAAGCCAGCGAGACGCGGTATGCCATAGCCCTCGCTGTGCTGCCAGTCCATGAACAGGAACCAACCCAGGTCCGCCTCCGGGTTGCCGAGGTATGCCATCTCCCAGTCGAGCACGCCCACTACCTCGTCGTTGTCATCGAATATCATGTTCCCCACCCGGCAATCCCCCCAGCACAGCGCGATCCTCTCGGGCACGAACTTGTTCTCTCTGAGATAGTCCAGCGCCGCTTGCAGAATGGGCTGGGGTTCCTCTCTCGCCCATTCAAGGAAGTTCTCGTAGTAGTCCAGCTCGCGGTCGAGCGCCTCTGTTGTCGCGGGTGAGGGTGCACCGAGGAAGCCGAAGCCCAGGCGCTTCCAGTCGAGGAGATGTATCCTCGCCGCGACCTCCAGGCCGCTGAGGCAGAGGTTCCTCCTGCGCTCGGGAGTGGCATCGTAGAACAGTCCGAAGGAGTGGTATGGGGGAACCTCAGGCGCTATCTCCCCGTCGATCTTGCTCATGAGGTAGAACGGGCTGCCAAGAACGCTCGTGTCGTGCTCAAACCAGTGGACGCGGGGCACGGGCACGTCGGTGTTCGCAAGCCGCTCCATGATGCGACACTGTTTCTCCAGATCGTAGTCGGGGAAGAGCACCACGTCCCTGGGCTGACGCCGCAACACCGTCGGCTCCGCTTTGTGCCCTTCCTCATCCTGCCAGGCGGCATCAAAGAAGAATGTCTCGTTGGAGAAACCCGCTGACGCCCTCTTCAGTCCCGAAACCGCGACCCCCCGCGCCTCGGGCATCTTCGCCTGCAGCCACCGAGCCAGCCTTGTCTCCATATCCGTGAAATCAAGTTCCTGAGAGAACATTGCTGCCACCTCCGCCTAGAAACCGTATTTGGGATAGCTCATGGGGATCACCAACTCCACGATCCCGTAGCCGACCTCGTCGCCGCACCGGAACTCACACATCACGTCGTCGAGGAAGGACGCTTCGTTGACCTTGTCGGCGTCGGTCATGTCCAGAGTGACCCCGTCGACAAAGGAAGGACCCTGCCACAGGCCGTGGGCAAAGCCTCTGAAGCCGAAGTAGCCGCCGCACTTGAGGAAGACCCTGCCGACCGCGCGCATGGTCACCTCCCTCTTCGAGCCATCGACGGCGGAGAAGATGACACGCCCCGACTTCAGTCGCCTGCTGCCAGGCTCGAACTCGAAGTCGTGATCCATCCCCGTCAGCTCCAAGCCCTTCCCGCCGTCCCCGTAGGGATAGACGATCCCCCCGCTGAAATAGTGGTAGCCTGTCCCCGTGTCTTCCCTCAACTGGTAGGAGCAGCCCCACTTCTCGAACTGCATGACGGCGAGGTTGAAAAGGAACATCTGGGGCAACTCTCCCGGCTGGACCCCCTCCTCGGGTATACCGCTCTCCCGCCTGATTCCCCAGGAGTGGTCCCTCTCAGCGAGGAATCGACCATCGTCCACCGCATACTCTTTGCCCCCGACCCTCAACCAGCCGCTGGCCCTCCCCATCTGCAGGTAGCGCACGATGTTCTCCATCAGCCGGCCCCGGCTGCGGGTGTACTGTGGGGACTCCTCCACAGGCGGCATCCTACCATCGAATTTCAGATCGTAGCTCAGCCCATACTCGTTCTCTGCGAGGGAGCACCGCACTGTCTTGAGTGGCTCGACGACCTCGTAGGAGAAGGGGCCAACCCTGATCTCGTCGATCCGGGGCCGCAGTTCGCGAGATGCCCTCACTGCATGCTGCGTCCTCCCTTCGATGGCAACCAGTCCGAAGGCATCCATGACATTGCGGTTGGGATAGTAGCCGAAGCCGGCAACCATCTGGAAGTCTCCAGAAGTGTCGTGGACGCTGAACCATATCCTTTCCGTCCATTCCCGCGCGCTGGTCTCCGGGTGGTCGAAGGTAGTGGCGGTCTGGTGGCACAGCATCTCGTCGTATCTGGTGAGCACGTTAACCTCCCCAGTCGTGATACGGGATTTCGGCCATGTTACAGGCTTGGCTGCCATGGCACAATGGTGATGTCATGTCGAGGACGAAAGTGCTGGCACGATCGGGTGCACTATGCCAGCACTACATGGATGTAGCTTCACACCTCGTCTGATCCGAGATAGCCGCTGTATGAGACCAGGCGAGAGAGCACCCTGGCTCCAGCCTCGGGGGAAGCGTACAGATTCCGACGGGCTTTCGCCAACCTCTTGGCGACACGCCCGTTCGTTGCCGCGCCGGTGACTCCGACCGTGAAGATGACCGGCTTCCTGCACGCATCCATCATGTGAAGCGTCTTCTCCAGGCTCTCGATCTCGGCATCCTCTAGTGTCTTGCGCATGCTGTCCACGAAGCGCTTCATGCGCGCCGGCGCCCATCCTGGGAAGCCGGCGGACATACCAACGCCACCAACAACGAGTACCGCGTCGGTGCTTTCGTCTTCGATCAGGGGCCAAAGACAATGATAGCTGACGAAGTCGCCCGCAGGGTCAACCGGGTTGCCACGGGACCATCTGTTGGACAGAATGGAATCGAGCTTCTCCATTGTGGCGGGCGACAGAGGGGGCAATTCCAGCCCCTCGTTTCTGAGGGCGTCGGATGCTGTGACCGCCATGCCCCCGCCCATCGACAGGACCGCCACTCTGTTCCCTCGCGGCAGAGGCTGGCCGAGCAGCGCCACCCCCACCTCCACCAACTCCTCGATCGTCTCAGCCCTGATCACACCGCATTGCTTCAGGGCGGCGTCCAGCACAGTGTCAGCGCCGGAGAGCGCGGCGGAATGTGACCGCGCGGCCCGAGACCCGACGTCGGTGCGCCCCGCCTTCATGATGACGATAGGCTTCCTCCTCGTGATATCTTTCGCCAGCTCAAGAAAGCGCCTGCCTTCGCGCAGCCCCTCGACGTAACCCAGTATCAGGCCGGTTCTCCTGTCTTGGGCCAGGTATTCGATATAGTCTTCGAAGTGAAGATCAGCCTCGTTGCCGCTGCTGATGAACTTGCTGAACCCCAGACCCATCTGGTAGCCGTAGTTGAGCACCGATTGGCCCGAGTTGCCGCTCTGAGAGACCAGCGCCACATTGCCTTTCCTGACTGGTGGCTGGAACCCGAGAGTACTGAAGCCGCTGTGAGCGTCGAACACTCCCAGGCAGTTCGGGCCGACGAAGCGCACCCCACCTCTCTCGGCGATGCCAATGAGCTCACCCTCCAGTCTCGACCCGTCTCCTCCGCACTCGGCCAGGCCGCTGGTGATGACTACAGCGGTCTTTACTCCCTTCTGTACACAGTCACGCATGACTGCAGAGAGGTCAGGCGAGGGGACCGTCACGATCGCTACATCGACCGGACCCGGTACGTCCCGCACGCTGCCGAAGGTCCTCAGCCCGAGGATCTCGGACTCCCTGTCGTTTATGGCGTATACCTCTCTATTGTTCTTGCTGCTGATCAGGCGGCTGAGTATGTTGTATCCCCATTTGCCGAACACGCTTGACGCCCCGACCAGTGCTACCGACCTAGGATTGAACAGTTGGTCCAGGTGCTTGTTGGGTTTCATGAGCTACCTCTTGTCTGCACTCTGCGATGATGTCGGGCTGTGCCAAGCTCCAAGCTCACTGCTCATCAGGACTGGGCCCGAGGCTGGGTAGAATCAGCCGCGCGTAGTAGCTGTGTGACAGGTAGACGGCAGCCAGTGGGTTGTGGCCTGTCACCCGGTCCTTCACGGCCAACACAGTCATCGGCGACTTGCAGTACTTCATGAAAAGGGTGTCATGCCCTACACAGAGCCCAAGCATGATGGTGAATTCGACCTCCTCGGAATTCAGGATCTCGGCTTGCGTTATGGGGCTACACATTGACTCGTAGCGACCCGGACCGGGTATCTTCTCGGTCTCCTTGATCCCGATAACCTCCTTGGGGATGGCACCAGCCTTGCAGCAGACCGACGCAACCTCGAAGCCATTGGCCTCCAGAAGCTGAGTCACCGTGCGCGCTTCATTGACCAAGCCCACGCAGAAGGCGAGCCCCAGCTTCTTGAACGAGTTCTTGTGGGCAAACTGAATGGTCTCTTCCATTCGCGGGATCACCGTCCTGAAGCCGGTCGGCGTCCGCTCGTAGCACTGGAACTCCTGCACCGACGCCAGGCGGGCGAACTCCCTCACGTCATCCTTCATGTACTCCCGTATCGACTCATCAACGATATCCTTTTTCAGCTTCGTCGGGCAGAAGCGCGGGGCTTCATCGAAGCTGGGATGCTCATCCGAGGCTATATTAGGGTAGCAGAGCATTCTGGGACACTTGACGCATTGAGGTCTCTCAGACAATACGCCCCCTTTCCGAGACAGAGGCACCGACTACACGAAGGTTCCGCCATGCACCGGTGCCCGCTGTCACATGCTTCGTCGGACGTTGCATGGCGGTGCACGCATTCTATCACAGGTGAATCTGGCAGCGCACGTATATCCTCGCCCCGTAGCCCGCCGCAACACCCGCTCAGGTTGACAAACAATGCAACGGGTGATATAAAGCGCCCACAACAGTCTAGACGTCAAGTATTGCTTACCCGATTATCATGTGCTCCGCTTGACATAAGGAGCGGGCCTGCGTTACAGCGTACGAGCTGTCCTGACCAGGCTAGTTCAAGGCGTTAACTAGAACCGGGCCTCGACCGGCATCTGCGCGCACTCCAGTTACTGAGGATGCCGTTAACGGACTCGGCATTGGCTAGAAAGGCGGCCACATTCCAGTTCCCACGGCGGATGGCTATCTGTCCCCCCCCATCCCCCCGCCGGATCGTCTATCGTTGGTGGCAGCATCTGCGCGCTGTCAACAGGCACCCGAGCGCCATGAATTGAAGGGAGCCGACTCATGATAGGGATAACCTCCTACGGGGCTTACGTACCCCTGCACCGGCTGGACCGCTCCGAGTTGACCCGTGCCTGGGGTGGAGTAATGGGGTTCCCCGTACCCGGTGAGAAGGCGGTGGCAAGCTACGACGAGGACACCGTGACTATGGGTGTAGAGGCGTCCAGGGATTGCACCAGTGGGACCGACCCCAACGCGATCGACGCCCTGTTCTTCGCCTCCACTACGCATCCCTATAGCGAGAAGCAAAGCTCGGCGATCGCCTCGGCCGTACTGGACCTGCGCCGCGAGAGCCGGGTTGTAGACTTCGGAGGTTCGTTGAGGGCAGGGAGCATAGCCGTTTCATGCGCACTCGACTCCTTGAACGCCGCCTCGGCAAACAGCGCGCTGGTGATAGCATCCGACACGCGGCTCGGGGCACCCGCAGGACTTATGGAGCAGGCCTTCGGCGATGGCGCAGCGGCGATCCTGTTGGGGAAACAGAAGGTCATAGCCTCGATCCTGGGCACCCACTCTATCAGCGACGAGTTCTCCGGCGTGTGGCGCGCGGATACCGACACCTTCGTCCGCTCGTGGGAAGACAGAATGATCCTCGATACCGACTACTCGGTCCTGCTCCCCGAAGTCATGTCGGCTGTAATGGACAAGTGCGGGTTGAAGGCCGGTGACTTCGCCAAGGCCGTGTACTACCCGCCGCTCGACGTAAGGGCTCACGCCAGACTGGCCAGGGCGATGGGGTTCGATCCCGGCCAGGTCCAGGACCCGATGTTCATGACGGTGGGGAACACAGGCACGGCCATGACCTTGATGATGCTCGTCGCAGCCCTCGAGGACGCGCGCCCCGGTGACAAGATACTGTTCGCCAACTACGGCAACGGGGCAGACGCCTTCGCTCTCGAAGTGACCGATGCCATCGAGGGCGCGAGGGGCCGGCGGGGCATGAAGGCGCACATGGAATCGAAAAGGATGCTCACCAACTACGAGAAGTACCTCCGCTGGCGCAGCCTGCTGCCGCTGGAGCCAGCGCAGCGCCCGGAGCTGTCACCAACGTCTATATCGGCACTGCGCAGAGACCGGAAGGAGATACTCGGCCTGTACGGGGTGAAGTGCAGGAAGTGCGGCACGCCCCAGTATCGCCCTCCGGCCAGCGCGGGCGGCAGGACTCCATCGAGGATATGTGTGATGTGCCAGGCCAAGGACGATTTCGAGGACTACAGATTCGCAGACAAGCGGGGCCGCATATTCAACTTCACTCACGACAGTATTGCCACCAGCCCCGACCCGCCGGCCACCAACGTCATCGTCGACTTCGACGGGGGCGGCAGGGGCATGTTCGATCTGACGGATCGGGAACCCGATGAAGTGGAGATAGGTATGCCGGTCGAGATGACGTTCAGGAAGCTGTTTTTCGATAGAGGGATACACAACTACTATTGGAGAGCACGTCCCATCAGAGTGAAAGGGACGGAGGTCTGACATGGCGGAGAGCATCAAGGATAAAGTGGCCATAATCGGGATGGGATGCACCAAGTTCGGTGAGCTTTGGGACAAGAGTGTATCGGACCTCATGGTCGACGCGACCTACGAGGCATTTGAGGATGCCGGAGTCGAAGCGAAGGACATCGACGCAGCGTGGGTCGGACACTGGAACGAGGCGTCGGGATGTACGGGCATGTCGCTGGCTGGGACACTCGGGTTGCAGTACAAACCGGTGACCAGGCTCGAGAACGCCTGCGCGACCGGGTCGGACTGCCTTCGCAGTGCTGCCTACGCCGTGGCGTGCGGCGCGTGCGACATGGCGCTGGCGGTGGGAGCGGAGAAGCTCAAAGACATGGGCATGATCGGCCTTCCTCACCAGGTCCCGCTGGGTACCCCCAATCTGGTCACGGCGATATCGGCGCCCGGACTCTTCGCAATGGTCGCTACCAGCTACTTCCATCGCTACGGACTCTCACCACAAGAGGGCAAGCGAATGCTGGCACACATACCGGTGAAGAGCCATCACAACGGCGCACTCAATCCAAAGGCCCACTTCCAGAAGGAGCTGACCATCGAGCAGGTGATCAATGCTCCAACAGTCGCCTGGCCCCTGGGGGTGTTCGACTGCTGTGGTGTGAGCGACGGTGCCGCTGCAGCGATTGTGGTGCGGGCCGCAGATGCGAGGTCCTTCAGGAAAGACCCCGTCCTCATAAAGTCCCTGCGTATTTGCACAAACCCCGCCGACGGCTCCAGAAGGAACGACTTCGACTTCACGCACATCGAGGCGACGCACCGCGCGGGACAGGCAGCCTACGCCGAGGCCGGCATTACGAACCCCAGAGAAGATATCAGCATGGCGGAGGTACACGACTGCTTCTCGATCAACGAGGCAGTTATAATGGAAGACCTCCAGTTCAGCGGGCGTGGACGGGTGAAGGAGGACCTCGAATCCGGGTTCTTCAATCTCGATGGTGGCCTGCCCGTGCAGCCCAGCGGCGGGCTCAAGTGCTTCGGGCATCCTGTCGCCGCCAGCGGTCTGAGGATGCTCTACGAGATGTACAAGCAATTGCAGGGCAAGGCCGGCGCTCGTCAGATCAAGGACCCGAAGCTGGGCCTGACGCAGAACATGGGAGGGCATCCCGCCGATAACGTCATCTCCTGCGTCATAGTGGGCCTGTAAAACGGCATCTTCGAGGAAGGGTAAATGGAATTCGCATTCACTCCCGAACAACAGGCACTGAGAGACGCTTTCGACACTTTCTTTCGTGAGGAAATGAAGAACGCCCCGGATGAGTGGGCCACCAGTCTCGAGGCCATATACGGGAACGACGAATGCTGGGAGTTTCACAAGCAATCGGCGAAGAAGCTCGGCGCGCGGGGCTGGCTCTCCAGGGCGTGGCCCAAGGAGTACTGTGGCCAGGATGCGCCCCTCATAGAGCAGTTTATCTTCAGCGAGGTCATGGGCTATCACAGAGGTGCAGGGGTCGATCCGCTCGGCGTCGGCGTGCTGGCACCCACGCTCCTGGTCAGCGGAAACGACGAGCAGAAGGCGGAGCATCTGCCTCCAATGGCCAAGGGAGAGCGGTTCTGGTGCCAATGCTGGAGCGAGCCGGATTCCGGTTCAGACCTGGCATCGGTCAAGACGCAGGCAGTGCAGGATGGGGACGACCACGTCATTAACGGACAGAAGATATGGACATCGGGGGCACATCGTGCGGACTGGTGCAACATACTCGTCAGGACCGATCCCAACCAGAGAAGAAGCCGCGGGCTATCCTTCTTCCTGGTGGACATGAAATCTCCGGGCATTACGACAAGGCCCATCCCGTTCATGGACGGCTCACATATGTTCAACGAGGTCTTCTTCGACAACGTCCGGGTCCCGTCGCGCAATATGGTCGGCGAGGAGAACAAGGGCTGGCTTGCCTCTCAGATGACGTCAAACTTCGAGCGTTCCATGATCATGGTCTTCTCCGTCTGCAGGCGCGAGCTGGAAGAGCTGATCGAGTTCTGCAAGGAGACAGTGTGGCACCGGCAGCCTCTGGCCGACAATCCGCTGGTCCGGCAACGGCTGGCCGAGCTATCGATCGAGATCGACGCGGGACGCGCGTTCGCCTACTCCGTAATGTGGAACCAGGTCAAGGGGGGCATCGTCCAGGCCGGCCCCAAGGCGGCAGCAGCGAAGGTGCTGGCCACCGAGTTGCTGCAGCGCCTGGTCAGTGTGGGCTGCGAGATCATGAGCGCCTATGGGCAGGTCGGCGACTCCAGATGGGCCCCTATGCGGGGAAGGTTCCAGAGGAACTGCCAACTCACCATAGGTCTGAACATGGGCGGGGGCACTTCCGAGGTCATGAGGAATCTCGTCTGCACGCTTGGGCTGGGACTGCCCCGGAGCTGGTGAACGAGGAATAGCCGCAGATCGGAGGCACCCGCGATGAGTAGCGAATCTGAGGTAATGACCGAGCTGCGAGGGTTGATCGGCAGAACAACGGAGCCGGGTATCAGGGAAGTCGAGTTCGGCGCGATCAGGCGCTACGCCGAGGCGGTCGGCAACCCGAATCCGCTGTACCATGACGTCGAGTATGCCAGAAGCAGCACATACGGAGAGGTGATCGCGCCCCCCGGTTTCTTCGGGTGGATGAAGAAGGTAAGCGCCGGAGCGATAGAGGTGCTGGGCCCGGTCTTCGCTGCCGTGCTCAATGCAGGCCTGGTGCGTATACTCGATGCCGGCATCGATTACGAGTTCTTCCTCCCTGTGCGGGCCGGCGACGTGCTCACATGGTGGGCCAAGTTCGTCGACGCCGCCGAGCGCGAGGGCAAGTCAGGACGTATGGTATTCCTGACGATGGAGCTCAGCTATATGAACCAGAACGGTGACCTGGTGGCGAAGGTCAAGCAGACGTTCCTCGCCCGTTGAATGAGGGAGTAGCAGTTTGAGCCCGAGACAGGAACCTGAGCATCCAGGCACACAGGGAATGCCCGCCGCCCTCGAAGACGTGAGGGTGCTCGACCTGACATGGGCCGGCCCCGGGCCATTCTGCGCCACCCTGCTGGGCGATCTCGGCGCTGACATCATCAAGATACACGAGCCCGATGCGGCGCGGCGTGGTGGCCCGATGTCCTTCGCCTTCCTGGACCCGGATGTCTTTCCGGGGCTTCGGAACTGCAGGACGATCGGCCTCAACCTGAAGACCGAGGAAGGTCTCGGCGTCTTCCGCACATTGGCCGCGAAAGCCGACGTCGTGATGGAGGGATTCAGACCCGGTGTTACAGAGCGCCTGGGCATAGATTACGCGGCGATGAAGGCGGTCAACCCACGCCTGGTGTATGCGTCGGTGACCGGGTATGGACAGGACGGCCCCTATCGCAACGTCGCCGGCCATGACATCAACTACATCAGCATCGGAGGTCTCCTGGGCATCACAGGCCAACAAGGTGGTGTGCCAGTCATACCGGGCGTACCCATAGCCGATTTCGCCGCGGGCGGCATGACCGCGGCATTGGCCATCGTGGCAGCTTTGAGGCAGCGGGAACGCACCGGCGAGGGTCAGTACATCGACGTCGCCATGGCCGATGGCGTGGCAGGGCTCATGTCAGTCTGGGTCAATCCCTACCTGGCCGCCGGGATAACCTTCGAGCGCGGCAACATGTGGCTCTCCGGACAGTGGCCCTGGTACAACGTTTACGAGACCAAGGACGGCAAGTATGTCAGCGTCGGTGCGCTCGAACCATGGTTCTACGCCAACCTCTGCCGGCTTCTGGGTCGCGAGGACCTCATCGAGCACCAGTTCGCTGACGGACAGAAACGGGACGAGGTCTTCGAGTCCTTCAGACAGACCTTCCTGACCAGGACCCGCGATGAGTGGATGGAGCAGCTGTACGACAAGGACACATGCGTTGCCCCCGTCTACTCAGTCGACGAATTGACATCCGATCCGCAATTAATCGCCCGAGGGATGATTGCAGAGATGAACCACCCAACTCTCGGACGTGTCAAGCAGGTGGGCTCCCCCCTCAAGATGTCGGGCTCACCTTTCAAAGTCAGACACTGGAGCACAGGATTCGGCCAGCACACCGAGGAGATCCTGCTCGAGGCCGGCTACGACTCAGATGGCATTGGCTCTCTGCGCCATGCCGGCATAGTCGAGTAGACCCTTTCGTCGAGGTACACTCCCAACGCTGATTGCCTACCCTTGGGGGTAGTGTCAGAACGCACCCGCGCACACATTGGTCCAAAGGGCTGGGCTTATCGCTAGCGTACGGGAGGTGCAGGTATGGACTTCGACAACGCCTCACTGCTCAGCGGCTGTCGCGTGCTCGACCTCGCCGACGAGAAGGGAGCACTCTGCGGCAAGCTCCTCGGCGAGCTTGGTGCCGACGTCATCAGGATCGAACCGCCCGGTGGGTGTGTTTCCAGGAACACCGGGCCGTTCTACCACGACACGCCCCACCCCGAGAAGAGCCTTCACTGGTACTTCACCAATTTGAACAAGCGAGGCATCACCCTGAACCTCGAGACGGCGGATGGCAACGACCTGTTCCGAAGGCTGGTGGAGAGCGCGGACTTCGTGATCGAGTCATTCGAGCCGGGGTACATGGAAGAGCTGGGGCTGGGCTATGGTGACCTTGAGAAGATCAATCCTCGGATCATCATGACCTCCATCACCCCGTTCGGCCAGACGGGTCCGTACTCGGGCTACAAGGCACCGGACATCGTTGGGGTGGCCATGGGGGGAATGGTGTATATCAGCGGGGAACTCGACAGACCGCCGAACCGTCTGAGCTGCCCCCAGTTCTACTTCCTGGGTGGCCTGCACGGCGCTACCGGGTCGATGGTTGCCCATTACCACAGGGAGCTCACGGGGGAGGGCCAGCACGTCGATGTGTCCTGCCAGCAGGCCGTGGTCCTTTCCCTCATGATCGTCGCCGAGATATGGGACATGCTCCAGTACAGCTACAGGGGGATGGGACCGACTTACGCCGGAGCGAGGCCCAATGCTCCTCCCCTGTTCAGCCGGGTGATCTACCCGTGCAAGGACGGCCATGTCTTCTGCCTGATCACAGGGGCCGCGCAGGCGGGAATGGTGGCCTCGTCCAAGGCATTGGCCGAGATGGCCAACAAGGACGGCATGGCTGCGGAGCTACAGGACTATCCCTGGCAGACGATCGACGCCGCCACGATCACGCAGGAAGAGCTCGACCGGATCATAGAGCCCCTGAAGGAGTTCCTCGCTACGAAGACCAAGGCAGAGCTCTTCGAGGAGGCGTTGGAGAGGGGCATACTGCTCGCCCCGATCACAACGATGAAGGACGTCGCGGAGAGCCCGCAGCTCGCGGCCCGTGGCTTCTGGCAGGAAGTTCACCATCCGGAGCTCGGCGAGACGATCACATACCCCGGATACCCCATCAAGCTGAGCGAGACGTTTGCGCACACGCCGCGCAGGGCACCCCTGGTTAGTGAGCACAACGAGGAAGTCTACGTGGGTGAGATGGGGCTCACTAAGAACGATCTCGTTTTCCTTAAGGTTAACGGCGTGATCTGAGTGTCCGCCGGGCGATCGGGACGAGGAGGTGGCCAAATGGGAAAACAGGTTTTCGAAGGAGTGAAGGTGGCGGACTTCTCGTGGGTGGCTGTGGGACCCCAGGTCGCCAGGGAGCTGGCCTTCCATGGCGCTACCGTGGTCCGTGTCGAGTGCCATCGTTGGCCGGAGACCACCAGGACCGCCGGGCCGTTCAAGGACGGCAAGACGGGCATAGACCGCAGCGCGTTTGCCACGGCGTACAACACCAACAAGTATGGGATCAGCCTCGACCTCAACACCCCTAGGGGTCAGGAGATCGCCACACGACTCGTGCAGTGGGCTGACGTCGTTACGGACAGCATGTCGCCCGGAGCCATGGCCAAGTGGGGCCTCGACTACGAGAGCTGCAAGAAGATCAAGCCGGACATCATATACTACAGCACGTGCCAGATGGGGCAGGAGGGCCCCTACCGCCAGTTCAAGGGCTATGGGATGCTGGGGGTCTCCTATGCAGGGTACTGCAATCTCAACGGCTGGCCCGACCGCGATCCTCTGCCACTTTTCAACAACCACAGCGACTTCATCTCGCCGTACTACCTGGCCACGGCTCTGATCGCCGCCTTGCTCTACCGCCGGAAGACCGGCAAGGGGATGTACCTCGATCAATCTCAGGTCGAGGTAGGAATCAACCTGCTCGGCCCCACAGTCCTCGACTACATGGCCAACCGTCGTATCGCCACCCGCATGGGCAACCGTGACCAATACCACGCGCCACACGGCCTCTTCCCCTGCAAAGGTGCCGACCGCTGGGTGGCCATCGCCGTGACCAGCGACAAGGAGTGGAGAATGCTGTGCCGTGTGATGGGCAATCCCGACTGGGCCCTGGATGCACGGTTCTCAACGGCACTCGGCCGCAAGAACAGCGAGGACGAGATCGAGGCCCTCATCGGGGAGTGGACTGTGAACCACACCCCCGACGAGGTGATGACCCTGCTACAGCACGCGGAAGTCCCCGCAGGCATCGTCCAGAAAGCCGAAGACCTCTTCAGCGACCCGCAACTCAGCCACCGTGACCACTTCAGGTTCCTGGAACACAAGGTGATTGGACGCCATGCGTATCATTCGCCCGCCTACCGGCTGTCCAAGACGCCGTGCGACATCAGGAAGCCGGGGCCGTGCCTGGGCGAGGACAACGAGTTCGTCTACAGGGAGATACTGGGCCTGTCGGATGACGATATCGCCGAGCTACTCATCGATGGTGTCGTCACCTGCGACACCGACAGCCCCGAAGTTCTGAGAGCTCAGTAGTCATACTTGCATACCGCAGAGCCGGTTCTCGATGTCATCGGGCGACACGATTCGCTCACCTGGCACCTGCGGCTGAGAGGCGAAACACCTTCCTCTCGAAGAACAGCAACACCCGGACAATGCCGTCCAGCATCCGTATGACGGCCGGCAGGACTCGACCGGAGCGGCTGGCCGCGCCCAGGGCCGGGCCGGACAGCGGCACTATCGTCCTCGCGATGAGCGGCGCGATGACCCTTATCATGGGAGCAGATAGCGTAGCAGTGAGCGACAGGAGGCCGGTCACCAGCCTGGACTCCGCGAGGTGACCTGCCATCCTGATCATGGCTGGCAATGAGGGCGAAGCAGCCTCGACAGTGCCCACGAGGTTGTTGCTCCGATCTGTGCTGGAGATGATAGCCCGAACCGAACCCCTCGGCAGCGATGCCAGTATCGGGTCCACCATCTTCAGCGCCGGTATCGCAATCGGCGACAGCCTGACCTTACCCAGCTCGTCCACTATCTCGATTAGAGTAGCCATAGCTACACCCCCATGGACTCGGCGACCAGCTCGGTGATATCTTTGACCTCTATCTGCCGACCTGCCTTCTCGAATACGTCCATGAATTGCGTCTTGCACAGCGGACAGGACGACACCAGAACCGAGGCACCGGTCGCCTCGACCAGCGGTATCTTCGTGCTCCCGATATCGAGCGCAAGCTCCGGGTTCGAGACCTTCAGCCCCCCGCCCGCTCCGCAACACCACGCCGCGTGTCTCGTCGGATACATTTCAACCAGCTCGACCCCCGGAATGGCCGATAGAATCGCACGCGGCCCGTCATAGACACCCATCGCCCGTCCGAGGTGGCACGGATCGTGATACGTCACCTTTTTGTTGATCCGGTTCCTAAGCTTGAGCTTCCGCGAGCCAACAAGCCCGGCGAGGTACTCCGTGATGTGCTCGACGGCAAACGGCAGCTCCCCGGCGAACTTGGGCCAGTCCCTTCTCATCGCCATGTAGCCCTCCGCACAAGACACGATCACCTTCTTGACGCCTCGTTCCTTGAGCAGGCCCACGTTATGCCTGATCGTGGTCGCAGCAACGTCCACGTTACCCGCCCTGAGCATCGGCGAGCCGCAGCACCACTCGTCGGCAAGTACGGCGAAATCCAGTCCCGCCCCCGCCAGTATCTTGGCGGACGCCACGGCGATCTCCTGCCTTCTGTATGCCACGCTGCAACCAACGAAGAGGACCGTATCGGCGGTCTCACGCAGCCCCAGCCCTTCAGCCCACTTGATTCGCCCCTCATGCGGCTCGCCATAGACGTTGTGTTGCGCTTCGACGCTGGCGGCCATTTCCTTGAGGGGTTCCGGCTGCAGGCCGAGATCGACACAGTCAGCACGCATCGCTTCCACGATTGCGACCGATTGAATCGGCTCCATTTCCGCCCCGAGCGGCTGCAGGATTCTGGGCAGCAGGGCCTTGAGCGCGCTTCCGCCTATCTGAGCTATCATGTTGCTCATGGGCTTGCATATCTCTTCGCATGAGGCACATGTAGTGCAGTTGTAGGCACAATCGGCGACTTCCCTCGAGTATTCCAGCGATCCATCCAGGAGATAGAAGGCCACTATGTTGTGGCCTCTGGGCGAGCTATCTTCGAATCTGAGTTGTTCGTAAACAGGGCAGGTCTTGTAGAACTCTCCTTCGTCGGTTACGGTCCCCGTGCACATGGCACAGTGATTACACGTCCATATCTCCCGCCTGTATTCGTCGATTCTCATTCTTCTTCCTCGAGACCAAGGCCGAGGACCCCCGGATTCATGATGTTGTTCGGGTCCAGCGCCTCCTTGATAGTCTTCATGAACGAGATGTACTCGGGTTTGAATCTCTTCGTCAGGAACTGGCTCTCTTTGCCGATCCGGTACAGCGCTGCATAGCCGGTGTCCATATACGACTCCACGATCTCGCTATACATGTCTTGAGCCTGCTTCAGCTTCTCAGGATCCGTGAAGTCACCGGGCGTCATCGCGAACGTATTGGAGACGCCTCCTCTGCCGAGAAGCTGAGCGAAAAGGAAGAAGTGCTCGGCCCCTATCAATGGTATCGAGCCGCTCAACGCCTCTTCATCCCTTTTCATGATCTCCAATGCCTCCCCCACCACCTTCTGCCACTCGGGAAGGTGAGCTATCGAACAGGTATCGCTGCCATTCGGCCCCATGACTTTGCCAAACGTTCCTCCCCCCATCCACTCAGTCTCGTTGATGATTGATATGCCGAGAGCGCGCGTCAGACCTTCCACCGGCAGAGCCATGCCGCCGAACTCCTTCGCCATCTTGTCTATGGCCTTCTTCTGTGCCTTGAACACACCCTTGTCATAGGCCTGGGTGGCGAAGATGGCGACGTCTCTCTCCCCTATGAGCGGGGCAATGATCCTTTTCAGGGAATCGGGAAGAGTGTAGTAGGAAATCCCCCACAGGTCCGTGACGTAGCCATGCCATTCCAGCTTGAATACGAACTTGAGCTGGGAGTCTGCATCGGGAAAGGTGTAGGCTAGGGTATCAGAGAACTCGGGAATCGGGTACGTTCTTATGGTGAACTCCGTTATCACCCCGAACGCGCCCGCCGCTCCGAGGAATATGCCCACCAGGTCGGGGCCGTTGCAGTACCGGTAGTACCAGTCCTTCACCCTGGTATTGGCCAATGACCCAGTCTCAATGATATCCCCGTTTGGCAGGACTACTTGCAGGTTCAGAATATTCTCATTGAGCCACCCATACTTCGGGCTGTTTATCGAGAAGCAGTTACCGCCAATGCCTCCCCCCAGCGTTGCTCCGAGAAAACCGTGGGGCCCCCGTACACCGATCGTGATCCCCTTCTTGGCAAGCTCGTGGTGCAGCTCCCCCCACCTTATCCCAGGCTGAACCCTCACCGCATTCAATCCCTCCTGGAAATCGAGGACACGGTTCATGTCTGTCATGTCGAGGACTATGCCGCCCGTCCTCTTGAGAGGCGTTGCGGCACCGGTCATGTCCCCGCCGCTTCCTCTGGCTATGATGGGAATTCTGCGCCTGTTCGCCAGTTTGACGATTTGCGAGACCTCCTCGGCGGAGTGAGGCTTGACCACCATATCCGGCGGCCCATACCGATCCGAGAGCGGATGGAAGAAGCTGCCGGCGAAATCCGCTATTGCGTAGGCCCATCTGACGACGTCATCCCCCCGAACATACCTCTCGCCGACTATCCCCTCCAGCTCTTTTGCCAAGTCCTGTCTCTCAGCGACTTCCATGTCCCTCTCCCTCTAGAGAGTATCCTCCGAGACTGTAACTACAGAGAGAGGGTGGGGTGTCCTCTCCCGACCCCACCCTCCAATCCATCGTGCGGAATCTGCAACCGTCTGACAGCAGCGCTGTTCACTCCTACCCCTGCTTGTGTCTCCACTCGACATACAATCGCGTGCCCTCCTCAAGCGAGACCTTGGGTTCCCAACCCAGCTCTTCGTACGCCTTGGAGCCATCCAGGTACAAGCCCTTCTTGAGGAACTTCAGGCTGGCCCTGGTGAGGTATGGCATCTCCCTGACACGGCGCAGCCTGGACCATCCCTCCATCAACGCACACCACGCATAGGCAACGCTGTATGGAATGCTCACCTCGACCTTCTTCGACCCCATAGCAGCTACCATTGCGGCGGCAAACTGCCTGAGGGTGATCACTTGCCGGGGCGCGACATTGTAGACCCCGCCGATGGCCCGGTCATCTGTCGCAGCTTTGATTGCAAGATCGGCGGCGTCGGTCACATAGACGATGCTGTACTTGGGGTCAGCGCTCCCCGGCCACACCACTATTGGCGGCGACATCTGCCTGTAGACCCTGTCGGCCAGCAGCCTGTCGCGGGGCCCATAGATCGCTCCGATCCGGATCATCGAGACGGGGACGTTACCCCGTTCATGACATTCGAACGCTACGTCCTCGGCCTTGAGCTTGGCATAGTCATAGTAGGTATCCTCCGCGAACTCGACACAGCGCGTCGTGGATTCGCATGCGGGAGTGCGGCCCTCGCAGTGCTCGCCGTGCACAGCGCCGGTGCTCACGTGCAGGAACCTGGTCACACCTGCCTCCGCACTGGCCTTGAGCATGTTCTCCGTGCCAGACACGATGGAGGAATGGAACCATTTCCAGGGACCCCAGCCCGGCGTAACCCTCGCAGCGGCGTGGAAAACGATGTCCACGTCCTTGACCGCGGGAGGCAAGCTCTCGTAGTCCTCGACATCACCCACCACGATTTCAGCACCTGTCTGTCTCAGGTGCCTGGTGTTGGATGATTTGCGGGCCAACGTCCGCACCTCGTATCCCGACTCCAGCAGCCGCTCCACCAGATGGCTGCCAAGGAACCCAGTCGCTCCCGTGACCAGTGTCCTCATGTGCCCTCCTCCCCTTCGGGGGTTGAACCTTAGATAGACCGAATCCAGGGCAAGAAGTCGCGGAGAAGCAGATGCCCAGTGCTGCGGGTGCGGCAGCGGGTAGTGGGGTCAGGTTAGCATAGGTGCACCAAGCCGTCAATCAAGCTACCCTGACCTCACAGGGAGCTATCCCCCGTGGACAAAGCAACGTGCCAGCCTCAGCCCCCATTGCTTGTCTTTCCCCTTCCCATCTGCTATCTTCACCCAAACGGGCCGCTTGGCGCACCCGATCGACCAAGGAGGCAGTAGATGGCCTACAAGATGGTTTCCTATGAAAAGGACGGTAGCATCGCATTGATAACTCTTGCTCGTCCGGAGAAGCGCAACGCCTTCAACATGGAGATGATGGGGGAGATGGACTCAGCCTTCGAAGAGGCCGCCACAGACAGGGAAGTCAAGGCCATTATTATCACAGGCGCTGGTAAGGCTTTCTCGGCTGGCCTGGACTTCAACTGGGCCGCCGACATGGACCTGGAGAACCTGCCTCCAATGGCGAGTACGGTCAGGGGGCGACAGGTAGCGTACGACGAGAGGAGCCTTCTCACACTGGTGTTGAAGATCCAGCAGTCGCCAAAGCCGGTGATCGCAGCGATCAACGGCATCACACTCGGTGGTGCGTTCGTTCTCGTCGCGGCCTGCGATCTGAGGATTGCGGCGGAGAACGCCGAGTTCGGCATGTTACAGGTGAAGCGCGGCTTGATACCGGACGGCGGCGGCACGTTTCTCCTGCCCAAGGTGGTGGGAATGCCCAAAGCGCTGGAGCTCGCACTGGTGGCCGACATAGTAAGCGCTCAGGAGGCGGAGAGAATCGGCCTGCTCAACAAGGTCGTCCCCATCGAGGACCTCATTGCTGAGGCCAAGGCAATGGCCAGGAAGATAGCGGCGAACGCGCCGCTGGCCGTGGCAATGACCAAGGCCGCCATGTACCGGGGTCTGCATGAGCCCGACCTCGCGGCGCACATGGACCATGAAGTTTGCATAATGAACATCCTCTTCGGCACAGAGGACTTCAAGGAAGGCATGGCGTCGCTGTGGGAGAAGAGAGACGCCGTGTTTAAGGGCAGGTAGCAGCACCGAGACTCGGGGACGACGGGTCGCCTAGTAGATGACCCCCTGCTCCTCCAAGTCCGCGATCTCCTCGCTGGTCAGCCCGAGCAACTCGCCAAAGACGTACTGGTTGCTCTCGCCCATCAGGGGAGACGCCTTTCTGACCGGTGCCGGTGTTTTCGACAACCGCCACGGGACGCCGAAGACCACCTGCCTCCCCATTACGGGGTGTTCGACCGTTGTAGCTATGCCACGGTGCTTGAAATGCGAGTCGTTTACGATCTCCTCGTTGCTGAGCGACGGCATAGCGGCTACCCCGGCCTCCTGGAGTGCACGGGTCGCCTCCCAGTGCGTCCGTTCTATCGTCCAAGCCGCTACGAGCCGGTCGAGTTCGTCCTGGTGGCTGTGCCGGCCGTATGCGTCCGCGAACCGCTCTTCCAGAGTCCATTCGGGATTGCCGATAGCATCACAGAAGGCATCCCATTCCTCAGGCGTGCGTACAGCGATGCTCACCCACTTGTCTTCACCACGGCAACGATAGCAGTTGTGTGGCGCTGTGATCCTGTCGCGGTTGCCGCACCGGTGCGGAACACGTCCGGTCACGAGGTATTCCATCAGCGCGTCGCCCGCCAGAATCCCCTGGCTCTCGACCGAAGACAGGTCGATATGCTGCCCAACGCCGGTCTTTTGCCTGTGGTTCAGGGCCGCGACTAGCGCGAAAGCCCCCGTTATGGCGCTCATGAGATCAGTGGAGCCCGTCATGGGATTCGGGGTGCCGTCCGCGTATCCCGTCATGTGAGCCAGGCCGCTGCCGCACGAGAAGGTCGGCGCGTAGCCGCCGTAATTGCTATACGGGCCTTTGCATCCGAAGGCCGACGACGACAGCATGATGATGTCCGGTTTGATCTCCCTGAGCACGTCGTATCCCAGTCCCAGGGCCTCCATCGCGCCGGGACGCATGTTCTGGCCTACCACATCGCTGACCTGGACCAGACTCTTCGCCAGTTCGACCGACCGAGAGTGCTTCATATTGAGCCTGACAGAGAGCTTGTTCAGGTTGATGGCGTTGAATACTGAGGAGTTCTCCACACCCTCGAAAGACTTGCCCAGTGTGAAGGTCATGACCCTCGTCTGGTCAACACGGGCCATGCTCTCGACCTTGATGACCTCGGCCCCCAGGAGAGAAAGCAGGCCGGTGGCATAGGCCCCCGCCCACAGCCAGCAGAAGTCTACCACCCTCACCCCATGCAATGGGGCGCTCGGAAGCGCCTGTCCTCGGCCCACTATACGACCCCCGCTTCCCGGAGCTTGACCAGGTCCTCGTGGGTGTAGCCCAGCCGCTCACAGTAGATTACCTCGTTGTGCTGGCCCAACAGAGGTGCAGCGCTGTCTCCCCGCCAGGGAGTCTCGCCGAACCGGCAGGGGGTAGTGGGATACTGCAACTCGCCCGCTACCGGGTGAACGAGCCGCTCGAAAAAACCTCGCTCTATCATCTGGGGTGACCGCGCCAAGTCCTCAGCCGTGGCCACCGGCGCGGCGGCCACACCGTTGGCCTGAAGCTTGTGGAACAGCTCATCTTTGGGCAGACCGCGTGCCCACTCCTCGATCCTCGGGTTGATCTCAGCGGCATTGGAGTGCCGTCCAATCCACGACAGGTACTTCTCGTCCTGAGCCCAAGCCGGGTTACCCATGCACTCTACGAGGCTTCTCCACTCCCTATCGGTCACTATCGTTATGACGATGTAGCCATCCAGACACTCCATTGGCAACACGGTCAGGAAACCCCTTCCCAGCCTGGAGTGCACCTCCCTGAGGTTGGCATATGCGCAGACGTGATTCTGAACAAGCGACATCAGCACGTCCTGCTTCGAGACATCGATATGCTGTCCGATTCCCATGCTCGACGCCAGGAACGTGGCCGCAAGAGCAGCCACGGCAGCACTCAAGCCGCACACGCAGTCTGCTGATATGCCCCCGGATTTCACCGGTTCTCTGTCTGGCTCCTGCGAGTGTATGGGCAAGACATAGCCCTCACCGCCTGCATGGTGCGAATTGAGTTCGTACGCCTTGAAGTCCCTGTAGGGCCCGGTCTGCCCGAACGGGGTGATTGAGACCATCACGAGCCGGGGGTTCACCTTCTCCAGCTCATTGTAGGCAAGGCCAAGCTCTTTCGCGAGCAGGGGAGGCCTGTCCTCTACGAACACATCAGCCCGGGCCACAAGCTCTCGGAGAATCCGCCCGCCTATAGGCGTAGCGGTGTCCAACGTTATCCCGAGCTTGTTGGTGTTCAGATGGAGGAACAGGCCGCTGAGTTCGGGATGAGGTCTGTCGTCAACAAACGGGCCCCTTTGCCTGGCGTCGTCACCGATACCGGGAGGCTCGATCTTTATGACCTCGGCCCCGAGATCGGCCAGCAGCTTCGTGCAGTAAGGTCCGGCTACACCGGTGCAGAGCTCGACAACCCTAATATGACCAAGAGCACCGGGGCGCTCGATTTCAGTGTCTGAATTCAACATGGACATGCGTGGGCTTGCGATCGGCGGTCAGCCACAATCAAGCCGACAAATATCTATTGTATCAGATGCAGGCCGTTCGCGACATGATCAGAGCACGCAGCCGACTTGACTCGCCACGCTTCATCTGTTACAAATTGAGGCAAGCACCAGTAAGGGGATAGACACCGACCACTCTCCGCCCGATCAGCTGTTCGCACATCCAGACTTCCGGTGTTCCCCAATCTCGGCAGACATGCACGAGTTGTTCCACGTGAGCCGTAGTCCCGCCGATGACTTATAGTTGGGTGGCCTGGTTGTCAACCCTACTCGCAGAAGGCGACTCTTAGGACAGCTCCCTCCAGGCCCCAGGAGTGTTGTTGTGGGATACAGTGAAGGTAAGGAGCGAAACCGCAGTACTGCAGGCATTGGAAGGTGCGGTAAGGCAACCGCCAGTCGAGATAGTCATGCAACCTTCTCGGCACAGAGGCAGAAGGCGGAGCCAATACCTGACGTCGTGATGCTGGTGAACCCCGATTGGACAATCACGTACGCCAGCCAATCGTCGGAGAGGGTACTCGCCTTACGCCCTCTTGAATTGGCTGGCACGTCACCGTTTGACCTGCTCGGTTGGCGCGACTCCAGTCAGAAAGCGAGTGTCTCCAGGGCCCTGAAGGCGGCGACCAAGAAGGGTGACGCAGAGTTCAAGAACATGTGCGCGATTACGAAATCAGGTCGCAGGGTTCCCATCATCCTGGCCGCCAGGACAATACGCGATGACGCTGGGAATCCCTTGAACCTGGTGATTGTGATCAGGGACGACAGCAGGAGGAATGCTCAGGGACTTCCGCGCCTGATGGAGGGCGACTTCAGAGCCCTCGTTGAGAACTCTCTCGATGTTAGCGTGATTCTGAACAGCGACCTGACGATAAGGTATGTCAGCCCCTCACTGGAGGGAATGCTCGGCTACAGCCGTGACGAACTACTGGGCCGCGGATCACTCGGGTTCCTGCATCACGACGATGCGCAGAACGTGATTGACC
>CAZGDV010000036.1:23064-25966 GCA_964524995.1 uncultured Dehalococcoidia bacterium | reverse complement strand
TCTTTCTGAGGCAACTATACCACCTTCGGTAACATTTATTATCAGTCAATTCGGGCACTTGACAACTTAGGGCGAATAATGTAAACAGAGTGCTACATAAGACACACTGACAAACCCCGGAGTATCCCCTCGCGTGTCCAGCCCGCGCCCGCAATTGGCAGTAGTGTCTGTCTGCGGGCGGGCGTTTGAGATAGCAGACGGGTGCCTGACCGGCGTAGAGAGCTATCTGCGTTTCTAAGTGTGATATGTAGCCCCTCATGCTGATGCTGAGGAATTCGTGCACTCTGTCACGGGCAGCAGGCGGCGTTTGTACCTGACACTGTCATGTTCCGGCGGGGGTGAACAATGACCTTCTCGCACATCACGGAGTTCAAGACCTATCGCAAGGACTGGAGGGAAGACTACAAGCGCAAGCTTGTCTCGGCTGAGGAAGCGGCCAAGGTCGTCAAATCGGGCGACCGCGTGGCCCTGCCGTTCGCGCACCCCACCCAGGTGCCCCTCGCACTGGGCAAGCGCAAGGATGAGCTACGGAACGTTTATCTGGAGATCAACGCCCCCTCCGTCGATCCCGGCTGGCTTCAACCGGGGTGGGAGGACCACTTCTCCGTTGCGGCGATAAACTTCCTCGGCCCCATGGGCCGTCCCTCGCACGACGCCAAGGTCACATCGTTCATTCCGTGCCTCATGTCGCTCAGACCCAAGCTGGCCGATGAGGGGCGCAAGAGCTTCAGGCAAGAGATCGACGTCTTCATGACCAACGTCTCGCCGCCCGACGAGCACGGCTTCTGCAGCTTCGGCCCGCATCTGTGGAACAAGCGGAGCTATGCGACCAGGGCCAAGACCGTTATCGCCGAGGTCGACGAGAACATGGTCTACCCCTACAGGGGCAACAATCTGATACACGTCTCCGAGATAGACTATTTCGTCGAGGCATCGACGCCTCGCGTAACCGACGATCAGCTCAGGGAGCTGATCAAGACCACGGTGAAGGACGAGAGCAAGCATCAACAGTGGATCGACGTCCTGACCCTCAGCAACAAGCACGAGCCCGAGTACACGGCCCGTGGCTATCACCTGATGGGCCCGCTGATGGACATACTCACGCCGGATTTCTTCACCGGGGTTATGGGGATGGAAGAGCCCTATCCCGAGGCCTACGACATGGTCGGGTATGTGCGTGAACTGCTCAAGGACGGGGACACGATCGAGATCGGCGCGGGCAGGCCTACGACCTGGCTGCCGCGCGTGGGGCTGTTCAACGACCTTCAGGATCTGGGGATTCACTCGGAGATGGCGGCCTGGGGCATGACGGACCTCATCAAGGAGGGCGTGTTCAACGGAAAGCGCAAGACGCTGCACCGGGGGAAGGCTATCTTCACGGCACTGGATGGGGCGGGTTGGGATGGATACGTGTGGATGAGCGACAACCCGCTCATCGAGATGTACGATTGCGAGTACGTCCATAACCCGACCGTGATCGCGCAGAACGAGAACATGGTGGCCATCAACAGCGTTCTGCAGGTAGACTTCGCCGGCCAGATCACCTGCGAGACCCAGTTCGGGCCCAGGATGATCAACGGCCCCGGCGGCCAGCTGGATTTCCACCTCGGCGCTTTTATGGCCAGGGGTGGCCGGGCCATCAGCGCCCTGCGCTCTCTCGCGTTCGGCGGCAGCTCTACCATCGTACCCCTTCTTGCGGAGGGCTCTCTGGCCACCATCCCCCGCCAGTTCGCGGATTACGTGGTCACGGAGTACGGCATCGCCAGCCTCGCCGGCAAGAGCCACCGGGAGAGGGCCAACGAGCTTATTGCCATCGCCCACCCGGACCATCGTGCCGAGCTCAAGAAGGAAGCCCAGAGGCTCTTCTACCCCTAGGGGCTGGCCGCGTATACTTGACAGGGGGTGCATGACATATGCCGAAGCCGCTGGAAGGAATACGGGTTCTGGATTGGACGGCGTGGCAGCAGGGGCCGGTGGCCACCGCACTGCTGGCCGACATGGGGGCCGACGTCATCAAGATAGAGCCCCCCGAGGGAGAGCCCGGCCGGGGCATGCTCAAGATGTATGGAGCTGACCTGCCGCTCAACTTCTACTACCAGAATCAGAACCGTGGCAAGAGAGGAATCGTGCTCGACCTCTCCAAGGAGAAGGGACGGGAGGTACTGTACAAGCTCGTTGAGAAGGCGGACGTCTTCGTCACCAACTACAGGGAGAGCGCGGCGAAGCGGCTGAAGCTGGACTACGGCACGCTGAAGAAGTACAACCCCAAGCTCATCTACGCCCTTAGCTCCAGCTTCGGCCCCAAGGGGCCGGACGCGGACAAGATGTCCGCCGACTTCGCGGGGCAGGCGAGGGGCGGCATCTGGAGCATCACGCAGTCGGAGGACCTCGTACCGACGCCGATCGGGGCGGGATTCGCGGACGAGGTGGGGGGTGTGATGACCGCCTACGGCGTTCTCCTGGCTATCATCTCGCGGGAGCGGTACGGCATGGGCCAGAGGGTCGACGCCTCACTGCTGGGCGGCCAGATCGAGATGGGACGCCTCCAGTTCCAGATGTACTTCATGATGGGGATCGTGCCGCCCGGCTCCGTCATGGCGGCTGCTCGTAATCCGCTGTACTATGTCTATCAGGACAGGGAAGGCAAGTGGTTTGCCGTCGCGGCCCTCCAGGCCGACCGGTTCTGGCCTGACTTCTGCAAGGTCTTCGGCATAGATCATCTGGCCAAGGACCCCAAGTTCGAGAACCAAGGCGTGAGGGGCCAGAACTTCGACGAGCTCAAGCCAGTCCTGCTGGATATCATCAAGACCAGGTCGCGCGACGAGTGGTTGAAGGGTCTGGACGAGGCAGGCATACCGGCTGCTCCTGTTCAGGACTTCGCAGACCTGGCGGTTGACCCGCA
>CAZGDV010000036.1:0-22964 GCA_964524995.1 uncultured Dehalococcoidia bacterium | reverse complement strand
AGCGACCGACTGGAGGAGTGCATGACAGAGAGGATACTCGCCGAGGGGAACGCGGCGATCGGCTGGGGTGCCCTGAGCGCCGACTGTAAGTGCTTCTTCGGCTACCCGATCACACCGCAGAACGAGGTAATCGAGTTCCTGGCGAAGGAGATGCCCAAGCGAGGCGGCATATTCGTGCAGTCGCAGTGCGAGACGGCCACGATAAACATGCTCTTCGGCGCTGCCTCCTGCGGGGTGCGGGCCATGACATCCACGTCGAGCCCGGGGTGGGGCCTGATGCTTGAGGGCATGTCGAACTTGGCGGCGGCGCGCCTGCCCTGCGTCGTGGCGCTGGTGCAGAGGGTGGGGCCGGGCGTCCAGCGATTGACGCATAGCCAGCAGGACTACAACTCGGCGGTCAAGGGTGGTGGAGGGGGAGGCTACAAGACGATCGTCCTTGCTCCAGCGTCCGTCCAGGAAACACACGATCTGATGCAGGTGGCGTTCTATCTGGCCGACAGGTACCGCAACCCCGTTGTGGTGCTGAGTGACGGTCTGATGGGCCATGTGACGGAGCCCCTGGAGCTGCGTAAGCACGAGTTCGGCCCGCTCCCGGAGAAGGAGTGGGCTGTGACCAACCATGGCCGCCATCCCGACGGCAAGCATCGCGCGATAGGGGCCAGCTACAATCCGCTCAAGGGCGAGTCGTTCGTCTCGTATCTGGAGGATATGAGGAACACCTACAAGGAGATCGAGGAGAACGAGGTCAGATTCGAGCAGTACAAGACCGAGGATGCGGACCTCATACTCGTGGGATACGGATACTGCGCGCGTGTGGCTGAAGAGGCCGTGGACATGGCGCGGGCCGAGGGGCTGAAGGCCGGAATGCTGAGGCCGATCACGCTATGGCCGTTCCCGTACAAGGCTATCAGGGAGCTGGCGAACCGTGGCTGCAAGTTCCTGGTGGTTGAGGACAGCCTTGGCCAGATGGCGGAGGACGTCAGGATCGGCGCTGGGGAGACGGCTGAAGTGCACCTGGCGGACGTCACATTCCGTCATCTCACTTCGGAGGACGGGATGATCATGCCATCCAGGGTGCTCGAGGAGATCAGGAGACTGCTATGAGCGACGAAGGCAAGGCGCTGGTGAAAGAGAGGGTTGCCGGAAGGCCGGAGATATTCATAAGGGAGTGGTTCGCAGACTACCTGTGGGACCTGTTCTGCCCGGGCTGTCAGACGCCGATCGTTGGCCGGATCGTCGCCGAGGTGCTCGACGACCTGGGAATAGGCGACACGGCGATCATGGTCGGGTGTGTTGGCTGCAGTGGTATCCTGATAGGTGGCTTCGATGTGGACAAGGTCTCCCCTGCGCACGGGAGAGGCCCCGACGTGGCGACCGCGATCAAGCGCATCTACCCCGACACCGTCGTTTTCACGGTCCAGGGGGACGGCGACTGCATTGCGATAGGCGCGGGCCCGTTCACCGGTGCCCTCACCAGGGCGGAGAAGATCACGATCATCATGGTGAACAACACCAACTTCGGCACTACCGGCGGCCAGTTGGGTCCGACTACCCTGGTGGGGCAGGTGACGACGACATCGCCCGATGGCCGGAACCCTGCGCTGGAGGGCTATCCGGCACACGCCGCTGAGATCGCGGCCACGTTCAAGGGCTGTGCATACAGCGCCAGGGGTTCGCTTCACACGCCGGCCAGCTACCAGAAGACGAAGGGCTACGTGAAGAAGGCGTTCCAGAAGCAGATGAACGGTGTTGGCACAAGCTTCGTCGAGGTGCTGACGGCTTGCCCGACGAACTGGCACCTGTCGCCGGTGGACAGCCTGAAGTACATCGAGGAGAATGTCATTCCCGAGTTCCCGTTGGGCGAGTTCAGAGACGTGGACAGCCTCGAGTAGCACGGTATCTGGGAGGACAAGCATGGCAGGACAGAACGGATCACGAGGCGAGGTGCTAATGGCGGGAATCGGCGGCATGGGAGTCCTGGTTGCGGGACAGGTGCTGCTGGAGGCCGCCTTCCATTCGGGCAAGCAAGTCACCTACATCGCATCATACGGCTTCGCAAGGCGCGGCGGCCTCTGCGAGTGTACGGTGATCCACTCCGACGACAAGATAGCGTCGCCGCTGCTTGACCAGGCGCAGGTGGTGATGCTTCTCGACAGCGCGCAGTTTATCATGTTCGAGCACAGGGTCCGGCCGGGGGGCACTATCCTGGCCGAGCAGGCCGGGTTGAACGCAGACCGCAAGCGGAAGGACTACACCCTCTACGCGCTGCCGTGTCTCGACATCGCCGTCAAGGAGATGGGCTCGACGCTGGGCAAGAACCTCATTATGCTGGGGGCCTACGTGTCGATCATCGGCTCGGTGTCGCCGGAGCTCTGCGAGAGAGAGCTGCAGCAACGGTATGAGGGCAACCCCAAGGTGTTGCAGCGGAACCTCGACGCCTTCAGGCGGGGGCTTGAGCTGGGGAAGAATGCCAGCGACTACCTGGTGAGCTAGGGTAGTCAGAGGGGGGCAGTGGAAATGACGGGCGCAGAGCTGGTTTGCCGCATATTCAAGGACGAGGGCGTGAAGTACGTCTTCGGCGTTCCGGGCAGCACGGAAGTGCCGATCATGGACGCGATCGCGCAGGACCCGGATATCAAGTACGTCAGCGCCGTGCACGAGGCCGTGTCCACGGGCATGGCGGACGGCTACGCGCGGGCGTCGGGGGAGGTGGGCGTCGTCCTCGTCCACACCTCGCCGGGCACGGCTAATGTCGTTGGCAACCTCTATACGGCGCACGCGGCAGGAACCCCGATGCTGGTCATCGGCGGCAAGCAGGACACTAGGCTGCAGTGGAGCGACTGCTACCTGGACTCGAACCTGCTGCCGATGGTGAGCCAGTACACCAAGGCCGCGTGGGACGTCAACCATGCCCACGACCTGGCGACGGCCCTGCGCCGCGCCTTCAAGGAGGCGCGTACTCCTCCCACCGGACCTGTCTTTCTAGCGATACCCCGCGATCTCCAGGAGCAGCAGGTGGACGTAGACCTGTCTCTCGAGCGCCGCCGCTGGGTCCCCCCGGAGGGCCGGCCCGACCGCGAACGCCTGCGGGAGGCGGCGAAGCTCCTGGTCGAAGCGGAGCGTCCCGCTATCCTCGCCGGGAGGCAGGTGGCCGACGCCGATGCCGTGCCGGAACTGGTGCGGCTGGCCGAGCTGCTCGCCATTCCCGTGTATGCCACCGCACAGATACCGAAGTGGGTATTCCCGACTAGCCATCCGCTGTACTACAACAGGATACTGCCCATAGGATTCCAGCTGGCAGGACTCGATGGCCCTGCCGACGTCGTGCTGGCCATCGGCAGCTACCTGTTCAAGCAGATACTGTACATGCCGGGCGCGCTTCTCCCTGCGGGGATGAAGTTCATTCAGATAGACCTGGACCCGGGCGGACTGGCCAGGGATTGTCCTGCGGACATAGCCATGCTGGCAAGCCCGAAGACGGCACTCGCCGAGTTGGCGGACGAGATCGAAGGGATGCTGTCGGATGCTCAGCGTGAGGCTGCCAGGCAGAGGTTCGACCGCCTGAAGCGGGGACGTGAGGAGGCCAGAGAGGCTCGCGAGGTCCAGTTCAAGGAAGTCCGGGATGTGGTGCCGATACACCCGTCTCGTGCCATGTCCGACATTGTCGCGGCCCTGCCCAAAGGCACCATAATCGTAGATGAGGCGGTGATGCTCACCACCTACGTCGAGTATCTGTATGAATCGCCTGATGTGAGCAGCTACTTCAGCTCCAACGCGTGCCTGGGATGGGGACTGCCTGCGGCGTTGGGGGTATCTCTTGCGGCCCCGGGCAGGCCGGTGGTGGCCCTCATTGGGGACGGGGCCACGCTGTTCGGCATTCAGGCGCTATGGACGGCGGCGAGGTACGAGCTGCCCGTTGTCTTCGTGGTGCTCAATAACAGCGGATTCAACGCCATCAAGTGGGCTTTCGCCGCATTCCCGTTCAGGACGTGCGGCCCGGACGCGGATCTGGGCTGCGACCTGGGCAATGTAGACTTCCCGGGCGTGGCGAGGGCATTCGGCGTGGATGGCGAGCGCGTGGAGCAGCCGGGCGACGTTCGGCCAGCATTCGAGCGCGCGATTGGGGCCAGGAAGCCGGTGCTGGTCGACATAGCCCTCGATCCGAAGGACGTCGGCTGTGGCCTGCCGCGACTTCCGTAAGCACCACCTGACGGTGGAGGGGGTAGTGAGATGGCATTCAAGGCAGTGGACATCGTCGGAATCTCGATACTCATGGACTACGAAGCCATGTTCAAGGAAGCTGGTGTAGACGTCCAGCTTGCGGTCAACCCTTGTCCCCTGGGAGCCACCGAGGATCAGGTCATAGCGGCGATCGGGGAAGCAGAGGCGGTCGTGACGCAGACAACATTCCAGCCCTTCTCCCGAAGGGTCCTCAGCAGTCTGAGCAACTGCAAGCTGGTCGCAAGCATCGGGGTTGGCTACGACTACCTGGACGTGGATGCCGCCACCGAGTTCAGCATCCTGGCCACAAACGTGCCCGACGCCAGCATCAGGGAGGTCTCGGACCACGCCATGGCTCTGATACTCGCCTGCACAAGGGGCATCGTTCGGTTGAATGAGGTCGTCAAGCGGGGCGGATGGACCTCGATTGCCTGTCCGGAGATCGGCGGCGAGATATGGCCCAAGCTCTCCAGGCTGGAGGGGCAGACGCTCGGTCTCATCGCATTCGGCAGGATCGCACGGGCGGTGGTGCCCAAGGCGAAGGGATTCGGAATGCGCGTTATCGCCTACGATCCTTACGCGAGCCCCGAGTCGTTCAAGGAGCTTGGCGTGGAGAGTGTCGAGCTTGACCAGCTCCTGCGGGAGTCTGACGCCGTCTCGATTCACACGCCTCATACCGGGGAGACGACCGGCCTCATCGGGAGGGAAGAGCTGGCGAAGATGAAGCCCAACGCCTGCCTGATCAACACCGCACGCGGCGCTGTCGTGGACCACGAGGCCTTGTATGAGACCCTGAGCCAGGGCGGCGTCTACATGGCGGCGTTCGATACGACTGAGCCCGAGCCGATACCGGCGGACAGCCCTCTGCTGAAGCTGGACAACTTCATAGTCACCGCTCACTCAGCGGGCCTGTCGCCCCTCGCCTTCGCCGAGCTGCAGAGGAGGCCGGCGTTGGAGGTGATCAGGGTGGCCAAGGGCGAGTGGCCTGCCGGCCTGCTCAATCCCGAGGTGAAAGACAAGTTCCGCCAGCGTTGGGGCAGGAGCTGGGGAGGGGCGTAGATGGCGTTCAAGGTCGCTGACGTGCTAGGGGTTTCCCTGGTTGTCGACTACAGGGAGATGTGGAAGGAGGCCGGAGTTGAGGCCGAGTTGGTGCAGAACCCGTGTTCCTTCGAGTCCACCGACGACGACATAATCAAGGCCGTAGGGGACGCCGACGCGGTGATCGCCCAGGCTGCCTACCAGCCCTTTCCCAGGAATGTGTTGTCCAGCCTTCCGAACTGCAAGTTCATCATCAGCGTGGGCATAGGCTATGAGAGGCTGGACATTGATACGGCGACCGAGCTCGGCATCATGGCGGCGAACGTGCCGGACGTCTACGTCGAGGAGGTGTCCGACCACGCGATGGCGCTGATCCTCGCCTGTACCAGGCGGCTGGTGGAGCTTGACAGAATGGTCAAGACGGTGGGCTGGAAGGCCCAGCCCGACCCGTACATAGGGAACGAGGTCTGGCCGAAGATGTGGCGGCTGCGGGACAAGACGCTGGGGTTGATCGGGTTCGGTCGCATCCCAAAGGCGTTGGTTCCGAAGGCCAAAGGCTTCGGCGTCCGCATCCTGGTGTATGACCCGTATGTCGAGCCGCAGGTGTTCAAGTCCTTCGGCGTCGAGCAGGTCGACCTCGATACGCTGCTGAGGGAGTCGGACGCCATATCCATTCACGCGCCGCACACGAAGCAGACCCAGCACCTGATCGGGCTGGAAGAGCTGAAGAAGATGAAGCCCACGGCCTGTCTGGTGAATACGGCCCGTGGTCCCATAATCGATCACGATGCATTGTACATGGCGTTGAAGGATGGCATCATTGCCGCCGCAGCCGTGGACGTAACAGAGCCGGAGCCGATACCGGCTGACAACCCTCTTCTGAAGCTGGACAACTTCGTGGTCACCGCACACTCGGCCCACGCCTACGGCTCGGCGAACCCGGCGGTATCGCAGCGGCCCGGTGAGGAGATCATCAGGGTGATCAGGGGCGAGTGGCCCATTGGACTGATCAATCACGATGTCAAGGAGAGATACAGGCAGAAGTGGTCTCAGATCTGAAGCTGGCTAGGGGGACGAATGGCCAAAGGTGAAGTAGTCATAGACGAGAGCGTCTGCAAGGGCTGTGGATACTGCGCGGCGTTCTGCTCGCGTGAGGCGATCGTCATGTCCACGGACAGGGTGACGCCGAAGGGGTACATACTCCCCGAGTTCGCTCACCCCGAGAAGTGCAACGGATGCGGCATCTGCGCCTGGATGTGCCCCCGGTTCGCGATCGAGGTCTACAAGTACGTGGAGGCCAAGACCTAGCCCCTCCGACTGGCGGCCCCTCGGGATTCGGGTTCCCGCGGCCTTACCGGCCGCTCGTCTTTGTCTTCGAGAGTCCGGGATGCAGTCTCGGCCACAGGTCGGAGAGGGTACCGATATGAGAAGTGTCGAGTTGAGCGTCACGATTCGAGCGCCAAGGGACGTGGTGCTATACGAGATATCCGAGTACACTCATCCCCCGATCCTGCACTACTGGTGCATCAAGTCGGTCGACGTTCTGGAGGAGGAGGGTGGCACCAGCGTCGCACTTTGGCGGCTCAAGGTGCTGGGGTTCACCCGCCAGGCGAAGCAGAGGCAGATCGTGACGCCGCCTGACAGGATGAGCAATGAGACCCTTGAAGGCTTTGCCAGAGGCACTCTTGAGACCACGCTGCTTCGCGAGACCGACGAAGGTACTGAGATCGCGGACAGAGTCGACATCAGAATACCCCGCTGGGGGATACTGCTCGAGTTGCCCGTCGCCTGGTATACCAAACGCATGACCAGGCGCATACTCCTGGACCATAAGTGGGACCTGGAAGCGAGATACGGCTCGCCCGCCGCCGATAGGGAGACGGCTGCAGAAGGAGGCGCTAAGTGACTGAGACAGCCATGTGGGGAATGGAGGGGGCTCGACTCCTCTATGAGCACCGTGGCGAGAGGGCCAGGGAGCTGGCCAAGCAGGGCAGGGAGGTCATCGGCTACTTCTGCGCATATACCCCTGTCGAGTTCCTGACGGCGCTCGATCTGGTGCCGTATCGTATTCACGGCGGCGTCGGCAGGCCTCTGGAGAAGGTCGATGAGTACCTGGAGACCATCGTCTGCCCCTACGTGCGGAGCGCCTTCGACATGGCGTTACGGGGCGAGTACAATTTCCTCTCCGGCGTCGTCATACCGCATACCTGCGATGCGATGCACCGGCTGTATGACATATGGATGTACTACATCAAGCCGGGCTACGGCCACAGCATCACGGTGCCGCACATGACGCACAAGGCTTCTTTCGAGTACTTTCGCAACGAGCTAGCGACTTTCCGAAGAAGCCTGGAGCGATACGCGGGCCGTCCCATCGACAATGGGAGGCTCCGCGAGGCAATCCGCGAGCACAACCGCTGCCGGCGTCTGGTCAGGGAGCTGTACGACCTGAGGAAGAGCCAACCGCCCGCGCTGTCGGGCACCGAGGCGATGTGGGTGTTGCTGAACGGCACTACCATACCGGTCGGCGAGTACAACGACCTGCTGGAGAGCGTTATCGAGGAGGTGCGGCGGCGTAAGCCGGAGCCCGATGACAAGCCGAGGCTCATGTTCGTGGGCAGCGAGGTCGACGACGCGTCGGTGATACATCACATCGAGGACTGCGAGGCGAACGTGGTCATGGACGACCTCTGCACCGGCAGCCGTCACTTCTGGGTGGACGTCGACGAGACGAAGGAGCCTGTGGAGGCTCTCGCGGAGCGATACCTTGGCGGAAGGACATGCCCCTGCACCTATCGCAGCGGCATTGCTTCCGAGCGCTTCGGCTATCTCGGCGAATACGCGCGTGACTGGGACATCGACGGGGTGCTGGTATACGCGATCCGGTTCTGCGACACCTACCAGCTAGATGCCCCCGAGATACAGGACTACATGCAGGAGCTGAAGCTGCCGGTGCTCTACCTCGAAGATGACTATGTCAAGCCCGCGCTGGGGCAGTGGAGGACGAGGGTCGAGGCGTTCCTGGAGACGATAGAGGCGCGCAAGGAGTAGCAGATGACACAGCAGACCGGCGAGAAGACCAGCTCCCGCAAGTTCACGGAGTCGGCGGGGAAGATACGCACCGTGGTCAAGCGCATGTACAAGCAGGCACAGCAGGCCAAGGAGGAGAACCGGCCGATCGCCTACTGCATGGTCATGTGCAACTATGAGGAGATCCTGGCCGCCATGGACATCGTCCAGGTCTACACCGAGAACTACGCCGGTCTCTGTGCCGTCAAGCGGCAGGCAGCCGTCTACATGGACAAAGCCCGTGCCGAAGGCTACTCTGAGCTGCTATGCGGCTACGCCCAGGTGGGCATAGGGTTCGACGCCATGCGCTATGAACTGGGCGAGATGCCCCCGGATGCCCCCGACGGTGGCATGCCGGAGCCGGACATGCTGCTCGGGTGCAGCATGGGCTGTGACCCGCGCTGGAAGTGGTACCAGGCCCTGGGCCGCTACAAGAACACGCCCATCTACAACATGGACTTGCTGATGCCCCAGAGCGACGCCAACATCGACGAGATCGAGGAGTACTCCGTTCGCTACATGGCGGAGGAGCTGAGGGGGCTCATCGCCTTCCTGGAGGAGCAGACGGGCGGGAAGATGGACTATGACCGCTTGATGGCGATCGTGAGGCAGGTGGAGGAGACGCGGTGGTGGTGGCGGGAGGCCTACGAGCTGAGGAAGGCCATACCCTGCCCCATGACCACGCAGGATCACTTTGTGCTCTTCGTGCCGCACCACATGATGCTCACGGATGAGTTCACGCTGGAATTCTACAAGGGGCTCTACGATGAGCTCAAGGAGCGCGTGGACAACGGCATCGGGGCTATCGACGACGAGAAGTACCGGCTGCTGTGGGGTGTGGGTATACCGCCCTGGCACAGCATGTACATCCTGGACTACTTCCTGAACTTCGGGGCCGTCTTCGCCGCCGAGACTGCGTACATGGTCCCCGAGCCGTACGATATCCCCGACAGGGTGGACGATCCCGTTGAAATGATCGCACGGCGCATGTTCGTGCGGAACAGCTCGCTGCAGAGGCGGGGCAGGGCGGCCGGCAACGTGCCGGCCCTGGCCATGGCGCACCTGGAGCGGATCGAGGACTTCAGCCTCGACGGCGTGGTCATGCACGTCACGCGGTCGTGCCGGGCATCGACGATGGGCCAGATCATGGTCAGGAACGTGATCCGGGACCGCTATCCGAACATGCCGGTGATGTTCCTGGAGAGCGACATCGTGGACGTCGATACCTTCTCCGACACCGAGGCCAAGAACCGCATCGACACCTTCATGGAGATGGTGGAGGCCCGCAAGGGCTCGACCAAGTAAGGGGCGATCCCCTCCCCACCCCGCCCTGCCTGCCCACGGGCGCTGCGCTCCCGAGCCCTTGCCTTTGAGAAGGTAGGGCGTTCGCCCTCGAATGCCCATGGGTAGCCAGGGAGCAGATGCTCCCGGAGATGTGCGGGAGAGGTGCAGGACACATCCTGCCGGAGGTCTGGGGGTGTCCCCCAGACTTCAAAGTCCCCCAAGACTGGGGATTAGGGGGTTGATCGTGACCTTGCATTGGCATGAAGCTCGATGGTTCAACGATTGCCCTGCCATCCGGCGTTGGGTGGTCCCACCCACCTGCCCACGGGAGTTGCACTCCCGATCCCTCGCCTTCGGGAGGGTAGGACGTCCGCCCTCGGATGCCCATGGGTAGCCAGGGAGCATCTGCTCCCTGTGATCGCACGTAGGGGTCAGGTAACCTGACCCCTACAGAATGGCGAAGCCCCCGAGACGTATATGGGAGGGTGGGTGGGAAGAACCACGTTGGCCTTTGGCAGGGCGGGCGTGGAGTGTGGGGATCGGACACAACTCCTGCCCGGTTTGACGCCCCGATCCCTATCTACGATAATCCTCGGTGTGGTGTGTCGCTCCCCTGATCTGGGAGCGCCGTGTGTTTTACCCGCAACTATCACATGACCGAAAGCGTACTTTTCACGTGGAGCGGGGGCAAGGACAGCGCGATGGCGCTGTATGAGCTGCAGATGCAGGGCACCTGCGACGTGGCCGCATTGCTCACGACCGTGACGCGTGACTACGGCAGGGTCAGCATGCACGGCGTCCGAGAGGAGCTGCTGGACAGGCAGGCGCGGGCTCTGCACCTGCTGCTGGACAAGGTGTACATCGGGGCTGGTGCCTCTAACGAGGACTACGAGGCAGCGATGCGGGACACGCTGTACCGCTACCGCGAGCAGGGGATACAAAGGGTTGTGTTCGGCGACATCTTCCTGGAGGACCTGAGGAAGTACCGCGAGGACAACCTGGCGCGGGTGGGGATGCAGGCGCTGTTCCCGCTCTGGAAGCGCGACACCGCCGAACTGGCGCATACGTTCGTAGACCTCGGTTTCAAGGCCACCGTCACGTGCGTTGACTCCGAGTATCTGGATAGGGGCTTCGCCGGTCGGGACTACGATGAGAGTTTCCTGGCAGATTTGCCGCCCGCGGTCGACCCGTGCGGCGAGAACGGCGAGTTCCACAGCTTCGTCTATGACGGGCCGGTCTTCCGGGAGGGCGTGCGCTTCGGTAGGGGGGAGGTCGTGATCAGGGACAACCGTTTTTACTTCTGCGACCTGGTCCCGGTCTGAATCTGTCGATGGATATGGGTCATGAGCGTCGATCCGCATGAGCTGAGGGCTAGACTCACTGCCGACGTCAGGGAGCGGATCATGCGCGAGAACTGGCACTCGCACGACGCGAGGTGGTTCCTCAAGGTCGGTGTTGAGTGTGGCTTCGACGTTGCCAACAGGCTGAACCAGTCCACACTGAGGTCGATGGCGAAGACCGAGATGCGGCGTCTGATAGACGCCAGCGGGTGCGGCCCGATCGAGACCACGGAGGACCTGGCCAAGGTACTCGGGCTGGCCATGGAGGTCTATTTCCCGCCGCCGATGCTGGAGGGGGAGGCCGAGGCCGTGGACGAGTCGTCGGCGCGCGGGACCGTGACCAGGTGCCTGGTGCACGAGGAGGTGACCAAGGCCGGTGTTCAGGGACTTTACGAGTGCGCTTGTCCCTACCGCCACCTGGGATGGCTGGAGGCCTGCGGGTATTCGGGCAAGGTCGAGATACTGAAGAGCATGCTGCGGGGCGACCCCGTCTGCGAGTTCGCGATCACGGAGCTGTCACGCCTCCCCGACGAGAAGCCCCGGTGAAGGTGCGTCTTGGATTCCTGGAAAGCTGTCCTCAGAGCCGATCCAACTGACTGGCTGCTGGAGCCCGGCGACCCCTCCGTTCGGTACTTCGCGCTGACCGGATTGCTGGGTCTCCCGCAGGACCGGCCGGAAGTGGTGAGCGCCAGGCAAGACATCATGCAGACCGGCCTCGTGCCGAGGATTCTGTCGAAGCAGGAGGCCGGTGGCTACTGGGGCGTGGCTGAGGACTTCTACATGCGCTCCAAGTACAAGGGCACCGTGTGGAGCTTTCTCTTGCTCGCCGAGCTGGGCGCGGATGGCGGCGACGAGCGCATCAGGGCGGCCTGCGAGTTCATCCTGGAGAAGTCGCAGGATCAACAGAGTGGGGCGTTCTCGTATGTTGGGGCGAAGCGTGGTGGGGGACAACACAGCAAGGTAGTGCCGTGCCTCACCAGCAACATGGTCTGGGCGCTGATCAGGTTTGGCTATCTGGACGACCCCAGGGTAAGGCGCGGGATCGAATGGATCACCACCTACCAGCGCTTCGACGACGGCGATGCCGCTCCTCCCAAAGAATGGCCCTATCACCACGAGGCCTGCTGGGGGAGGCACACCTGTCACATGGGCGTCGTGAAGGCGCTCAAGGCGCTTTCGGAGATACCGGAGGACAAGCGAAGCGATGATGGTCGCAGAACGATAGAGCAGGGCGCGGAATACATGCTGAGGCACCACGTGCATATGAGGAGTCACGACCCGGGTCGGGTGGCCAAGTCAAGCTGGGTCAAGCTTGGCTTCCCGCTCATGTGGCAGATCGACGCCCTGGATATTCTCCTGGTGCTGACGCGCCTGGGCTACCACGACCCGAGGATGCAAACCGCCGTCGATCTGGTCATCTCGAAGCAGGACGATCAGGGAAGGTGGATTCTGGAGAACACCCTGAACGGGCGGATGCTTGTCAGCGTCGAGCAGAAGGGCAAGCCGAGCAAGTGGGTCACCCTGAACGCCCTGAGGGCGCTCAAGGGGTTCTGCGGGTAGAAACGGGCGAGCATGTCGGCAGACTCAAGACGACTTTGACTTGCGTTGCCTGCGTTGGTGGGTCTGCCGGGTCAATTGGAATGTGAAAGTTCGTGTCGTTCGATATACGCGGCGATGACCGAGTCAATTGCCTCATACCAGTCGAACTGGTCTCCAATCTTGTCCTCGACAATCTTCAGTTCGCTATTAGTCAAGGCTCGCCCTAATTCCTGTTCTGCGACATTCTGCACATCTTCAACGTTGACCGAGTAGATGATATGGCTCATCCTCACGATGCAGACCTCCTACGTTTCTATTCGCTCGAATTCGAGTCCCAGCCTGTCGCATAGACTGGCCAACACCTGCACTCCTCGGCCTCGCGCGTAGTGGGTCTCCATGGTGAATCCTTTGTATCTGACAGGGTAGAAGAAATCGTTGCCATTCGGGTGTAAGGGCGGCTCCGCGTTCGTCACGACGTACCGGCGACTGCTGGTTCCCCAAGGCATGGGCAATCCTTCCAATAGGCCTTTGTCCACGAGGTGTGTGAGCACATCGTGCATCAGTTGCTTCAGCGTGCTGTTCGAGAATACCTTGCCGTCTATCCTAACGGCGATTCTCCCGGATTCTCTCCCCGCGGGCGGGACTAGATCGGAAGTGCTGTATTCGATTGTGCCCGTTGAGAACAAGGCGTCATAGATGGAGTCGAATACGTCGCTGTACTTCTCGTACAGGGCCACAGCCATCGCTTTCTCTTCATCTGTAATGGCCATCTTAATCCCCCTGTGGCGGAATTTGAGGTTCTTAACATATTGGACGATGAACGGTTTCACCTTATCATTTAGCTTGGGGTGATCGAGCAACGGAAGGAGTAGTCTATCGTTCAGTAATTGGTAATCAAGACAATACCAACGATCATCGCCCGTAGTGGCCTTCGAGGTCTCAAGAAGTGTTGGAGTCAGGTACACGAGCAGGTTGATATCACTGGGGTGATTTTCAAAGAGCCAATCAGCATACTTCTTCGATTGTTCGTGGTTTGCCTTGGCATCGATCTTCAGTTCGATGATCATGTTAAGTCTACCATGATGGTCCGCGCCATCTGTGAATCTGGCCGTGATGAAGATGTCGAATCGCCCTACCCCCGTTACGTTGGTCTCGTTGGATGTATTTTCGTTCGGCGTCACCTCGATGTCTGAGAAGTCGATTGTTGGCAGAATGTCCCATAGATTCTGTTGTTCGTGATTCTTTGCCTTGAGGCACTTGTCATCAACAAGCAGGAAGAGCATGCGAATCAGCGTGTAGTCGGAAAGCAGGTGTGACCCGCTTGCGTCCAAGAGCCAGCCCCAGAAGCAGGAATGCCACCTCTCATAGTGAGTTCTGCCTACGATCTTGAAGATATTGGGCTCGCTCAGCATATGCTGGAACTTGATGAACTGTGGTTCCGACATGAGTTCAACAAGCCTGTGAGCAAACGTCTCGTTGCGTCGCTTATGCAACTGCGATCCCCTACGCGTCGATGACAAACCTTTGCTCCGCGGCGGTTCCTGCAAGCCACGATGCTCTCTGTCGACGCCTTACCTGCAAATATAGCAAGAATCTTGGTGCTGCACAAGGTATGAGCCAGTCGGTTCCAGGTTTGACCCTCTGAGACGCGGTCAGTACAATCAAGCGGGAATCCGATTTACCAGGAGGCGGGCCTATGGCAGACTTGAATCTGGCTCCGGTATGCGGCCTCTACTGCGGCGTATGCCCGTTCTATGGCGAGCAGTGTCGCGGGTGTGGCCATGTGGAGGGCAAACCGTTCTGGACGTCCCAGGTGGGGATAGAGATCTGCGTGTTCTATGATTGCTGCCTCAACAAGAAGGGCCTGGAGCACTGCGGGCTGTGCGACGAGCTGCCATGTCAGACCTTTCTGACCTTCTACGACCCGTCGTTGAGCGAAGAGGAGGCCAAACAGTCGATAGCAGACCGGCAGGCCGCGCTGCGACGGAGAAAGGACATCGGCACAGAGAAGTGGCTCGAAGAGCAGCCGGCCAAAGAATAGCCGCCGTTGGGCTGGACATGGTCAACCGGTGGGTGCTGCACAAGCAGTGACGTCGTGGGTATCGCCCGCTGAAGGGCTGCCCGAGTTCGATTCCGGGGGATAGGTGATGAAGGAGAGACCGGTCAAGAGGTACCCCGAGATCGGTTGCTGTGGCATCGACTGCGGGCTTTGCCCGAGGTACCACACGGACGGGCCCTCCCGTTGTCCGGGCTGCTCGGGGCCGGGCTTCTTCGAAGTCATGAGTGGCTGTGGCAACATAACCTGCTGCGTGACGAAGAAGGGCCTGGAGGTGTGCGGCGAGTGCGACGAGTTTCCCTGCAAGCGTTTCGAGAGCTGGCTGGACGAGGCTCCGAGCGGTGTGACCGATTCCTTCGTCACCCACCGTCGCACCAAGCCTAACCTCGAGTTCATAAGGGATGCCGGACTCGAGCCATTCGTCGAGCAGTTGAGGGAACGCATGGGGCTGCTGGAGACGATGCTGGGGGGATACAATGAGGGGAGGTCCAAGAGCCGCTACTGTCTTGCGGCGGCGCTCCTGCCGATCGACGGCTTGCGGACTGCTCTCCGGGACGCAGAGGCGAGCGTGGAGGCTGAAGGCATCCCGGCTGGTGACCTGAAGGCCAGAGCGAAGGTGCTCAGGGGCTTGCTGGATGAGCTTGCCTTACGGGAAGGGGTCGAGCTGAAGCTCGGAGCCAAGAAGGGCGAGTGAGCTGGCGGGGCTGCTCCCGGATATGAGACTCTCAGGTGGCCGCATCGAGGAGCGCATAGAGAGGGACGTCGTGGGCCCTCTGCTGCGCAACGATGTGGAAGCGGCAACGCGGGCAATCCCTCACGTCCTCGACGACCTCTACGCCGCCATACCAGAGAAGAAGCGCATCTCCTTCGGGGTCGTACACACGATCAAGGTGCTGAGCGAGCACCTGTATCGCAGATTGAGCGAAGCGAATGCAGAGGTCTACGACATCGCGTCGAGCATGTTCGAGGGGAGCGATGAGCACAGGGCCAGGGGCGTTGCGCTTGGGGTGCTGTCGTACTGCGGGCTCAGCGAATACCACAGGGCCGTCCCTTTCTTTGAGCAGGCCGCCGCCTCGCCCGATTGGAATCTGAGGGAGCACGCGCAGATGTTCTTCCGCAGGTTGATCGAGCGTTGGCCGGACGAGGCTAAGGCAGACCTCCTGCGGCTCGCCGAATCGGACGACCCCAACCTGCGCCGGTTCGTGAGCGAGACGCTGCGACCCGTGCAGGAGAACAGGTGGTTCTATCGGCACCCCGACTACCCGCTCGAGGTACTACGCAAGCTGTTCCGCGAGGCCTCGCCCTACCCGCGTACGTCGGTGGGCAACAACCTGAGTGATCTGGCCCGCAGGCTGCCCGAGTTGGTGTATGATCTCGTTGGGGAGCTGGTACAGAGCGGTGACGACAACTCGCGCTGGATCGCCACCAGGGCGTGCAGGAACCTGGTCAGGCAGGACCCGGTCAGGGTGATGGACCTGCTGGGGGTCGACGAGTACAGGTACAAGGACAGGGTGTACAGGAGAAGTGACTGTCAGGGAAGCTGAGGCGAAATCGATACTGCGCAAGCAGAAGAGGACCGATTCCTGGTTCGTGTCCAAGTACGGGATGAACCTCTATCGCGGGTGCACCCACAACTGCGTCTACTGTGACGGGCGGGCCGAGAAGTACCAGGTCGATGGCGAGTTCGGCAGGGACGTGGTGGTGAAGGTCAACGCGATCGATCTGCTGCGGCGCGAGATGGACCCCCGCAGGAAGCGCGTGCCGCTCAAGCGGGGCTTCGTGATGCTGGGGGGAGGCGTCGGCGACAGCTACCAGCCTGCGGAGAGACAGTACGGGCTGACGCGCCGGGCCATGGAGCTGATGCTCGAATACTGCTGCCCTGTCCACGTTCTCACGAAATCGACGCTGGTCGAGAGGGACCTGGACCTGCTCAAGAGGATCAACGAGCAGAGCAGGGCCATCTTGAGCTTCAGCTTCTCCTCCGTTGACGACGACATCAGCCGCACGTTCGAGCCCGGCGTGCCGCCTCCGGGAGAGAGGCTGCGCACACTCGATCGATTCAAGAGCGAGGGGGTCGCGTGCGGCATGTTCCTGCTTCCGGTGATCCCTTTCGTGACCGACACGCCGGAGAGGATCGACGAGAGCGTGAGAGCGGCGCGCGACGCGGGCCTGGACTTCGTCGTGTTCGGCGGGATGACGCTCAAGGAGGGAAGGCAGAGGGAGTACTTCCACAGAGCTCTCTCGCAACGTCTCCCTGAGCTGGTCCCCGAGTACGAGAAGCTCTATACCGGTGACAAGTGGGGGCAGGCGACGCCGCAATACTATGCCGGTCTGAATGCAAGATTCAACGAGATCAGGAAGAGATACGGGATGCCGCCACGCATCCCGGCGAGGCTGTTCCGCGATATCCTCGACGAGAACGACCTGGTGTCGGTGATTCTGGAGCAGATGGACTACCTGCTGGCGCTCGAGGGGCGAAGCTCGCCGCTCCGCTATGCCGCTTACTCCGTCTCACAGCTCAAGGTGCCTATCTCGACCTTGAGGAGCGAGCTGCAGTCGCTCAAGGGGGTGGGTGAGGCGACCGAGCGGGTCATACTGGAGATTATCGATACCGGCACTTCGTCGTACTACGGGAAGCTGATGGGGGAGGCGAATCGACGACCACGGAAGGACAGGGGACGGAGCTCGTAGCATACTGCGGGCTGTACTGCTGCCACCTGGCGTGACTGCTATACTACAGGAGCAAGCGACGGCTCTGGAAACGAGTTGAAATGAATCGCGGAAAGCTGATTGCTGCATTGTTTCTTCTGGTGGCCGCAGTGGTGATTGGCGGCTGTGGCGGCGAGGACGGCTCGCCGTCGACATTGACACCGACACCAACACCGACGCAGATGCCCACTCCGACGCCGACAGCGGAGCCGGGCGCTGATCGGATAAACAGCATACCGGTCGATGCCGTAAAGGTGACGCCTGAAAACGATGAATTTCCCCCGATACTCCATTCGGAGGACTATCTTGAGCCCGTACCGTTGTCCTATCCGGTGAACACGGCTGGCGCGGAGGACTCGGCCTTCATAACCCCCGACGGGCGCACGTTGTACATATGGTTCACGCCTGACCCTTCGATTCCGGCGATCGAACAGCTCGTCGATGGTGTTACGGGAATCTACGTCACCGAGTGGAGCGATGGTGGATGGGGGCCGGTGACAAGAGTGACGCTACAGGAGCCTGGGAAGCTGGCGCTGGACGGATGCGTATTCGTGCAGGGGAACACCACGTGGTTCTGCTCGGCACACGAGGGCTATGACGGCCTGAACTGGTTCATGGCGGAGTACATCGAGGGTGAGTGGCGCGACTGGCAGTATGCGGGCGACCTGCTCAACAAGGAGTACCGGATCGGCGAAATGCACATCACCGCCGACGGACAGGAGCTGTACTTCCATTCGCACACCGAGCCATACGACATATGGGTAAGTGAAAACCAGGGAGGGCGATGGCAGCAGCCCGAGCCGGTGGAGGTGGTGAACTCGCCGGTAACCGACGGGTGGCCGTTCGTGACCGAGGACGGGCAGGAGCTGTGGTTCACGCGCTTCTATCAGGGCGCGCCGGCCATATTCAGATCGACCAGGGTTGCTGGTGAGTGGCAGGAGCCCGAGTTGATCATCTCCCATTTCGCGGCTGAGCCGTCGCTGGATCGGGAGGGCAACATCTACTTCTCGCATCACTTCTTCGTGAACGGGGAGATGGTCGAGTCGGATATCTATGTGGCGTACCGCAAGTGAGTGTGGTGACTCTCCCCTGACGCAGCGGCTATAATAGGCCCATGCCCATCAAGGTCCTCCCTCCCAGCGTAGCCTCCAAGATCGCTGCCGGTGAGGTGGTGGAGCGCCCCGCGTCGGTGGTCAAGGAGCTGATCGACAACGCCATCGACGCCGGTGCGACGCAGATCGCGGTGGAGGTGCAGGGGGGTGGGGTGCGCCTCATCAGGGTTGTCGATAACGGCTCCGGCATACCTCCCAACGAGGTCGATACCGCTTTCGAGCGGTTCGCCACCAGCAAGCTCGCTACAGCGGACGAGCTGGAGAGCGTCACCAGCCTTGGATTCAGGGGCGAGGCGCTGCCCTCGATAGCCGCCGTTGCCGAGGTCACCATGGTCACCCGCAGTAATGACGAGCTCAGCGGCACGTTCGTCACCCTGAGGGACGGACAAATCCAGCAGAAGGCCAAGCGCGGCTGCCCGGTCGGCACGACGGTGACCGTCCGAAACCTCTTTCGCAGCTTTCCCGCCCGGCTCAAGTTCCTCAAGTCTGCGGCGACCGAGAACGGCCACATCGGCCAGGTGGTCACGCAGTACGGCCTGGCCTATCCCGAGGTCAGGTTCACGCTGGTCGTCGATGGCCGTACCACTTTTCGCACTACGGGCAGCGGCCATCTGAGGGAGGTCCTGGCCTCGGTCTACGGTACGGACGTAGCCAAGGCGCTGTTGTTGGTGGAACCCTCTGAGGGCGATGATGATGTGCTTGCCCCACGGGCGACCGGCTTCGTCAGTCCCCTGTCGCTGACCAGGGCAACGCGGAGCTACATAAGCCTGTTCGTGAACCGGCGCTGGGTGCAGAGCCGCATGCTGTCCTACGCCGTCGAGGAAGGGTACAAGGGCCTGCTCATGGTCGGACGGCACCCGATAGCCGTGGTCAACCTCGTGCTGCCTTCGCAGGACCTGGATGTAAATGTCCATCCCACCAAGGCCGAGGTCAAGTTCCGCAACGAGCGCGAGGCCTTTGGTGCGGTAGAGAGCGCCGTGAGAAAGACGCTCTCGGCACAGGCCCCCATGCCGTCGCTGGATACGCTCTACCGGCCCCCTTCCCACCCCGCGCCGTCCACACAGCCCATGCACCAGTTCGACGCCATACCTCCGGTCGGAAGTGCCACTCAGCCCTCGATCGTGGAGCGGGCCGAGGAACCGGTGGCCAAGACGCTTCCCATCCTTCGAGTGCTGGGGCAGGTCGGCAACACGTATATAGTCGCCGAGGGGCCCGATGGCATGTACCTGGTCGACCAGCACGCGGCGCACGAGAGGATATGCTTCGAGAGGATACGGGACCAGCGCCAGCGAAGGGCAGTCGAAGTACAGGGCCTTCTCGAGCCCTTACCCGTGGACCTGACCCCTCGCCAGCAGGAGCTGCTGGAACAGCACTCCGAGGCCCTGGCTGCGTACGGATTCGACCTGGAGCACTTCGGCGAGAGGACCTGCCTGGTCAGGGCGGTGCCGTCGATTCTCAAGAACCAGAACACGGCGGCGGCACTGGCGGAGTTGCTGGACTTCCTGGGGGAAGGAGAGAAGGAGGACCGGGGGGAGCGGATCGCCATGTCGCTGGCCTGCCACAGTGCGGTAAGAGCGGGGCAGGTACTAAGCCAGGAGGAGATGGTCGATCTCGTAAGGCAGTTGGAGCGTACTTCCCAGCCTCGTACCTGCCCCCACGGCAGGCCTACGATGATTCACCTGAGCACGTCTCAGCTCGATAAGGGTTTCGGGAGGAAGTAGCTGCTACATCCTCAGATAGCTGTGAGCGTAGAGCTGCTCGTTCTGCATTATCCCGATCGTCTTGACTATGTCCCGAATCTCGGGATCGCTCGTGTCCGCACTGCTGGTGTCGAACATCTCCATGGCTTCGTAGGTGTCGTAGAGATTGACAAGCAGCTTACCCTTCGGCGTCGACTCGTCCCTCTCCTTGACGATTCTCAGGAACTCCATTGTCTCGGCGTCCAGGGCGTCCATGATGGCGGAGTCGAGACCGGCGCCCATCATCATGACCATGAAGACGCGGTTTAGCAGGGAGCGGATCTCATGAGGGCACGAGTTCGAGACGTTGGACAGGCCACAGGTGGTGCGCGGTGCTGGATCGGTTATCTGCTTGAAGAACCTGACGGCGTTGATCGTCTCCTGGGCCTGGTCCTGGTTGCCGTTCACGGTGAGGACCAGCGGGTCGAGCCACAGCCTGTCGGTCGACACGCCCAGCTCGGCGGCCTTGGGGAATATGGCCTCGGAGGCAAGCTCGACGCGGGCGTCTGCCGTAGTTGGCAGTCCGCCTTTGGCGAGCGTCAGGCATATGATGTCGCATTCGTACTTGGCCGCGAGCGGCATGAGCGCGTCCAGACGCTCGGGTGTGCAGTCGGTGCTGTTGATCAGGGGTTTCTTCTTACACACCTTGAGACCGGCCTCGATGGCTGCGGCGTTTGTCGTGTCCAGTGACAGCGGGACGTCGACCACCTCCTGGACGGTCTCGACCATCCAAGGCATGACCTCAGGGCCCGCCTTCTTCTGAGGGCCGATGTTGAGGTCCACGTATGTCGCGCCCTTCTCGACCTGCTTCTTGGCAAGGTCCTGGATGTATTTCTTGTCGCGGTTCTCGACCGCTGCCCTCACGTCCTGCGAGATTATATGTATGGACTCACCCAGACAGTCGAACAGCATGTGTTCCTCCTTCTGTACCTGCTCGTCTCTGAGAACGACGAAGGGGTAGGGACTGGAATTGGCTCCTCTACCCACTCATCATCGGCATGCGCTAGTTCTTCCAGTTCTCCTTGAGGTAACCGCCGACCGCCATCGCCTCACGAGGCCCTACCATGATTGTCCAATCCGGCAGCTCCTCCTCGAGCTCGCCTCTCAGTACGGCAACGCCGCCCGGGAGTATGACGTTGTGGTGGCTTACCTTCTCGGCTACGTTCTCGCCCTTGACCGTCTTGGCGATCTTCTCGGCGTCGAACTTGCCTGCAGACCAGGCTGTCAGGACCGACAGGCCCTCGGTATCGCAGACCACCAGCCAGGATGGCCAGCCTGCTCCCTCCAGCTCTCCTGCGATGGAGAAATAAGTCAGCGAGAAGTTCGTGGTGACACAGACCGGGCTGGTCTCCTTCGGCTCGCCGATCTGGTACAGGCCAGGCTTCATCTGAATCGGCTTCTGCGGGTCGGTGTAGAGGTTCAGCCTGAGCGTTATCAGGGCCAGGGCCAGGGCCGGCGAGAACCGGTCGATTACAACGATGCTGCCGTATTTGGCAACGTACTGCGCGGCGAGGACGGCCTCTTCCTCGTCCGTTTGTGCACCCTCGCCCGGGAAGGTGATCACGGGGTATCCGACCGGCTCATACCTCTTCTGCAGGGCCAGCCTGCGGATCTGGGTGAGCGTTACCAGTGAATCGGCGAAGTCGCGCGTTCCCGGGTCGATAACGAGGTTCTCGACGCCGGCAGCTGCAGCCTTCTCCGTAAGCTCGGCGAGCTCGTTCAGCCCTCCGGCGCTGCGGACGGCGAGCGGACACGAATGCTTCTTGGCCAACTCCAACATCTGGTCGATGTTGTCCTTGGTGGCCGCGTAGATCAGCGGCTTCTTGGCCGCTACCTTGTCGAGCGCCTGCCCCATTGCACCGGGGTCCGTTGACATCAGGACCAGAGGCAAGTCCGTCTTGGAGTTGACCGCATCGACGGCCTGCAAGAACTTGGCAGCGTCGCCGGAGGCGTTGTCGATAGCGAACCCGTCGAGGCCGAACGTCATTCCGACGCGGTCTACGCCGTATTTGCCGACCTCATCCACCTTCTTGGCCACATCGTCTGCGGAGTCAGTGTCCTTGATCCTCACGACAAGCGCCGTCGGGTGGACGAAGGTCTTCTCGTGACGGAACATCACCGTCTCGTTGCCGACCTCGATCTTCTTGTCGCCGTCGCCGATAATGATCAGCTTGATCGGCGGCTTCGCTGCTGCAGCCAGCGCTGCCTTACCCTCGTCACTGACGTACGGGCATGCCGCGAGCTCCACGCCGCCGGCGGCCAGCTTCATGGCAAAGGCGAGGCAGGTCGGGAAGTTGCATTCCTTACAATTGGTTTTGGGCAGGAACTTGTATATCTGAATGCCTGTTAGTGCCATCTCAGTTGTCTCCTTTCCTCAGCTACTTGCCCATGAGCTTGTCGATGGTGGCTTTGACATTCTCGATGGCCTTGGGGTGGCACATGACCACCAAGTCGCACCCTGCATTGATGACGCTGGTGGCGGTCACCTCCTCCCATATCACGGCGCGCTCCTCGTGGCTGCCCCACTCGTCGGGCACGCCCTCACCAACCCTGGCCTCCTTCTGCCGCCAGACCTCAGAGCCCACTTGGTTGATGATGGGGAAGGATGTCATGGCGTCGCCGCCGAGCGCGGCAAGACGCAGGCGTTCGTTGATCGAGTAGCCGTACTCGATTCCGTAGCCCAGCGCACCCGTGTCGGGGTCCATGATGATCGAGTCATTCTGGACGCCGAGGTCGGAGAGCATGATGTTGAGCTGCTTGCAGAGGTTGATATCCAGCGGCGTCTTGGCAATGGCAACGTGACCATCGGAGATGCAAACGGCACCTATGGTGCGGTAGTTCTTCTCCTCACAGTTGC
>CAZGDV010000035.1:0-26030 GCA_964524995.1 uncultured Dehalococcoidia bacterium | reverse complement strand
GTTCCACGGGTGCAGGCCGAGTGCCGGGTAGACCATGCCGGCATGTTTGGCCGCCAACTCGAGGATGACGGAATTGGACTCGTAGTCCTGACCCACCGCTATCACCGCAACGACGCCGGCCTCTCCAGCCTCGCGAAGAGCTTCATCGACAGCCTCAATCTCGTCGAGATGGGCATGGGTGTCTACAAGCCTCAATGTCGCTTCGTTCACGTCAGTCCTTCCCCAGAAAGAACTCTGGGTTGAGCTCTTATCTCAAACCCAGCGACGTACTCCTGTCTGTGGGGCAGTCCGGCAACGCGTCTCGCGGTCAGCGTACCTGCGGAACGATCAGGCCATACTTCTCGATATTGTGATCGGCTACGGCCTGGATATCCTTGACAGCGGGGATCGGACTCCCCTCCTTGTCGAAAAGGTGCCTGAACCGTACCTGGGGCTTCAGGTACTCCTCGACCGGGACCCGCCTCGGAATGTGTTGGACGCGCGTGATGCCATCCTCCACCTCATAGAGCGGATAGAGGCCCGTGTTCACGGCGAGCCTGGCGATGTCGAGGGTCTTGGCCGGGTCGGTGCCCCATCCCAACGGACACGTAACGTGAATCTGGAGGTACTTGGGCCCACGGACGCTCATGGCCTTCCGGACCTTTCTGTCCAGATCGTGGGCGTAGCCTATTGAGGCCGTAGCCACGTATGGCACGCCATGGGCGACCGCTATCTGTGGCAGGTCCTTCTTTGGCCTCTGGTTGCCCAAAGAGACGCGCCCGGGCGGGCTGGTTGTGGTACGGGCGTAGTCCGGCGTGGCCCCGCTGCGCTGAATCCCCGTGTTCATATATGCTTCGTTGTCGTAGCAGATGTATAGGACGTCATGCCCTCTCTCGAACATGCCGGAGATGGCCCCGAAGCCGATATCGAAGGTGGACCCGTCCCCCCCCTGTGCGATCACGCGCACGTCGTCCAGCTTACCGGTGACCTTGAGTGCTGCTTCGATGCCCGATGCCACCGCCGCCGTATTCTCGAACAGGGAATGAAGCCAGGGGACTTCCCAGGCCGACTCCGGGTACTTCGAGCTAAAGACTTCGAGACATCCGGTGGAGTTGACGATTATGACATTTCGGCCTGTTGCCCTAAGCACTAGGCGGGCCGCCAACGACTGGCCGCAGCCCGGGCAGGCAGTGTGTCCCGAGGAGAAAAGATGATCAGCAAACTTGTCTCGTTCCGCTACCTTAAGCATTTACCCCCTCCAGTTCCAGGTCCTCCCGCAAAGCCACGAAATCAGCATCGGTAGTCTGCTTCTGAGCCTTGGCTATGGCATCCTGGATATTCTCAGTAGTGACGTCCCGGCCACCCAGGCCGATGACGAATCCGCTTATCTCCGGGGAAACCTGCCGACCCTGGAAAGCAGCCCGTATCTCGGTAGCCAACGGGCCGCTCGCCCCGAGCGAGATGGCCTTCTCCATAACCACGATGTTCCGGGCCCCGCTGAGCACTTGTATGAGGGCCTCGGTCGGGAACGGTCTGTAGCAGATCAGCCTGAGCAGCCCGACCTTCTGCCCCTGGGCCCTCAGCTCGTCTATCGCCTCCTTGATGGTCCCAGCCATCGAGCCCATGGCCACGACGATGGTCGTCGCGTCATCGACCAGGTACTTCTCGAAAAGCCCCCACGAGGTACGGCCGAACGCATTCGTGAACTGCCTGGCCACATCCTCGATGATCGGAGGACTCTTCTCCATCGAGTACTGGATCATGTAGCGGGTCTCCATGTACTTGTCCGGCTCGGCATAGGCACCCATGGTCATGGGATTGGCCGGATCGAGCTTGTATATCGGCTCAAAAGGAGGTAGAAAGTCGTCGACTTCTTCCTGCGTCGGCAGATCGACGACCTCGTAGGCGTGGGGCAAGAGGTAGCCATCCGCGCAGACCATCACGGGCAGCATGACACGGTGGTCTTCGGCGATTTTGTAGGCCTGGAGAAGCAAGTCGCAGGTCTCCTGGTTGTTCTCGGCGTAGAGCTGAATCCACCCCGCGTCACGCATGGCGATGGAGTCCTGCTGGTCGTTCCATATGTTGAGGGGGGCCGAGACGGAGCGGTTCACGCAGATCATGACGATGGGTAGTCTCATTCCGGAGATGTTGAAGATCACCTCGCTCATCAGCAAAATGCCCTGGGATGAACTGCAGCTGAACACCCTCACTCCGGTAGCCGACGCGCCGAGAACGAGGGACGCTGCCGAGTGCTCGCCTTCGACATTGATGAACTCGGCCTTCAGATCACCATCAGCAACGATCTGCGACAGCTCCTCGACTATCAGTGTCTGAGGGGTTATCGGATATGCTGAGACGACTTGCGGCCGGCACAGGGCCGTCATCTCGGCCATTGCCCTGGCACCTTGAAGCATTCTTCCTTTAAGCATCTTCCTCAACCTCCGGGATCATCTCGATATCGTGAACGGGACAGGAGTTGGCACATACCCCGCAGCCCTTGCAGAACTCCTCGTTGGCATAGTACGTGTTCTGGCCGGTACCGAAGATGCAGCCCTCGGGACAACTGAGCGCACAAACGCCGCACCCAACACAGTTCTTCTGCAGGAAGCGCGGCTTGTTGGCTGTGCGCCAGCTCCCGGTCTTGTTGGCCCTGCTGCCCCCCGGACCCGTAACTGTCCCCAGAGTGATCTTCATGCGCCGTTCCCCCTGTTCTTCACCTCGTCGTAGGCTTTGAGCAGAGCCTTCCAGTTGCTCTCAGCCGCTTTCCCTTTGAACCGGGTGTTTATCGAGCGTTCCAGTGCCTCGAGACTGAGCTCACCGGTCGCAGCTATGAACGCACCAATGAGAGCCGTGTTCACCCTGTCAGCACGGCCCATGATTTCCTTGGCGATACTGCTCGCGGGCACCGTAATCACCCTGGCCTCCGTCTTCAATCCGAGCTCCGCCGGGGCCTTTGTGTGGTTGATCACCGCCATCCCGTCGGGCTTGAGCCCCGCTACAACGTCGAATCCCCTCAGCAGAGTCGGGTCCTGCACCAGAACGTAATCCGGCTTGTAGATCTGGCTGCGTACGTGGATCGGTGTCTCACCTATCCGAACGAAGGCATTCATCGGCGCACCCATGCGGGCCGCGCCGAACGTGGGAAATGAGAGTGCATACTTGCCATCCTCGAAGGCAGCCTGCGCCAGTATGGTTGCAGTCGTTATGGCTCCCTGACCGGCCCGTGCGTGGACGCGAATCTCCTTCATCATCGGCTCGTCCCCCAGTCCATTTCAGTTCTCACAATGATCGCACCATCCTACTTGCCCACGACTATGTTCACCAGCCGCCCCTGTACATAGATGGCCTGCCTGATCTCTTTTCCGTCCGTGTGCACCCGCACACGTTCGCTCTCAAGCGCGAGTTCCCTTGCTTCAGCATCGGAGATGGAGACCGGGACGCTGATCTTGTCGCGTAGCTTGCCGTTCACCTGGACAATCATGGTGAACTGCTCCTCGGCAACGAGTTTGTCGTCCCAGGCAGGGAACCTCTGGCTATGAATACTGTAGGCATGTCCCGTGCGCTCCCATAGCTCCTCGGCTATATGGGGCGTGCTCGGAGCGATCATGAGGAGAAGGTTGTCGATGGCCTCTCGCCAGGCCGCAGAGCCAGCCACAGCGCAGCTCTCTTTGACCTTGCCCAGGTAGTTGGTGTACTCCATCAGAGCGGCCAGCATGGTATTGAAGCGGAACTTCTCCAGGTCTTTGGTGACCTTCTTGATCGTCTTGTGTGTCTGGCGCCGCAACTCATCTTCAGCCTCTCCGGTCATCGAGCTTAGCCCGCCCGCGCTCTGCTCCTCAAGTACAAGACTCCAGATGCGGTTCAGCCAGCGCCAGACGCCGCTGATGCCGCTGTCATCCCAGCCACCACCCTGGTCCCAGGGGCCAATGAACATGAGATAGCCGCGGACCGTGTCCGCCCCCATCCGGGCGACGTACTCGTCAGCATTGACCACGTTCCCTCTGGACTTGCTCATCTTGTGGCTGTGCAACACGATGGTGCCCTGGTTGAAGAGGCGGGTGAACGGCTCATCGAACTCGACCAGGCCGAGGTCTCTGATGGCCTTGTTGAAGAACCTGGAGTAGAGCAGGTGCATGACGGCGTGCTCTGCACCCCCGGTGTACTGGTCGACCGGCATCCAGTAGGCCACCTTGCCCGGATCGAACGGCCCCTTGTCGTAGCCTGGACTCGTATAGCGCAGGAAATACCAGTTCGAGCACATGAAGGTATCCATAGTATCCGTCTCGCGGTGTGCGGGTCCGCCGCATGTCGGACACTTAGTGTTCACGAACGACTGGCAGTGTACCAAAGGCGACTCGCCGGTGGGCCTGAACTCGGCGTCTTCCGGCAGCAGGACCGGCAGGTCCTTCTCGGGCACGGGAACGGTGCCGCACTTGTCACAGTAGACGATCGGGATGGGCGCACCCCAGTATCTCTGGCGCGATATGAGCCAGTCCCGCAAGCGGTAGCTCACGGTCCTTCGGCCAATCCCTTTGTCTTCCATGTAGTCGGCGATAGCCTCCCAACCCCGTTCGCTGGGCATACCATCGAACTGGCCTGAGTTGACCATGGTTCCATTCTCTACGTAGGCCTCTTTCAGCGGCTCCCCCGACCAGCCCTCCGGCGCAATGACGACCTTGATCGGCAGTCCGTAGTCGAGGGCGAACTGGAAGTCGCGTTCGTCATGAGCGGGGACCGCCATGACGGCGCCGGTCCCATAGGTGAGAAGTACGTAGTCGGCAATCCATATGGGCACTCGCTCGCCGTTCAGCTTGTTGGTGACATAGGCACCGGTGAACACACCCGTCTTGGCCTTCTCCGTCGAGACTCGCTCGATCTCCGTGCGTCCTCTCGCCGCAGCGACATACTCTTCGACCTCCCTGCGATGCTCGGGGGTCGTGATCCTGTCGACAAGAGTGTGTTCGGGTGCAAGCACCATGAACGTGACGCCGAAAGTCGTGTCGGGACGTGTGGTGAAGACCCTGATCTCTTTCTCCGCCACCCCCTCGACGTCGAGACCGAACGATATCTCCACACCTCTGCTCTTGCCGATCCAGTTGCGCTGCATCAGCTTCACTCGCTCGGGCCACTCGATACCATCGTGCTCCAGCAGCTCATCTGCGTACTTGGTGATCCTGAAGAACCACTGCTCGAGGTCGCGCCTGGTCACGGGTGTGCCGCAGCGCTCGCAGGCTCCTTCATCGACGACCTGCTCATTAGCCAGTACGGTCTGACACTTCGGGCACCAGTTGGCAGAAGCCTTCGCTCTGTAGGCCAGCCCCCCCTCGTAGAACTTCAGGAAGAACCACTGTGTCCACCTGTAGTAGTCGGGGAGACAGGTAATGACCTCTCTTCTCCAGTCATACGTTGCGCCCAGCGTCTTCAACTGCAGCCGCATGTTGTCAACGTTCTGCATCGTCCAGGTGTACGGGTGTATGCCCCGGCTAATCGCGGCGTTCTCGGCCGGCAGCCCGAAGCCGTCGAACCCTATCGGGTGTAGTACGTTGTATCCCTGCATCCGCTTGAATCGAGCGTGGACGTCTGAGGGAGCCATCGCGTACCAGTGACCTATGTGCAGGTCACCGGACGTATAGGGGAACATCGTGAGAGCGTACCACTTGGGGCGTTCCGCGGTCTCATCAACCTCATACAACCGATCAGATTCCCACCTAGCCTGCCACTTTCTCTCGATCTCTGAGGGATTGTACTTAGGAACCATGGCACTCTTAGCTCATCATACCATAAAAGCCACAGACCTGCTACGGCAAACCGAGCCTATGATACCACACACACCTTTGGTATAATGCAAGCGAAGTTGGACGGCGTTCGGGGAGTGATCCGCGAGCGGGCATTCACCTGGGTGAGCCAGAACGGAGGGCACCGGTATGTGGGAGAACGAGAAGAAGGCCGTGCTCGATGCCGCCAAAAGCATGTGCGACAAGGGGCTTGTGGTTGGCACCTCTGGAAACGTGAGTGTGAGACTACCAACAGCTGATGGCAGGGAGCTTCTGGCTATCAGCCCCACCAGTATTCCTTACGACACGATGAAGATGGAGGACATAGTTATCGTCGACTTCGACGGCCAGCGGGTCGAGGGGGAGCTGACGCATTCCATCGAGACCATGCTGCACATAGCCATCTACAAGGCACGCAAGAAGATCAACGCCGTGATTCACACACATCCCATCTTCGGCGGCGTGGTCTGTGTCCTGGGTCACGACATCCCGGCGATCCTCGACGACCAAGTGACCTATCTCGGCGGGGAAATCAAGCTAGCGCCCTATGCCCTTCCGGGCAGCTCGGAACTTGCCAACAACGTCGTCACGGCACTGGGGCCGAGAAACGCAGTAGTGTTGGCGAACCACGGGGCTCTGGCCACCGGCAGGGACATGAAGGAGGCCTTCACCCACTGTGAGATGCTGGAGAAGACGGCCAAGACCTACGTCCATGCCTTGAGTGCCGGGGAGATAGTACCGCTACCCAAAGAGGCCTACGAACTGGAGCACGCCTTCTTCCTCTACCACTTCGGCGAGGAGAACTAGACGCCCCCTTCCGTAATGCCGTTGCCCTCGATGACCTGCTTGTACCAGAGGGCACTGTCCTTGGGAATGCGTTCCTGAGTTTCGAAGTCCACCCAGACCAGCCCGAACCGCTGTGAATAGCCCTTCGTCCACTCGAAGTTGTCCATCAGGGTCCAGGCGAAGTACCCCGCGACCGGCACACCGGCCTCGATAGCCCGATGCACCGCGCCCAGGTGCTGTCTCAGGTACTTGATCCGGCGCTCATCACCGACATGACCATCGTTGCCCGGACCGTCCGAGTATGCCGCACCGTTCTCGGTAACGTGTATCTTGCCGGGCCGGTACTCGAAGTGCACCCGACACAGCACGTCGTAGAGACCATCCGGATAGATGTCCCAGCCGATGTCGGTGCGTTCGAGGTTCTGCAGATGCGAGGCCGTGCCTTCGGGTGGGCCCGCCCCGGAATCGCGTAGCACGGCGGGACAATAGTAGTTCACGCCCAGGAAATCGATGGGCGCAGCGATGGCATCGTAGTCTCCAGATTCCACGAAGGTAGGCCCTTCGCGAGGCAAACCGCCATTGGCGATATGGTCGGTGACCATGTCAGCCGGGTAGCCGCGACCGTAGAGGGGATCGAGGTACCACCTGTTCAGGCTGCCGTCCAGCGCAACTCCTGCACGCCGCTTGTGTTCTTTGTTCCGCGTATCATAGACGGGTACCACCGTGGTCACTATTCCGACCTCGGCACCCGGACTGTTGCGCCTCAGCGCCGGTACGGCCCAGCCATGCGAGAGCAGTAAGTGGTGGCCGACCTTCAGGGCGGTGGAAAGGTCCTGAACACCGGGGGGGTGAATCCCCAACTGGTGCCCGAGGAACACAACCGTCCACGGCTCATTGTGCGTGGTCCAGTTTTTCACCCTGTCTCCGAGGCAGCGGCTGACCACATCAGCATACTCGACGAAAGCCTCCGTGGTACTTCGCACCACCCAACCCCCCTCATCCTGCAAAGCCACCGGCAAGTCCCAGTGGTACAGTGTGACGAACGGCTCGACACCGGCATCCAGGAGGCCGTCCACCAGACGGCTGTAGAAGTCGAGCCCGGCCTGGTTCGGCTTCCCGCGACCGGCCGGAATAATACGAGGCCAGGAAATCGAGAAGCGGTAGGCCTTGAGGCCGAGCCTCTTCATGAGCGCGATGTCCTCGCGCCAACGGTGGTAGTGATCGCAGGCTACGTCTCCGGTGCTGCTATCCTCGATCGTGCCAGGACTGTGCGAGAAGCGGTCCCAGATCGACTCGCCCTTCCCGTCCTCATCCCAAGCCCCTTCGATCTGATATGCGGACGTACCTGCGCCCCAGACAAACGACTCGGGGAAATCAAGCGACTGCAAATCGATAGAACACCGTCCAGACCTGGCCTTATGACAACGGCCTAGCTCGCGCCCGCCTTCACGGCGTCGTATATCTCCTGGGCTTCCTGGGGAGTCTTGTTCTCGTGTATGATCGCCCGAAGTGCCTTGATCATGGCCATCGGATGCTCGCTCTGCCAGATGTTGCGGCCCAGGTTCACGCCGACCGCGCCCTTCTGCATCCCATCGTAGACGAAATCGAAGACCTCCCTCTCGGTCTCCACTTTGGGCCCGCCAGCCATTACGACGGGGACAGGACAGCCGCCGGTCACCTTGTCGAAGTTCTCGCACCAGTAGGTCTTTACGACGCGAGCGCCCAGCTCGGCCGCGATACGGCTGGCCAGCGCCAGGTAGCGCGCATCGCGCTTATCCAGCTCCTTGCCTACCGCCGTGACCGCCATCACGGGGATGCCGTACTTCTCGCCGTCATCAACAAGCTTTGCGAGGTTGAGCAAAGACTCCTTCTCGTAGTCGCTCCCCACGAATATCGATAAACCAACAGCACTGACGTTGAGCCTTATCGCCTCCTCCATCGAGGTCGTCAGCCCCTCGTCAGCCAGATCATGGCCGATCACGCTCGTCCCGCCGGAGACCCTGAGTATGATCGGCTTGGCGCTGCCCGGCTCAATAGAGCTGCGCACGATGCCCCTGGTGACGAATACGGCATCGGCGTGGTCCACGATACCTTCCAGCGTTTTCTTCGGGTCCTCCAGCTTCCTGGTCGGTCCCTGGAAGTAGCCGTGGTCTATCGGCAAGAACAGACAGTGCCCGTCCGACTGTATCAAGTGCGACATGCGGTTCGCCATGCCCCATTCCATATTCATCTCTGCCTGGCCCTCCCTTGTACACGATTCGCGAATAGTCTATGTGGGATGCCGGTGGTTAGTCAAGATTGGCATGCGGCGAGAGCACTAGGGTATACAGTTACACTTGATCTGTCTGTAGTCCATGCCCAGGGCGTTCCAGACCTCGACGGTCTCCTTGCACAGCGCAACATCCGAGTACCCGTGCTGACTTCGCAGTTGTCCTATGACTTGACCGTACATCGATTGGCGAATCTGCTTATCAACACGCCTGCCCCAGTTGGACTTCTCGGAGAGATAGTCGACCCACGACCTATCCGGGCAGTTGTTAATGGTGCTCTGAAGCCCTCTTAGTGAACCCAGAGTAATACGTTCTGGGACGAAAGCGGAGAATATGTCATCTACAAGCTTCGAGTACTGTTCTTGCCAATCGGGCACAGGAACCATTGGATCAATACGAATCCTGACGCGGTAGCCCGCTTTGTTCAGTCTCCGGCCCGCTTCAATGCGGCGCTCGACCCCAGGGGCCCCGTTCTCAAACGTGCGCGCAACATCGTGACCATTGAGACTGAAACTGACCACCACGTGCTCCTGACCACTGACCTCCAGAAGATGATGAACCTCGTCCGACTTGGTGACGAACAGCACCTTATGCCGGTGTTGTCCCTGTAAGAGAGACAAGATGAACTTGGAGAAGGGCCGCCCATTTCGTTCGTACATCAGTGAATCGGAAAGCTCCCCCGCGTTCAGCAATTCGCCCGAGCCATTGACGCTGCTCAAGAAAGCCCGAACGTGCTGCTCCACTTTGTCGTACGGTTTGACGTATGGGCGTTTCTTTCTGGGAGCGAAGCGGAGCGTCCCCTGCAAGTAGCACCAAGCACATGAATATGGGCAACCCGTGGCCCATTTCAACTCCAGGAAATGGGGGCAGACGACATCTGTCGGCTTCGTGGGCAGTGGAGTCTTGTCGAACCGCGTGATTATTGAACCGTCGCCGACGCGCTCCACCGAGGCTTCTTCACCGCCATAGAGAAGCGTCCTCGGTCTTACAACTATTCTAGGTATCCCCATAGATATTCGCAGATCCTAGCCTCGATGTTCTCCGTGAGTAGGGTTTGGCCGTCTCAGAGGCTTGTAGAACAACTCTCCCGGGACATAGCGCGGTCGCGCCCAGACGTCTCGCATGATCTTCACTCCAACATCGTTGTCGCCGGCGAAGACCACGTGGTAGAGCGGGCCTCTGTTTGAACACATAGGGCCATAGGGCTCAACATGCCTGTACCCAAGCTCCAGCAGGTTCTCTCGGTAGAATTGGACAAAACGTAGCCTGCGTTGTTCGGTGCTCTCACCATCTTCAACACTCCGCTCGTATTCCCGCAACCAAGAGTCCGTGCCATAGAAACGCGTCAGCTTGTCCCGGTGCGAGGAGCTTGTGGCTGCCAATGGGAATTGGCGCTTCACAGCCATATCATACGGATACAGTATGAGGAGCTCCACCCTCTGTGGGCGCCTGTGTGCCGCGACCGCGACTACAGTAGCCCAATCTAGCTGCAAACCATCTGGGTAGAGGAATGCGAACGTGGGTACGTCTCTCGGGATACGGGGAAGCACCTCGCTGGGAAGCAGTCTGTTACAGTCCCCAATATCGATGGTGGCATTGGAGATACGGCTTTCAGCTATGCGTGATTTCAGGTGCGTCGCATACGCACGGTTCTTTTCTATGAAGTGATACTGACTGAATCTAGGTATGGCGTTCAGCGCTCGCCAAGGCGATCCTTGTACCAATTGGCCAGTGTCGCGCATTGCGCAATCACCACAGCTAGCAAAGGCGTCTATGTAGTGGATTTCCTTCGCTGCCTTCGTGGCTTGCACATAGCCCTGTAGATAGCAATCCAGGTGCTCTAGCTTCAGCGCAGTCCACTTGGGGATTTGTTTTGGAACCTTCACAGCTGCCATCGCGCGAGGCCGGAGCCCCTTCAGACGATCACATCTCCCTGATCACCCCGACCACCCTGCCCTGCACCTCGACATTGGCCGGTTCCACATATATCGGCTCCATCTGCGAGTTCGCCGGCTGGAGGCGGACGCGTCCTGAGTCACGATAGAACTTCTTCAGTGTTGTCTCACCCTCGGCCTTCAACCACGCCGCCACCATCTCCCCATCGTCGGCGGTATTCGCCTGCTCCATCAGTACGATGTCCCCATCGTTGATCAGGGCGTCGATCATCGAGCTGCCCTTCACACGCAGGGCGAACACTCCCTCCCCACCCTTGGCCATCTCCCGTCCCACCTCGACCTCGTCCAGCGCTTCTTCATCCCATGTGTCGGATGGAGGAATCTGAATGGGCTCACCGGCAGCTATATAGCCGAGGACGGGTATGCGTAGCGCGCGTCCGTGCCCCTTCTCCAGCAACTCTATTCCTCGCGATACCTCGCGGTCCCGCCTTATGTACCCTTCCCGCTCCAGCACCTTCAGGTTATAGTCAACCACCGACGTCGAGCTGATGTCACATCCCTTCTGAATGTCCCTGATGGTGGGAGGATAGTCCCTCTCCTCACGGAAGTATCTCACGAAGCTCAACATGCGTTTCTGCTTGGATGACAGCGTCTTCATCTCGCACACCTCGGCCGGAGTCGAACTCTTGTTCTAGAGAGAACCTAGCACGACAGGCACACGTTGTCAAGCCCCTTGCTGACGACGGCCGTCATTCATGACAGAGGAAGACAAATGATCACGGTGGAAACGAAGGAAGCTGCTCGTATGAGCAACTTCAAGTCAGACTGCCAGGCGCGAGGCTATTGGGCGGGGAATGCGGCGTTGAACCTCTTCATCAGACGGGACTTGCGGCGTGCCGCGTTGTTGTCATGGATCAAACCCTTCTGCGCCGCCTTGTCCAGAGCGGTCGTCGCGGCCTTCACAGCCTCCCTGGCCGCCTCCTGATCGCCGTTGGCAATCAGTTTATCGGCCTTCGTCACCTCCGTCTTGACCGCCCGGTTCATGGACCTATTCTGAGCACGCCGCTCAGCTATCACTCGTATCGATTTCTTCGCAGACTTGGTGTGCGCCAACCTTCACCCCCAACAGCAAGCGATATTACACCATTCGAGACGTTTTGTCTACCAAACTCGGCAGCTTGCGGTCAACTTCCCGCCGAAGTTATAATCCTAGTCAAAAGGGAACTCGCACAACATGGGACGATTCGACGAGCTGACGGGCATTCTCCCCGACACGGCGGATGTGAGCGATGCGGGGCATCTGACCATCGGCGGTTGCGACACAGTGAGCCTGGCCGCCGAGCACGGGACTCCTCTTTACGTGTTCGACGAGGTCACTCTGCGCGGACAGTGCAGCCTGTTCCGCGAGGAGTTCGGCACTCGCTACGATGACCTCCGGGTGATCCATGCAGCCAAGGCATTGCTGAACAGGGCGCTGGTGCGGCTGCTCATGGAAGAAGGCCTCGGGCTGGACGTCGTTTCGGGAGGCGAGCTGAGCATAGCCAAGTCCGTCGGCTTCCCCACGGAGAATGTCTATTTCCACGGCAACAACAAGCAAGTAGACGAACTCGAACTCGCGATCTCGAGCGGCGTCGGCCGAATAGTCGTGGACAACACGTACGAGCTGGGACTGGTGGACAAGCTGGCCCGAACTCACGGAGTCAGGCAGGACATACTGCTGAGGCTGAGTCCGGGCATCGACCCTCACACTCATCAGCACACGACAACCGGCATCGTCGACAGCAAGTTCGGTCTCGCTATGGTCACGGGGGAAGCCGAGGAGGCCGTGAGAAGAGCCGTTGAGACTCCCAGCGTGAGACTGGTGGGGCTACACGCTCATCTCGGTTCGCCCATCTTCTCGACTGAGCCCTACGAGCAGGCTGTTGCCGTCATGCTCCGATTCGCCGCCGACATGGTCGCGAAGCATGGCCTCGACTTCCGAGAATTCAGTCCCGGCGGCGGATTCGCGGTCCAGTACACGGTTGACCAGCCAGCGCCGCAGATCGCCGAGTATGCCGCTGCCATCACCGAGGCGATTGCCTCCAGCTGCAGGGAGCTCGGCCTGGATCGGCCAAGACTGATTGTCGAACCCGGTCGGGCTATCGTCGGGCGCGCCGGAGTGGCCCTCTACACCGTTGGAGCGACAAAGGATGTCCCGGGCGTCCGCAAGTACGTCTCGGTGGACGGCGGTATGGGCGACAACATCCGCCCGGCGCTTTACGACGCCAGGTACGAGGCTATCGTAGCCAACCGGATGAACGCTGACGCCACCGAGAAGGTGACCATCGCCGGCAAGTTCTGTGAATCCGGGGACATTCTGGTCAGGGACGTCCAATTGCCATCCATTGCCCCCGGCGACATCATCGCCATATCCGTGTCCGGGGCCTACTGCCTGCCCATGGCCTCAAACTACAACGCGTCTTTGAGGCCGGCGGTCGTGTTCGTCAGGGGTGGCGAGGCGCGACTGGTGCGCAGGCGGGATAGCTACGAAGACCTGATTCGGAACGATCTCGTGTGACCCACAGATACACGAAGGTCGTAGAACCGCCATTCTACGACCTTACGGTGTTCCTGGCTCCCCAGGACTCTTAAAGAACGATACTGCTTTTCATCACTTCCAGGTCAAGAACGATTTGCGCCTACCTGGATCAGACGAGTAGTCCGGCGTTTCCTCCTCCTCAGGCGCGACTGCGTGGGGGTTGTCGCTGAAGTCAGTTGCAATCAGCGTGAGCTTGACTTCGCTTTCCAAAGAGGGATCGGTGCCGAGCCCGAAGATTATCTGGGCATTGGGATGAGCATACTGTCTGATGACGTCAGCGGCCTGGTTGACTTCGGCCAGTGACAGATTGTTGCCCACCAGGTTGAACAGTATCCGTTTGGCTTTCTCGATAGAGAAGTCAAAGAGAGGGCTGACGAGTGCGGCTTGTGCCGCATCGACGGCCCGTGTGTCGCCGTTGCCGTGGCCAATCGCTATCCAGGAGTAGCCTGCGTCTTTCATGATCGTCCTGACATCATTGAAGTCCAGGTTTATGTGTCCCGGCAGGGTAATGACCTCAGAAATGCCCTGGATGCTTCTCAACAGGACGTCGTCCACCATCTTGAATGCGGCTTCAATGGATATGTTCAGGTCGCACGTGCTCAGGAGCCTCTCATTGGGGATGACGATTATTGTGTCCGCTCTCTCGCGTAGTCTGACTATGCCATCGGCGGCCACGCCAGCCCTGTGGGAGCCTTCGAAGGTGAATGGTCTCGTTACCACCGCCACCGTCAGCATGCCCAGTTCCTTCGCGGTCTCAGCCACGACCGCCGCCGCACCGGTGCCGGTACCACCGCCCATACCTGCAGTGATGAACAGCATGTCCGCGCCCTCGACAGCCTCCGCTATCTGATCGCGGCTTTCCTCCGCCGCCAGCATACCCATCTTGTGATCGCCGCCAACGCCCAACCCCCTCGTCAACTTGTCGCCTATGCGCAGGCGAACCGGCGCAAGCGACCTCACCAGTGACTGCGCGTCGGTGTTAATCACAACGAAGTCAACACTGTGCACACCCCCATGGATCATGCGGTTCACGGCGTTGGTGCCCCCGCCGCCCACACCGACGACCTTTATCTGGGTGAAGTTGCCCTCAACGAAGTCGAGGTCTTCGGTGCTACGCCCCAATGCAGTTCGGATCACCATGGCTCACCCTTGCGTGCCTGTCTAGATGCGCTCCGCGACTCGCATCTTGGCGCTACGACTTCGCGGGTTGGAGGCCAACTCCGTCTCCGAGGGACGTATGGCCTTTTTGGATACGACCTTGAGGCTGGGCACATGACCACATGTGCACAGCAGAACTTCCGGAGGGCACAGGCAACCTTGCGACTCGCGGCGAAAGAAGTTCTTGACCAGACGGTCTTCCAGCGAATGGAAGCTAATGACAACGATGCGACCGCTGCTTCCCAGAAGCGATACCGCCTGCCTGAGAGCCGAGTCGAGGTTATCCAGCTCCTCATTGACCGCCATGCGCAATGCCTGAAAGGTCTTCGTCGCGGGATGGATGCGGCTGCGGCCACCACCGGCCACCCTCTCCACCAGCCTTGCCAATTCCAGCGTGGTGTTGACAGGGCGGTTCCGGACAACACTGCCCGCGATCCTCCGCGCGCGCCACTCCTCACCATACTCTTCGAGTATCCGGGCCAGGCCTTCCTCCGGGTAGGTATTCACGATATCGGCAGCAGTCAACGTCTGTCCGGGGCTGAATCTCATGTCCAGCGGTGCATCGTGTTGGAAGCTGAAACCACGGCCCGGGTCCTCCAACTGCAGAGACGACATACCCAGGTCGAACAGGACTCCGTTCACAGGACGGAATCCGTAGCGATCTGCAATGCTCTCCAGGTACTTGAAGTTCTCGTTGACAAGGATGACATCGTCGCTGCAGTCCCTGAACCTCTCCTTTGCCAGCTTCAGGGCGGAGGGATCGGCATCGATCCCCAGCAGCTGACCGCCCGGCGCGCTCTCCTCGATAATCGCCGCAGCATGGCCGCCGCCATTGACCGTACAGTCAATGTATCTCCCGCCGCGCTGAATCTGAAGCGCCTCTACGCACTCACGAAGCAGGACGGGCTCATGCTTCAACTCAGACGTCATGATCACGTTTCCACAGCCTCCGATATCTCGGCCGCGTTCTCGACCATGAACCGCTTCTCAGCCGTCCACAGATCCCTGGACCATATCTGCAGATGGCTATGAACACCTATCAGCACAGCTTCGTCATCAATGGCTGCATACTGGCGCAGTATGGGCGGCAGCAGGACTCGACCCTGCCGGTCGAGCGTCAGGTCGAAAGCACCCGAGAACACGAGACGCCCGATCCGCCGGGAATTCAACCGTGTCAGGGGCATCGAGGCCAGGCGCTCGGCAACCTTCGCCCATTCCGGGACCGTGTACACGATGAGGCACTTGTCGAACCCACGAGAGACCACCACCCCACCCCTGAACTCCTCTCGCAATCTCGCGGGGATGGCGATCCTTCCCTTGTGGTCCACTCTGAGTTCGTACTCGCCAATCAGCACCCACTGTCACCCACTTTCCACCACAATGCACCACTTTTTAGCACAACGCCCAACCGTTGTCAATACTCGGTGACTAACACCGCCCGGTCCGCGACAGCCGCCCTCGCCCCCGCAACGTACCGATACCCGCGCCGCTTTGCACTACTGACCATGTGTGCTATCATAGATCGGTTGGCGGCCATGTTCAGAGTTGGCATACTGACGGTCAGCGACAAGGGCTCCACCGGCGAGCGCGAGGACAGGAGCGGTGAAGCCATTCGAGAGATCATGGCCGGCGCAGGTGCCGAGGTCGTCGAGCGTGCCATTGTCCCCGACGAGCGCCGACAGATCGTGAGCAGGCTGTCCGAGTGGGCCGACAGCGGCAAGGTTGACCTGATTTTGACGACAGGCGGTACGGGACTGTCGCCGCGCGATGTGACGCCGGAGGCGACGCTGGATGTGATCGACCGGCAGGTTCCCGGCTTCGCGGAGGCGATGAGAGCGGAGAGCCTCACGAAGACCCCCCACGCCATGCTGAGCAGGGCTGTGGCCGGGACGCGGGGCAGGGTGCTCATCATCAACATGCCGGGGAGTCCCAAGGCCGTGCGCGAATGCCTGGAGGTAATCCTGCCTGCGCTTCCCCACGCCGTGGAGACGGTAAAGGGAGAGTCACAGGAGTGCGCGGAGACTCAGCCGCCCGCTCATGGCAGCTAGGTCGGTGGCAGCGAGATGAGGATCGACATCCTGACGCTCTTCCCGGGCATGTTCGAAGGCCCTTTCTCGGAGAGCATGGTGAGGCGGGCCATCGACCATGGTATCGTGACTGTTCATATTCACAATCTGCGTGACTGGGGGGTTGGCAGGCACAAGGTAGTGGACGATTACCCGTTCGGCGGTGGGTCAGGGATGGTGATGAAACCGGAGCCGGTCTTCGACGCGGTGGAGGCGATTCGAGGCGGTGACGAATTCGACATCCCGATCGTGCTCCTCACTCCCCAGGGCAGGGTCCTGAACCAGCGCATCGCGGCCGGTCTGGCCGAATACGATCGCTTGATCCTTGTGTGCGGACACTACGAAGGCGTAGACGAGAGGGTGAGAGAGCACCTGTGTACGGACGAGATCAGTATCGGCGACTACGTTCTCACCGGGGGAGAACTGGCCGCGATGGTGGTGGTCGATGCCACGGTGAGGCAAGTGCCCGGTGTTCTCGGGTCTGATGAGTCCATCGAAGAGGAGTCGCACTCTCGCGGACTTCTGGAGTATCCCCACTACACGAGGCCGAACGAGTACCGGGGCTGGACCGTCCCCGAAGTCCTTCTGTCGGGGCACCATGCCGAGATCGCCCGGTGGCGCAGGAGGCAGTCCATCCACCGTACCCTTGTTCGCCGTCCCGATTTGCTCGAGAATGCTGAGTTGAGCCCGGAGGAAAGAGACCTGGTTGACAACGCGGCGATTACCGGCTCTAATTAGATGGTTGCGCCCGATGTGCGGCGTCTGGAATGAGGAGTGAAGTCATGGATATGCGTTCGGTAGTTGAGACCACGCCCAATGAGAACGTAGCGGAGTTCAACTCCGGGGACACGGTCCGGGTGAAGATGCAGGTGGTCGAGGGTCAAAGAGTGAGGGCGCAGGTCTTCGAAGGAGTCGTCATCAGGGTACGCCGCAGCGGCGACGGGGCCAGCTTCACCGTTCGCAAGGTGTTCCAGGGAGTCGGAGTCGAACGTACATTCCCGCTGAACTCGCCGCGATTGGAGAAGGTCGAAGTCCTGCGCTACGGCAAGGTGCGCAGGGCCAAGCTTTACTATCTACGCGAACTGAGCAGCAAGGCCGCAAGGCAGAAGGTGAAATCAAGAGCCAGGGATGAGCTACGCTGAGGTAGCAGTCAACGCTCCACCAGCGCATCCGCGAACGTTCACCTATTCAATCCCCCCCAGTATAGCCCCACGCCCGGGGCACGCCGTTTGGGTCCCCTTCGGCCCCCGACTGGTGCAGGGAATTGTCTTCGCCCTCGTGGACGAGACACCGGTTGTGGAGACAAGGGATATCGCCCAGGTCTTGAGCTCCGAGCCACTGCTACAGCCGCATCAGTTGGAGCTGGCACGGTGGATTGCCGAGCACTACCTCTCCTCCTACTTCGACGCCGCTTCCCTTATGCTCCCCCCGGGCTTCGAACGCAAAGTCGAGACCTATCTCCACCCCTCCGAGCAGGTGGACGAGGAGACGCTCCAGTCCCTCAAACCCGACCAGCGGAGATTGCTGGCGCTTCTCGAGAAGAGAGGCAAGGTCAGCCAGGCCGAGCTGACGAGGGCCCTGAAGCATAGGCGAGCCGATACCCTGGTCGCGCAGCTCATCCGCAAGGGGGTGGTCTTCAAGACACAGGAGATCGAGAGGCCACGAGTCCGCCCGCGCTTCGAGACCTACATCGAGTTGGCCGTCGGTGTGGAGGAGGCGAAGGCAAGTCTCTCGGAACTCGACAAACGCCGGGCGCACGGGCAGGCGAGGCTGCTGCGGCTGCTGCTGTCGGAGGGAAGAAGGCTCCCCCTCAGAGAAGCCCGGCAGAAGACAGGAGCGTCCGCGCCGGTAGCCCAGGCGCTGCAACGGCACGGTCTGGTCTCGCTGGTGCAGACTCAGGTACTGCGGGACCCATTGGCCCATCGCACCTTCAGCCCGACGACGACGCCCATCCTCACCGAGGCCCAGCAGCACGCATGGGCCGAGATCGAGCAGCAGATGGCCCGCAGCCTGGCAGAGCAGCGGGCTCCGAATGGCCCGCCGGCCGTGTTCCTGTTGCACGGCGTCACGGGAAGCGGCAAGACCGAACTCTACCTCCGGGCGCTTCAACGGGCAATCGAACTCCGTAAACGGGCGATCGTTCTCGTGCCTGAGATAGCCCTGACCCCCCAGACCATCGCTAGATTCGCCGAGCGCTTCCCCGGCAGGGTAGCGGTTCTCCACAGCCGCCTGTCCCTGGGAGAGCAATATGACCAATGGCACCTCATCAGGGAAGGGAACTACGATGTGGTCATCGGCTCCAGAGGGGCGCTGTTCGCGCCGCAGCCCGATCTCGGCCTCATCGTCATGGACGAAGAACACGAGTGGACGTACAAACAGCACGACCAGTCACCCCGCTATCACGCGCGGGAGGCAGCCCTCAAGCTGGCGCAGCTCACGGACTCTATTGTCATTCTCGGCAGCGCGACACCTGATATCGAGAGCTACCATCGAGCGCAGAGGAGCGAGTACAGACTGCTCAGCCTCCCCCAGAGAGTAGGGCAGGGCAGAAGTCCGGGCATGCCTCATGTGGAGATAGTCGATCTGCGCCGCGAGCTGAGGGAAGGCAACAGGAGCATACTCAGCCGATCCCTGTCGGGCGCTATCTCGACCGTGCTCGGCGCAAGGGAGCAGGCTATCCTGTTCCTGAACCGGCGGGGCACGGCCACGTTCGTTCAATGCCGGGACTGCGGCTTCGTCGCCCGGTGCCGGCGCTGTGACGCATCCCTCACCTATCACGCCTACGAGCGGAACCTGGTCTGTCACCAGTGCGGCTACCGGCAGCCGACGCCGGAGCTGTGCCCCAACTGTCTGAGCAAGAGAATAAGGTTCCTGGGCGTCGGCACACAGAAGGTCGAGGAAGAGGTGATCAAGGCGTTCCCCGGAGTACGGACGCTTCGCTGGGACCGAGATGTCACCAAGGGCAAATACGCACACGAGAGGATACTAACGCGTTTCCTCTCCCACGAAGCAGACGTCCTCATTGGCACACAGATGATCGCCAAGGGCCTCGACATGCCGCTGGTCACGCTGGTGGGCGTGATCAACGCGGACATCGGCCTTTACCTGCCTGACTTTCGAGCCAGTGAACGCACCTTCCAGATACTGGCGCAGGTCGCAGGAAGGGCCGGGCGAAGCGAGCTGGGCGGAAGGGTGATCGTCCAGACCTACTCACCCGAGCACTACGCGGTCGTCGCGGCATCGAGGCACGACTACCCGACCTTCTACGAGCAGGAGATAGCTTTCCGGCGACAGCAGGGCGACCCCCCGTTCAGACGTCTGGCCCGCCTCCTGTACGTGCACACCAACAACACCGCCTGCCAGCGAGAGGCCGAGAAGATATACCAACTCCTCGTGAACGAACGGGACGCCAAAGGGCTGCCAAGCACCGATCTGCTGGGGCCCTCCCCGGCCTTCGCACAACGGGTGCGAGGCAGGTACCGCTGGCAGATCGTTATCCGCAGCCCCGACCCGACGCAACTTCTGTCAGACCTCACACTCCCTCAAGGATGGATAGTAGACATCGATCCGGTAAGTCTGGCCTAGCCTTTACAAGCAGTTCCCATTTGAATATAATCTGACCGGTTTGCCACAAAACGATCACTATTGCACCGATATGAGGTATTAGGGTGGCTACGCTGCCGCTTGTCACAATCGATCACCCGGCACTCCACCAGAAGGCCAAGCGGGTGCACGTCATAGATGATTCGACCCAGAAGCTGATCGACGACATGATCGAGACCATGCACTACACCGGGGGCGTCGGCCTGGCTGCACCCCAGGTCGGTATACCGCTGCAGGTGGTGGTCATAGAGCTGCCGGAGGACGAGGGCAACATCATCATCCTGATCAACCCGGAGATAGTGAAGACTTCGGGCGAGCATGAGGTCTCGGAGGGATGTTTGAGCCTGCCCGGCTACAGGGGCGAGCTGATCCGGGCCGAGACGGTGACGGTCAAGGGCCGGGACCGTAACGGGAAGCAGGTGCGCATCAAGGGAGAAGGATTGCTCGCACAGGCCCTGCAGCATGAGATCGACCACATCAACGGGGTGGTCTACGTGGACCGCCTCGAGAGCAGGGACAAGCTGTTCACTTACGTGCGACAGGACGGGGATGAGGATGAGGCTGGCAACATCTGAGCGCCGGCATGAATGAGGACAAGCAACGCTGAATGATTGAGTTGGTCGTAGAGAGGCGCATGCTACCTGCCCCCGAAGAGGCAGTTTCGACACTCCGAGAACTGAGACGGTTTCTCGAAGAGCAGCACACCGACTGTTACGTCGTGGGTGGCTTGGTGCGCGATTACCTCCTCCGAAGGGCAACCGACGACGTTGACCTCGTTGTGGCCGGCGATGCCCTCGACATCGCGTCCCGAGCGTCCAGACGCCTTGGCTCTACACTCGTGCCGCTGGACGAGGCGAACCAGGTCGCCAGGCTGGTCTTCCCGCTGGAGCAGGCCAGGTGGCACATCGATTTCGCCGCATTGCGTGGGGACATAGAGAACGACCTCGCCTGCCGTGACTTCACGATCAACGCTATGGCCGTCCCCCTGGACTCGGCGTTGGACGGCGACATCGACGGATCTTTGATAGACCCGCTTGGCGGGCGCGACGACTTGAAGGCCGGGATACTGCGCGCGGTCTCGGATACATCGTTTGCCGATGACCCGCTACGTCTCCTGCGTGCCATCCGTTTCGCGGCTACGCTGGGATTTCGAATCGACCCGGACACCGAGTCGCTGAGCCGCCGCGATTCGGCCCTTGTCTCCTCCGTTGCGGCAGAGAGGATTCGCGACGAACTCGGCATGATACTCGGGACGTCCATGGCATACGAGTCGCTCTGCAAGATGGACGAGCTCGGCCTCCTGGACCCCGTGCTGCCGGAGCTGACCGTTACGAGGGGCGTGGAACAGCCGAAGGAGCATTTCTGGGACGTGTTCGATCACTCCCTGCATACGGTCGAAGCCATGGAGAGGGTGCTCCACGAGCGCAGCGCGGACGGCGACGGCGAGTTGCTCGCCGAGCTACCCTGGTCTCCCGAGATATCTGCCCGTTTCTCGCAAGAGGTCTCAGATGGGAGAACCCGGAGGGCGTTGTCGAAGCTGGCTGCCCTGCTGCACGACATCGGCAAGCCGGCGACCAAGGCGTTCGACCCCGACGGGCGAATGAGGTTCCTGGGCCACACCCAGGAGGGGGCGGCGATGGCCAGCCGGGCCATGGCCCGCCTGAGGTTCAGCAACCGCGAGACCGCAATGGTCGCACTGATGGTCGAGCATCACCTGCGCCCCGGCTTCCTGGCGCGAGAGGAAACGCCGTCGCGGCGCGCCATATACAGGTACTTCCGTGACACCGGTGATGCGGGCATTGACACCCTCTATCTTGGCCTGGCCGATCACCTCGCGGCGAGGGGGCCGACACTCGATCCCGAGGAATGGCGCAAGCACGTCGAGACGACACGCTACGTGCTGTCGAAGTATTTCGAGGACCAGTCAACCATCACGCCGCCGAAGCTGATCGACGGGCGCGTCCTTATGGATGAGTTCGGCTTGCAGCCCGGACCGAGAATCGGTGAACTGCTGGAGATCGTGCGTGAGGCGCAGGCGGCGGGAGAAGTGACTACGAGGGAACAGGCCCTCCAACTGGTGAGAGAGAACCTGGAGTCGAGCTAGAGTGAACCGGCGAGGAAACTTCATACGGCTCGGGCTCATACTGCTGCTGGCGGTGCTGTGTCTGTCTGCGCTGCTGGTCAGGGACTTCCACATGCCCTGGGACGAGGGGGGGCGCGGCAACAACACGCTGGGCATGAGCCTTGGCCTCGATCTGGCCGGCGGCATTCACCTGGTGTACGAGGCCAACCTTTCGGAGATAGGGAACGAGACGGCGGATGCCGCCATGAAGGGCGCTATCGAGATCATCAGCAAGAGGGTGGACGCCTACGGCGTCTCCGAGCCGGTGATCGGTAAGCAGGGGGCTGACCGTATCTCGATACAGCTCCCCGGAGTCCGCGACATGGAACGGGCCATCGAGCTCGTGGGCCAGACCGCACAGCTCGACTTCAGGGAGCTGACGGAGGAGAGCTGGCTGATCTACCAGAGTGCGGGCGGCAACGTCGACCCCGATTCCCTCGAATGGGTCCCCGCCACAGCCGAGGAAGAAGAAGGGAACAACACGGTTCACCTCACCGGGAAGTACCTGACGAGGAACAACCAGGTGGAGTTCCAGGGACAGACAGGTATCCAGGAGCCGGTTGTCGCCTTCGAGTTCAACGACGAAGGGGCGAAGCTGTTCAAGAAGATCACGGGCAGGTTGTACCTGGAAGAGAGACCTCTCGGCATATTCCTCGACGACAGCAGGATCTCCAGTCCGAGAGTGCAGGCGGAAATAGAGGCTAGGGGAGTCATCACCGGGTTGTCCCTGGAGGAAGCCCAGGACCTGGCGATTCTGCTCAATGCCGGTGCCCTGCCGGTGCCCCTGGGGCACTGGGAGCGCGGCGTGTTCATCCCCGGCCCCGCCGTGCAGGACGAGGTCGACCCCACTCTGGGAGCCGACTCCATCAGGAAGAGCCTTATCGCCGGAGTCATAGGGCTGCTCCTGGTGCTGGTCTTTATGATCGCGTACTACAGGCTGCCGGGGGCCCTGGCCGGAGGCGCGCTGATCATCTACGGGATACTTGTGCTGGCGGCCTTCAAGCTCATACCGGTAACGCTCACGCTGGCAGGAATCGCGGCGTTCATTCTCTCGATAGGAATGGCGGTTGACGCCAACGTGCTCATATTCGAACGCCTGAGAGAAGAGCTACGGGCAGGACGGACGCTGGGCGGCGCTATCGAGACCGGCTTCAGCCGGGCCTGGACGGCGATTCGCGACAGCAACGTCACGACCCTGATCATCTGCGCCATCCTCTACTGGATGGGCAGCAACTTCGCCGAGCCCAAGGTACAGGGCTTCGCCCTGACGCTGGCCATAGGCATCGCGCTGAGCATGTTCACGGCTATCGTGATCACCCGGACCTTCCTGCGATTGTTCGTGGGGACCACGCTGGCCAACAGACTGGGGCTATTCGGCGTGGAGAGGACGTCCGCACAGCCGGAGTCCGAGGAGCAGGAGTAGACTTGTTCAACGTCGTCAGTAAGAGGAAGTGGTTCTTTCTGGGATCGACGGTCGTCATCCTGGCGGGAATCGTATCCCTGATCGTCGCAGGGCTGAACATAGGCCTTGACTTCAGGTCCGGCGTGACCATGACCCTCCTCTTCCAGGATGAGGTCGGGCAGGAGGAACTGCGTGCTTCCTTCGCCGACCTGGGCTACCCAGACGCCGTGATCCAGCACAGCCCCAAGGACGTCTTCTGGCTGAGCGGGCTTTCGGCCAACGAGACCGAAGGCCTGGTCGAGGGAATAGAAGCAATCCTCGACACGACGGTAAGGCTGTCCGAGTTCCCTGCGGAGGGCAACCAGACCGACTACGCACTCATACTTGGCAGAGGCATCGAGGCCGGGGAGCTCGGCGACGAGCTAACCGGGATGGGCTACACGGGCATCGAGGTTATCGGGGCTACGCTGGACTCATACCTGGTCCGCGTCGGTGAGCCCGAGGAGGACGAGCAGGTGGGGGAGGAAACCGGCCCCAGCGTCTCGGAGCAGCAGCGCATCAAGACCGAGCTGTCCAGCGCATTCGGGCCTGCGGTCTACTTGGACTACGACTCGATATCGGCCTCTATCGCCGCCGAGAGGGTCCGCTACACGGGATACGCGGTCCTGGTGGCGGCAGTCGCAATCCTCCTGTACATAGCGTGGTCGTTCCGGAGGCTGGCCAACTCCTTCCGCTTCGGGGTCTGCGCCATCCTGGCGCTGGTGCACGACGTCCTGATCGTCATCGCCGTCTTCTCGCTCTTCAGGATCGAGGTCAACTCGATGTTCATCATAGCCGTGCTCACCGTCATCGGCTATGGTGTCAACAACATCATCGTCGTGTTCGACCGCATCCGGGAGAACCGGATGCGGCACCTGAATGCCCCATACGACACGATGGTCAACATCAGCATCACGGAGACGCTGACCAGATCGCTCAACACCAGCCTCACGACGCTCCTGGTTCTGCTCGCCCTGCTGCTGTTCGGCGGCGAGACGATACGCAACTTCGTGCTCGCCCTGACAGTCGGCGTCGTCGCCGCGACCTACAGCTCTCTATGTATAGCGCCCGAGCTGCTGGTCTCCTGGGAATGGGGAGAGCTCGCGCGGTTGTTCCGCTGGATCCCATTCCGCCTCCCACGGCGCAAGTAGGCACACGACATCCGACCCAAAACCCTGTTGACAGCCACTATATCTTGTGTTATCTTCAGGCTCCGGCACAAGATATAGAGAGTGCATGTCATGAGATGTCCTCACTGCAACTATAACGATTCGAAGGTCGTTGACTCCAGGAATGTGGACGGGAGCATACGACGCCGTCGCCAATGTCTCGACTGCGGCTTCAGGTTCACCACGTACGAGAGGGTGCAGACGGCCAACCTGGTTGTGATCAAGAAGGACCACCGGCGCGAGGACTACAGCCGCGAGAAGCTCGCCGCCGGTGTCCGCAAGGCATGCGAGAAGCGCCCACTTCGTACGGGGGCGATCGAGAAGCTGGTCGACGACATCGAGACGGACTTGCATCAGTTGGGCAAAGTGGAGGTCGCTACACCTGCGATCGGTGAGATAGTAATGGATAGGCTGAAGAACCTGGACCACATCGCCTACATCCGCTTCGCCAGCGTGTATCGGGAGTTCGCCGATATCACCAGCCTGAAGCACGAAGTGGATACTCTCGTGGCGGCAAGGCCGGTTGCCAGCCAGCTACCGCTTATCCCCGACCAGTAGACCACAACGGCCCCTCAACAGAGCGAACCGAACACGATACTTCTGACAGGGTGGGACTCATGAGCAGTGGAAACGGCAGAAACGTCCGGGCAGAGCGAGCGCTGAGGAACAGGGTCGCGAGAGCGGTATTCGCCTCCGCCGAGTCCATGGGCATATCCGACCGGGAGAAGATCGAGGAGCTGGCCGACAAGGTCATCAGCCGCCTCGATCGTGTACCCGCCCTCCCCGGTATGGAGGACCTCGCCCCGCAGGTGAGAAGGCCTGTCGATGAGACGGAGATTCAGTCCATAGCGAGAAGCCTCCTCGCCGAGAAGGGCCCGGAGGCATTTGTCCCGACCGAGGAAAAGGCGGAGCACCAGCCCAAAAAGCGTGCCCGCAAAACAGCGACGAAGGCGAAGCCTGCTGGCGATACCGAGGTCCAGGTCCTGCCCAATGCGAGGACGGTGCTCGAGAGACGTTACCTCGTGAAAGACAAGAAGGGCCGCGTGACCGAGACTGTGGAGGACCTGTTCAAGCGCGTGGCTCACCACATCGCCTCAGCGGAGCTAATGTACGACCCCGAAGCCGATGTCGCAGCGGTGGAGGAGGAGTTCTACCAGGCGATGGCCAATCTGGAGTTCCTGCCCAACTC
>CAZGDV010000034.1:0-26146 GCA_964524995.1 uncultured Dehalococcoidia bacterium | reverse complement strand
GCGCTTTTGCGGCAACAACACCCGTTCGGTAACAGTTTCTATTGACGCAATACGTAGGCCATGGCTACCTTTCTGCGACAGCGATTGTGCGATCGGGGTCTTCGATAGGTGAGCGTGATATAATATGAATACGCTGAAATCAAGGGGGACAGGAGCTGGAGTCAGGCGAAATAGCGAAGATGGCAATGGATGCCGCCCTGGATAAGCAGGCAGAGGACATCCTGATGCTCGACATCCATGAGGTATCCGCCTTTGCGGACTACCTGGTGATATGTACGGCCGAGAGCCAGCGCCAGACCAGGGCCATATCCGATGAGATAGATAGGGTGCTCGGAGAAGCCGGTATCCACCAGTTGCGGCAGGAGGGCAAGAGCGATTCAGGGTGGGTACTGCTCGACTTCGGTGACGTGATTGTACACGTGTTCGCGCCGGATGAGAGGCAGTACTACGATCTGGAGAGCCTTTGGAGCACAGGCACACCCGTTGTCAGGATTCTATGATCCACGGCTCAACGTCACGCTCGTAGGATAGCACCTGATCCAGAGCGAAGAACAGGCCGATCTCCCTCTCGGAACTCTCCACCGAATCAGATCCGTGGACCACGTTTCTACCTATCTCCAGGGCCAGATCACCCCGTATAGTACCCGCGCCTGCTTCGGCGGGGTCCGTCGCTCCCATCGTCTTCCTGGCCACCTCGACAGCCCTGGGACCTTCGAAGACCGCCGCGACGAGGGGTGTGGACGTGATATAGGTCACAAGGCCCTCGAAGAAGGCCTTGCCACGGTGTGCCTCGTAGTGACGCTCCGCCAACTCCCGGTCAACGTGGATCATCTTCAGAGCAACCAGCTTGAGTCCTGTCCTCTCCAGGCAGCCCAGGATCTCTCCCACCAGCCCCCTCTGCACCCCATCGGGCTTCACGAGTACGAGCGTTCTCTCCATCGTCGCCTACCTTTCCAGTTTCTGATGTTCGCGTGCGGGTTCTTGGAGCCAGCCAACAAGATCGTCCACCACTGAACCCCTGTTCCCGATGTCCAGCGATACCACCCGGACGTCGGGACGGTGCTTGATCGCATCGGCCCATTTATTGGGAGCAAGCATTATGGTGCCCAGCACCCTGGCGCGGCTGTCGAGTGCTTCGCACACGGCGCGTCTGAAGTCACCTGACAGGAGCTCCATCTTGCCAATCTCGTCAATGACCACAACATCGCGGTTTCGGACGGCATCCTCAATCGCTGTTACAGCAACGCTCCGAAGGGTGTCCACATCGACACCGTACTTGCTCACCCGATGGCGGCTCTTGATGTCTACATGCGCCAGTACCGCCGTGCGACCGTCGATGGTCACGATCCTGAAGCCCAGGCGCGAACCACGCTCTCGTATCTCCTCCGTATAGAAGCCTCCCGCGTACACGCCGGACCCGGCCAGCGCGTTCTTCAGCGCCGTGGTCTTGCCGCACCCAGGCGGACCCGTCAGCAAGAGCGCCGTCGGACAGGGTACGCTGTTCATACCGTCACCCCAGCCCGCCGGACTTACGGCTGACCGTGATTGAGGGCCGCTTGAGGTACAGAGGTTGAAGGCTGCCGAGCTGGTCCAACTCCCCACGTTGGATTCGCATCCAACCCAGTTGGGCCAGGTAGCCCGCGCGGCGCACCCCCGCAGGGCTGTGCACTACTCTCGCCTTGTGGCCGAGCGACTCCGTGAGTTGCAGATGCAGCTCACGCGATATGTTCCCGCAGAACAGCGTTGTGTCTGCCGTCTCCGACACCAACTCCTCCAGGGTACGGATTCGCTCCTCCCTGAGCCTCTGCCATTCGCCGTTCCTCAGGTGGAATAGGGCAGTGGCCAGATCGCCCTTCCCCGCTTCCATGACCGGACATATCGGCAAGAGCGTGTCAGCGTAGGGAAAAGCCTCCACTTCCAGCGTACCGACGCCAACGAGGGGGATACCGAGGGCCATAGACAACCCCTTGCAGCAACTGATTGCCACTCTCACGCCGTTGAAGCTGCCCGGACCTTTTGCAACTACCAGGGTGTCCACATCTCGCAAGGTGCCCCTTGCGCATCGGAGGATATGGACAACGTTGTCAAGCAGGGTAGCCGTATGGTTGTACCCGGCGCGCCATGTTACCTCGGCGATCGGACGCCCTTTCTGGGCCACCGCCGCGCTGGCGATCTCGTTTGACGTGTCTATCGCTAGTTCCATCTGCCCTCAGGAGCGACCGGAACAGGCACTCGTGAGTTCGCTGGCAAGACTCACGTACCTAGCGCCGCTGGCTTTCATCTCCAGGCTGCGCCTGTTCGTGCTCATGCGGCGCAGTTCAATGAGGAGATGTTCGGCAGGAAAGAGGCCCATGGCCCGGTCAGCCCATTCCACCACGCATACGCCGTCGCCGTACAGGTATTGGTCGAGTCCGAGATCGGCTGCCTCATCCACATCGGTCAAGCGGTAGAAATCGATGTGATACAAAGGCAAACGTCCCGCATGCTCGCGGATGATGACGAAGGTGGGGCTTGTGACTTTGTCAGCGACACCGAGACCGACTGCGATGCCCTGCGTCAGGCAGGTCTTGCCTGCGCCGAGGTCCCCGACCAGCAGCACGACATCGCCACGACGTGCCAAGTCACCGAGGGCACAGCCCATCGCTACAGTGTCATCGGCGCTCCGGCTGATCAGTCTGAAGCTCTCCATCCCGGCCAAGTCCGCTCGACCCGCAGATGATTGTATCACATGGTGGCTTTGGCACCCACCCGCCTTGGCGGGGTCGGGCGTTGGAGGAGGGGTGACCGTCCACTACAGTCCCTAAATCACGACAAGATGTGTGGACTGCAAGCGAATTTCACATTCAGAATGCCAGTCCGTTTCGCATGTGGACTATATGCCGGACTGCGGCTCAGGGGGGGGGCACTTGTTCCGACTGCGCCAGCCATGTACAATGAGTTAGAGCATCAGTGCGTTCAAGCGGGAGAGAGTATTGACATTCAGCAGATGGAGGAAGCCCGTAGAATCGCTGGAGGGAAACGGGAGCGTACGCGTGCGTGGTGAGGTAGCAGCTATGGTCCGCTATCGGCTCAACGTGGAGGTCGAGGACCTCGTGGCCAAGGACTTCAGTGGAGACCCGAAGGCGCTGATCAAGCAGATGCAGGTAGTGTCCGGCACAATAGCATTGCTCGAAGGAACCATCGATCCGCCTGCGGCGGATCGAGTTGATGCTTCGCTCACTCTGCTACTCGAAGACGGAAGAGAACTCGACTTCCATATCGTGAGGTGGGAGGCGCGGGACGGGGAGTATCTCATTCAAGGCGACAGCGAGCTGAGATTCAAAGACCGGTAGGCACCTCGCCGGGCCGTCACTTATCTATCGCGAAGTGGTCCCAGCCGGCAGTGCCGACATCGACAACGTGTCCTCCCGCATCGATGACCTCCACGGCGGCCTTATCGCTGCTGACGATTTCGCCGACCACTGTGACCGGGATTCCGAGATCGGCCCTTACGTCCTCTATCAGGTCAGTCTGTGCTGTGAACAGCAGTTCGTAGTCCTCGCCCCCGGACAGCGCCAGGCGCGCCGAATCCGCGCCGTATGCCTTCTCCATCGATTCATGTATGGGCAGCCTCTCCAACCATATCGTTGCTCCAACCCGGCTGGCCTCGCAGATGCGCTGCAGGTCGCTGAGCAGGCCGTCGCTGATGTCGATAGATGTCCTTACGCCGCTCCGCACAAGTGTTTGTGCCTCTGCGACTCTTGGCCTCGGTCTCAGATGGGCTACGCTCAGGATGCGGGCAACGTCCGCTGGTACGTGGACGTCTCCCTTCAGAACACCAAGCCCGGCCGCCGAGCCGCCCAGCCATCCTGTCACAGCCACCATCTCTCCGGGAGCGGCCGCCGAGCGCGTCAATAGTGTCCCCATTGAAGTGCCAATCACACTTATGCTCAGCACGACCTGGGGTGCGCTGCTGACATTGCCCCCAACGATCGCGACCCCATACTGCGAGGCTATCTCGAGCATCCCGGAGTACATCTCAGTCACGCTCTGTACATCGGTGTCCGGAGGCAGCGCGAGCGAGACCAAAGCATACTCCGGGTTGCCTCCCATGGCGGCGATATCGCTGATGTTGACGGCGAGCGCCTTCCACCCGATATCTTCCCAGGGGGCATACCCCAGGTTGAAGTGCACGCCCTCCACCAGGATATCCGTCGTGGCCAGCTCCACACCCGCATTCGCATGCCACGCTGCGGCGTCGTCCCCGATGCCCAGGATCAGGTCCGGCTTGTGGCTGCCCCTGACCATACGTGCGATGTGGTCGATGAGGCCGAACTCGCCCAACTCCCGTACCTTCATGGCGTGCATTATATTCCCTGAGCGTCGCGCCAACAAGCGCTGGCCAAGCATGACTCAAACTGGTATAGTACCGGCGATATCATGCGTTGCGCCGTTATCGCCGATATCCACAGCAATCCCGAGGCACTGACCGCCGTTCTTGATGACATAGAAGGCCAGGACAGCATCGACGAGATTTGGTGCCTGGGCGACATCGTCGGATATGGTCCTGACCCGTGTGCTTGCATCGAGATCGTTCGACAGCGCGGCATTCGATGCGTCGCCGGAAACCACGACTGGGCTGCTATCGGGAAACTCGACGTAGAGGATTTCAACTCGGATGCGGCAGCCGCCAATCTCTGGACCGGGCGTCAGCTCAGGCCGGACGACGTCGACTACCTGAGCGAACTGCCCGTGGTCATTACCGTGGGCGAGTTCACATTGGTCCACGGGAGCCCTCGAGACCCGATCTGGGAGTACGTAGTTTCCGAATACGGCGCTCTGATCAGCTTCAACTACTTCGAAACGAAGTTCTGTCTGATCGGACACAGCCATATGCCACTCGCCTTCGAGCGAATCGGCTCCAACGGCGAGTGTCAGTGCTACCAGCTTTCGACGCAGACCCCCCTGTCGCTCAGGGAGAACCGTCTCATTGTGAACCCCGGCAGCGTCGGGCAACCGAGGGACGGTGATCCCAGAGCCAGCTACATCATCTGTGACCTGAGCGAAGGCGTTGTATGGCATAGAAGGGTGTCCTACGATGTCGTGGCCACGCAGGAGCGGATGGAGCAACAGGGCCTGCCTCCACGTCTCGCGTCCCGCCTGAGTCATGGCTTGTAGCCGGACGCGAACCCAATCACACGTTCGCGACATTGTACCCGCAGATGCCATTTGCTATACTTCTTCTGGCTGTCGAGCCAAGTAATCAGAAGGGGGCCGAATGAAGATCGAGAAGGTTGGAGTTGTGGGATGTGGCCTGATGGGTGCCGGTATCGCTCAGAGCTGCGCACAGTCCGGCTATCAGGTCGTAGTATCGGAGATCAATGATGACCTGCTCAACAAGGGGTTGGGGGCGATTAAGAAGACCCTTGCCAAGAGCGTAGAGAAGGGCAAACTGGCCAAGGAGGAAGAGGAAGCGATAGCGGGGCGGATCAAGGGCACAACGAACACGAAGGATTTCTCGGACCGTGACCTGGTTATTGAGGCCGCCATCGAGAACATGGACCTGAAGAAGAAGATATTCGCGGAACTCGACGGAATATGCCCGCCGAACGCGATTCTAGCGTCTAACACGTCGTGCCTGTCGGTGACTGAGATTGCATCCGCCACAAAGAGACCGGACAAGGTCGTCGGAACCCACTTTTTCAACCCCGTGCCGGTTATGGCATTGCTCGAGCTGGTGAAGGCACTGACGACCAGCGAGGAGACCCTCAGTGCCGTCAGGAGCTTCGGAGAGTCCCTCGGCAAGACGATTATCGTGGCCCCGGACAAGCCCGGCTTCATCGTCAACCGGCTGCTGGGGGCCTTCATGCTGGAGTCCATCAGGATGCTGGAGAACGGCATAGCCACGAGAGAAGACATCGACAACGGAATGAAGCTTGGCGCTAACCACCCCATGGGACCTCTGTCGCTGGCTGATTTCGTCGGCCTGGATACCATGTACTACATCGCCCAGTCTATGTACGAGGAGCTGAAGGACCCTAAATTCGCTCCTCCATTGCTGCTCAAGAGGATGGTGACGGCCGGGCACGTGGGAAGGAAGTCCGGCAAGGGCTTCTACGACTACCAGTAGGGCATGTACTTGACATAATACATAGCGCACTCGTCCAAGACGAAGAGCACCGGATGACCGGTGCTCTTCTTGCTGTGTGGGGAGCAGCGGACTGATGTAAGCTTGTTCGTTGGCAGGAGTTCTGCTATATTGTGGCCGGTCGGGGAGGGGAGTTCGAGAGGAAGAGGAGGCGTCATGACGACCCTCAAGAAAATCGGAATCGTGGGCTGTGGTCAGATGGGGAGCGGGATAGCCCAGCTGGGGGCACAGGCCGGGTACGACATCCTTGTATCAGACCTCAGCGATGAGTTGCTGGCAAGAGGTCTGAGGGGAATACGGGACTCGCTGGAGAGAGGAGTCGCTAAGGGGACGGTGCTGAGGCATGATCTGGAGGATGTGCTGGGCCGCATAAGGACGACGACCAGCGTGCAGGACTTCAGCGATTGCGACATGGTGATAGAGGCGATTGTGGAGAACATCGACGAGAAGAAGAAGCTGTTCTCCACCCTTGACAATGTGTGCCCACCGCACACAATCCTGGCGAGCAACTCATCTTGTCTTTCGATCACCGACATGGCGATGGCAACGCAGAGGTCCGAGAAGGTAGTCGGCATGCACTTCTTCAATCCGGTCGTCGTCATGACTCTGCTTGAGGTGGTTGTCACGATTCTCGTGAGCGATGATACTTTCGAGACAGTTAAGGCATTCGGTGAATCCCTGGGCAAGTCCGTCATAGTGGCACGTGATGAGCCCGGCTACATCGTCAATCGACTGATGGCGCCGTTCATACTGGACGCCATACGGCTGCTGGAGAACGGCGTGGCGAGCAGGGAGGACATAGACAGCAGCATGGTGCTGGGGTGCAATCACCCGATGGGGCCGCTTCGGCTGGCGGACTTCATCGGCCTCGATACGGTCCTCTACATCTCAGAGTCGATGTATGAAGAGTACAAGGACCGTAAATACGCGCCGCCCTTGACGCTGAAGAGAATGGTGACCGCCGGGCATCTCGGGCGGAAGTCCGGCAAGGGTTTCTACGAGTACAAGTAGAGTACTAGCTTGACATAAAGTCCGGACTATCCCAGAGGAAACGAGGGGTCAGTACTGAGATCCTCGTTTCTTGTAGTCGGGGCACGATACGGCGCGGGGGCGGTCGGGGTTATGGCAGGAACTGCGCCAGTTCCACATGCAGCTATCGCAGAGTATCACATTCAAACCGAGGGCTCTCTTGAGCCTCACCTTGAGTCCATGGAGGCGACCTGACGACATAAGCGGGCCTCGCTGTAGAGCTGACGGATACCTGCGGTGACGATTATACATGGGGCGGGACGGTGGGGCAATCGCACAGGGATGGATAACCACAAAGCGGAGGTGGGAGATGCCGATAGTGCGGGTTGAGATGTGGCCCGGGAGGACTCACGCGCAGAAAGCGGAGCTGGCGCGGGTCATAACCGAGGCAATGGTCACGATCGCGCACACAACCCCAGAGGCGACAACGATCGTTTTCGAGGACGTATCGAAGGACAACTGGGCTATCGGAGGCATACTGGCCTCCGATGCCGGAAGGTGATTGACATAACGGAGCACGGTATTACATACTCTGCCACGAGCCCAGGTGCAGCGGAGCCGTGGCTGTTTGATGGCCCGCCGGTCTGACCATGCTTCAGAAGATAACGCTACGGACGAGAACCCTGGACAAGTACCGCCTGCTGATGGGGAATGGCGTCCTCGATGAGTTGGATAGTCTGGCTGCCGACCTCAAGGGGATTCGCCTGTGTCACATAAACTCCACCCCCTTTGGGGGAGGCGTGGCCGAACTGCTGAGCTGCTACATTCCTCTTATGCGAGGAATTGGTATCAATGCCGACTGGCAGGTCATCCACGGTGACCGGCGGTTCTTCACTATCACGAAAGCAATGCACAACGCCCTGCAGGGTGGCGACGGCTCCCTGATCGGGCGTGAGGAGACGCAACGCGTCTACAAGACGCAGAACCAGGCCAACGCCCGGGAGATGGATTACGACTACGACGTCTTCATCGTCAACGATCCTCAGCCGGCTGCGCTGCGCCAGTTCAGCAGGGAGACGCGGGCGAAGTGGATCTGGCGGTGTCACATCGACAGCTCGGAGCCGGACCCCCTCGCCTGGGGCTTCCTCAGTCCTTATGTTGAGCAGTACGACGCGGCCGTCTTCACGATGGAGGAGTTCGTGCCGAAAGGCCTGAGCTTGCCGCACATCGGGATAATGGCCCCGGCCATCGACGCCTTCAGCTCCAAGAACATGCAACTGGCGAGGACGCTCTGTCGTGAGATGATCGAGAACCTCGGCATGGACCGCAAGCGTCCCCTGATAGTACAGGTGTCCAGGTTCGACCCCTGGAAGGACCCTTTCGGCGTGATCGAGATATATCGACTCGCAAAGGAGAAGATTCCCGGCCTCCAACTCGCCCTGGTAGGATCACTGGCAGGCGACGATCCCGAGGGCTGGGGCATCTATGCCGCAATCAACACAGAGGCCAACAAGGACAGCGACATTCACGTATTCAGCAACCTGACAGGCGTGGGCAACATGGAGGTGAACGCCTTCCAGACCGCGTGTGACGTTGCGATACAGAAGTCTATCAAGGAAGGCTTCGGCCTCGTCGTTTCGGAGGCCCTCTGGAAAGGCACTCCGATGGTGGCCGGCAAGGCAGGCGGAATCCCCATGCAGATGACCGGGGCGCTGAGCGACTATCTGGTGACCAGTATCGAGGAGTGCGCCGACAAGGTAGTACACCTGCTGAAGACCCCCGAGCTGGCGTCGGAGTTGGGTAAGCAGGGGAAAGAGAACGTCCGCCGCAACTTCCTCATGCCCCGTCTCATCAGGGACGAGCTTGCCCTTGTGAAGAGGGTGCTGAGTTCCTGATCTCTCTTGTGTTTCACGATAACGTCGCACTATATTCGTTATGTGAACAACGACACTCATCAAATGGGAGACCCTGGGCGGCTCGCGACGCAGGTCCGGCTCTGCTTCGGGGGCTCATGGATGCCGCCACCACCTGCCACAGAGCCAACACTCCCCCGCCGCCTTTCTCGACGGCTTTGTGGCGTCAACCACCAACCACAAGACCGCCCTTCGGCACCCGGGCAGGCTGATCAACAGCAGGATGGTCCAGAAGCCAAGCGACGCGGTGTGGCACAATGACTGTAGAGGGTTGTAGCGGCCAGGTCCGGGTGTTCGAAAGAGCGGTCTCAGTTATGTCAAGCAACTGCCGCCGTGAGCAATTGACGTGATAGGCAGAGAACCAGGAGTATCAGGCGTCCGAGGCGTATGTGTCGTAGAGAGCGCCGTGGACGCGTTCCAGGAACGCCAGGACATCAGCAGCGACCCCCTCAACGAACCGGGCGTCCTGTTCGAGTCGGTCAACAGGCGATGCAACGCGCTCAACCAGGATACCGCGTCCGTTGCCCTCACCTTCGTCGTCCATCTGAAGCCGGACGTCATACGTCACCGGCGACCCTTTGCGTGCAGCCTCCTCGACGCGTACAAGCAACTCGCTCATCCCGCTGAGCCTCGCGTCGTTGCGCAGCCTGGAGACGCCAAGCTCCCGGAGCAGGCCGATCTTCTGCGAGAAGGTCAGCTCGGAGGTCAGCACCCGGCCCGGTCCCGGCCTGGCCCTGACGATTACGCGAATGGTGAACCCCAGAAGCTCGTCGAGCAACGCGACGCCGGCGTGAATCCTGCCCAGCAGGCAGAGCTCCTCGCCGGTCAGGGGTCTCTGGGCCTCAGTCATGCGGCGCCTCCAAGCTTCTCATCCCCGCCCCATTCTACTACTCGTGGCCTACTCCAGCAACAAGGCTGGCCCGGCACCTGCCATGGGACTTCGGGCCTGCGACCCATCACAGACTACCCGCCAGCTTGCCAATGCAAGCGAATCCCGTTGGTTGGCAGTCTGCCGCCCGCAGTCCCACAGCTGTAGAACAACCTCATGGGACTCTGCGGACTAGAGGACTGCAGCTATATCGCACTATCAGCAATCAGTCCTCAGCGCCGTCCGGTATTTGCAGGCATGCCGGTGGACACTTTGGACTGCATGCACTGCTCCCCTAGTCACATTGCGGTGGGGACAGGTGCGAAGCTGCGAAAAGGGGTGCTAGTTTATGTAAATCAGTCCCCGAGGGCGCTGCCGTTATGTCAACGTCACCGGCTAGGCTGTGACCTTGCCCCGGAACATTGTGTACGTGAAGAAGCCGTAGTAGTCAGGGTGGTCGAGGATGAAATCGGGGGACTCGGGAGTAGTGAGTCGTTCATAGAGAGACCGCTCTTCAGGGGGAAGCTCCGCCAGCGCGCCGGGCCAGCGCATGTCGATCAGCAAGATGAGTGCGTCGCGCACCTCCTGCCGGAGCGGGGCCTGGAATGTCTGCGGGAAGGTCTCGGCGGCCAGTTCGGCGAGTCCCGCTTCGCGGAGCCATCCCAGGGCACGCAGGTAGTGGGACTCCGGCCTCGCGCCCTTGTTGAACGGCGCTATGCCTGCCGATGTGGCGTTTAGATGGGCCTCCAACACGGGATAGCCGGGCAGCAGCAGTTGGGAAGAGTAGATCAGGATTGCGACGGTGCCTCCCGGCCTGACCACGCGTGCCATCTCACGGATCGCCCCGGTACGCAGACTCGGAGCGTAGCCGACGCAATCCGAGCTCCACGCCCAGTCGAACGTGTCATTCTCGAACGGAAGTCTGTTGGCATCGCCTTCTTCGAAACGAGTCCTGGCCGCGAGCCCTGCCCTCTCCGCGGCATCCCTGGCATAGACCAGGAACTCCGACGACGTGTCCACGCCGGTAACGTGACTGGCAGGCCCCACGGCCTCGGCCAGCCGAAGCGTGTTCGATCCGATTCCGCACCCTACATCCAGGCCGCCGCTGCCCTGCGGCATGGCCAGCGCCGCGATGGCATCACGGATTGCCAGTTCCCTGAAGGGATCGGACACTGCCAACTGTCGCGCGTATTCACTCATTCTCTTCGGGTCATCCTGGCCCCGTTTCGCTTCCGGCATACTGTAAGCCCCCCTTACCACACCGAGCGCTCTATTAAGTAGCCCCTTGGTTCCCGTAAGGGCCTCTAAGGATTATTGCAGAATCTCTGCTCCGTGTCACCGAGTGCCTGTGGCTTCGGACAGCATAACATCGTGAACGAGCATCTAATTCGATTTGACGCCCTCTCCCCAGACTGCTAGCATCCTGACAGAGGTGACTACCTTATGGAAGCGACAAAGAGACTGAATGATCACCTGGCGACCAGAGTGACCGAGTTGGGACGCCTCAGGCAGAACGGAGTCAAACTCGTGGGCTACGCCCCCGGCGGCTACATGCCCGAGGAGCTGGTCTATGCCAGCGGTGCAGTTCCGGTCGGTCTGATCCGTGGGGGAGACCCCGAGCCCGTGGCGGAGAGCGCAGCCTATATCCCGAGGTTCGTCGACACCTTCTGCAGGTCGCAGATCGGCTACAGAATGCTGGGTGAGGAACCACTCTATCAGATGCTCGATCTCTTCGTAGTCCCGGTTACCGACCACAACGTGAAGGCCATAGCCGACTGCTTCGACTTCTTCGCCAACGATAACGTGTTCCGGTTCGGCGTCCCTCATCAGAAGGATGAACACGCTTTCGACTACTATGTCGAGGGATTGCGCCAGTTCAAGAACAAGCTGGAGGAATTCACTGGCAACAAAATCGATGATGGGAAACTGAGGGAAGCGATCAGCCTGTGCAACCGAATGAGGAGCCTTCTCAAGGAGATCAGCCTGCTGCGCCGGTCCGAGCAGCCACCCATAAGCAGCTACGATTTCGTCAGGCTGAACCATGCTTCGTATGTAGCCGACAAGACAGTCCTGGTGGATGTCCTGGAGTCGGTTCTCAAAGAGCTGAAGAACAAGCCGGCTTCCGGGCAGAAAGGGCCGAGGCTTCTTCTAACGGGTTCCACACTGGCAATGGGCGACTACAAGGTCCCGGAGATGCTTGAGCAGGCCGGTGCCTCCATCGTCGTCGAGGAGTTCGCCGAGGGGATGAGGCATTACTGGGAAAACGTGGAGCCTAACGGCGACCTCATCGAGGCCCTCGCGGACAGGTACTTCAGGAGGAGGGAACCGCCGGCGTGGTTCCGGCCATCCAGGGAGCACGTTGACTATCTGATACGGTTGGCCGGGGATTTCGATGTGGACGGTGTTGTCTGGTACCAGCTCCTGTACCGCAGCAGCTACGACATTCAGGCATACTACTTCGAGAAGACACTCCGAGATCAGCTCAATATCCCGATGTTGAAGCTGGAGTCGGACTACGACGTTTCCGAGAGGGGCCCTCTGAGGACAAGGATCGAGACCTTTGTCGAGATAGTCAGATCGGGGGGAGGCAGGTAGATATGTACACCGACCTACTGAAGCTATGTGGCTTTGAACCTGATGAGATCGAGAGAGAGAGACCCAGGATCGATAAGGCGTTCAAGGTCCTGGAGCTGGATGAGCAGGACTTCAAGCGGGGCGAGACGAGGCTGAAGCGTTACCTGGACATGGACCTGCTCGGCGTTCGCCTGTTCCTCGGCATATGGATGAGAGAACTCGTGAATCTCGTACTGGCGAGGGAAGAACATGACAAGGTGGTCTACAGCGAGTTCCCGATGGAGCTCCGGCCATTGATGTCGATGATGCTCTCGGTTGATGAGAAGGAAGTGTATTTCGCCGTACCGGGGCAGATACTCAACATGACTATGGGTCAGATATTCGACAAGCTCACGCCCCTGCTGGAGGTCGGAGAGCAGAATGGCCTGCCGCCCGGAGCCGCCCACTGCGCTCTCTATCAAACTCGACTGGGTGCGATGGTGAAGGGGGTAATCCCCTTCCCGGACCTGTCGCTGATGGCATCCTATCACTGCGACCAGCCTTCGGAAGCGGAGCAACTGCTGCAGGAGGTGTACGGCGTCCCGGTGCTGTACCTCGACAGCTGCTCGGATGCGAACTGGGGCGACTGGCCTAAGTTCAATGATTACCGCGTTCGCTACTGCGGGTCTCAGGCGCGCAAGATGTTCCGCACATTCGAGGAGATGTTCAGCTGTCAGATTACGGAGGAGGAGATACGCGCCACCAGCAAGTCGAACGCCATCTACCGGCTGAAGTACCAGGCGATGACGGAGGCTATCGGACGCGCTGACCCCCAGCCGATAAGCCAGTCCAGTCTGGCCCACGCCTTCTTCCTCAACTCCATGCCTACGAGGGACGTTGAGGGGAAGCAGAAGGCGCTCGAGATCCTGGTCGACGAGGTGATGCAGAGAATCGAGCAGGGAAAGGGCGTTGTCGAGAAGGGGGCCCCGGGCGTCTTCTCCACCGCCACCATAAGCGTTGACCCGAGCATAACGCGCATGATTGAGGAGACAGGCCTGGCCATCCGTATTCAGATACCGTATTGGCTCAGCCCCTGGGTGCTCGGCAAACACCCCTACACCGACTGGGGGGACCAGATCGGTGTAGGCCCGTGTCTGGACATACCGCACTCCGGTGAGGCGCACGTGGCCATCAACCTGGAGAACTGCAAAGCCTTCAACGTGGAGGGAGCAATCAACTTCTACCCCTACTCCTGCCGCGAGTGGGCCGCCACTGTTATGATAACCAAGAGGACCATAGAGAAGGAGCTGGGCGTGCCGGTGCTCGTCCTGGAGGGGGACACCTATGATACCCGGAACTACAGCGCCGGCCAGCTGAGGACCAGGGTCGAGACGTTTGCCGAGCTGCTGAGGGCGACCAAGGCGGCCAAGGCCGTATAGGGCCGGTCCTACACATACCGAACGATGATTACGGCGGGTGTCGATGTTGGAGCAGCAACCGCCAAGACCGTCATTGTGGCGGACGGCGAATTGCTGGCCTATGCCGTTATGCCCACCGGTGCCAGTGTAGCCCGAGCGGCTGAGGAGGTAACGGACGCGGCGTTGCAGCGGGCCGGAATCGCCAGGGCCGACCTGGGGTTCGTTATGTCGACTGGCTATGGCCGAAACGCCGTTGCCTTCGCCGATAAGGCGGCAAGCGAAATCATCTGCCACGCCAAGGGAGTTAATCACTCAGTATCCGCGGCCAGAACGGTCATCGACATAGGTGGCCAGGACAGCAAGGTCATCGGCGTCCGCGAGGACGGGACCGTCAGCGACTTCGCCATGAACGACAAGTGTGCCGCCGGAACAGGCAGGTTCCTGGAGGTCATGGCGGGGGTACTGGGCCTGGAGATCGAAGAGATGGGTCCGGTGTCGCTGACCAGCGAAGACCCCTGCCACATAAGCAGCACGTGCACCATATTCGCCGAGACGGAGATGGTCTCACTTCGTGCCGATGGGCGGACCAGGGAGGACCTGGTAGCTGGCATCCATAGGGCTGTAGCTTCCAGGGTAGCGGTCATGGGCAGGACGGTGGGCTACAGGGAGCAGGTGGTATTCACGGGGGGCGTTGCCAAGAATGCCGGAGTGAGGGACTCGCTAGCTGCTGCAATCGGCCTTCCGATCGTGGTTCCAGACGAACCCCAGATCATGGGTGCTCTCGGCGCGGCCTTGCTGGCTCAGACCGAGGCGGGCGCTGCCGATCGGTCAGATCGGTGACTGACTACAGGTCGGGGAAGCAGCGTGCCCTTATCGTGAACGCGGCGTTCGACGCCACAGGTCTCATTCCAGGTATGTCTTGATGTACTTCTCCATCTCCTTGGTTGGCTTCCACCACTTGGTCACGCCCAGATCCTCCGCCACCCGGTTGGCGGCGAGGTAGCCCGGCCCTCCGAGCACCAGGCCTCCCGGATACGTAGAGGCCCCACACAGATAGAGGCCCTGAATGGGAGTGCTGTGGTTGGAGCATTCCTGATTGGGGCGGAAACAACCCAGCTGGACCGGCTTGTAGTCGCCATGCTTGATCGAGCCTTGGCGCATGTTCGGGAGCCGTATCTCGATGTCCACCGGCGTCTCCTGGACGGTCATCGCGATGTTCTCCCGCTTCATGTTGGGCGCAGCCTTCTCCCATTTGGCGAGGATTGCCTCCTCGATTTTGGGGCCCCGCTTGTCCCAACCGCCCTCGATGTCATAGGGCGCATGCATCTGGAAGAAGGAGACGTGTTTGCCCGGCCTTCGAATCAGGTGAGAATCGAAGTTGCTCTCGCAGGTGGAGTGACCTCCCAGGATGTCCGTATCGACCTTGTTCGCCACAACGTTGTCCCAGTGGGCAAGGATCTGGTCGGTGCTCTCAAAGCCGAATATAGTCATGAACGACTCATCGACCCAGGAATCTCCGCAGGCGTAGTGGGGAGGTTCCGTCGACAGGACGTGCAGGGTGTTGAAGCTCCACTTATCGTACTTCCAGCCCTCGACCATCTCTTTGAGGTTCTGGGGTAGCTTCTCCGAGCCGACAAGATCAAGGAAAGTAGTGTGGGGATCGAGGCTTGATATGACAACGTCGCTGTTGAGCGTCCGGCCCTCCATGAGTTCAATGCCGGAGACGGAGCCGTTGTTCATATTGATCCTGGTTACCTCCGAGGATTCCAGGATCGTGCCACCGGCCCGGACGATCTCGCGCGACAGCGCGCCAGCCATCTTGTGCGAACCGCCGTGGCAGTAGCACTTGTTCATCCCGCGGTCGAGAAGGAGTGGGACGAAGAATCCTACCCCCGTCTCCCTGGGGTCCAGCCCCCACATGCAGCTGACGTAGAGCAGGAGAGCCCTTATCCGGTCGTTCTCGAAGTTCTTGGTGATGATCTCCAGCGGGCTCTGCTCAACGAGCTCCAGCATCTTCTGCCCGATCTCGGTGCGCTGAATGGAGATGCTCATATCCAGGGGAGACATCGCCGGCACGTAGGTAGCCGGGGCCACTATCTCACTCACGATCCGCCGCCAGTCCCTCATGAGCTTGCCGAAGGCTACGGCGTCCTTGCCGGAGTACTTGTGGAAGGAATCAGCGGTGTCCTCGACCATGCGTGTCAGCAGCAGGGAGCCGCCGTCCTTGAATACCATAGCGGTCTGGAGGTTGGGCTTGATCCAGACGAAACCATGACGGTCGAACTCGAAGTCCTTGACGACGGGCATGAAGTCCACCATCAGGTGGTAGATGGCATGTATGTTGGAGTAGTAGCCCGGGAACAGTATCTCCTCGGTGGCAAGACCACCACCGACCTCATAGCGGCGCTCGACCAGAGCAACCTTGAGGCCCGCCCGGGCGAGATATGCGGCCGTTATCAAGCCGTTGGGTCCTGCTCCGATGATAACGGCATCCCAGTCGCTCTGAGCGGGGAACTCAGAGAAGAAGCACTGCGGATGCGGATCTCCGACCAGTTCTCTCTTATTCTTCATATCTCTCCTCCTTGACGGCCTCAACGGGTCGCGACGGATTCGGGACGCCGCGGTATCGCCGATATCTTTCCCTCTTCCGGAATGTACCACGGCGAGGCGTACCACCAGTCACCAGGCTCGGCGATGCCGTCCTCGATGAGGATGTGCATCAGGTTGTAGCCGACGGCCATCAGGCACAGGCCTCCGGGGTGGGCCGACGACTGATGGGAGAGGTACAGCCCGTCGATCGGGGTGCGGAAACGGGCAAGCTCCGGCAGGGGACGCTCGTTCCACCACTGGTCCCGGTCACAGCGGATACCGTACCACGAGCCCCCGAGCATCCCTGTGTTGCGGAACTCCTGGTTCCACGGGGTGTCGGTGAACATCTGCACGAGGTTGTCCGAATCGAGGTTCTCGACTACCTGGGCGAGCGCGACACGCATGTACTCGTCCCACTTGGCCTTGTCCTCCATGGACTCCGCGCCGTCGACGTTGTACTGCGGGGTCGGGACCAGCATGAACAGAGGCCCGTTGATGTAGTAGCCGGGGCGCGTGCACTGTGGATGACACTCGGCGTAGGTCTCGCTGGCAACCATGCCGTACATCGCCCTCTCGGGCGGGATGGTGAGATTGCGCTGGTACCCCAGTACCTCCGTCACGTGTTCGTGGTACAGCTCTCGCGAGTCCATGGGATAGAACGGGCCCGTGAAGGAGCTGTAATCTTCATACCTATACTCAGGCTTGCGGAACTTCGGGCGGACTCGAAGCCGCTCGCGGGTGAGGAAATGGGCCATGTACAGGCTTCCGCCCTTGAGGCTGAGGTCCTTGATCCGCTGCAGGAAGCCGTTGTCCAGATGTCGCGGCCCCACCAGATCGAGGAAAGTCGGCTTGATGTGAACGGCGCTGATCACCGCCTTCTTCGCCCAGATCTTCTTCGCTCCCTGAGTGGCATCGTCCCTGAGCCGTACCCCGACCGCGCGATCGTGCTCGATGATGATCTCCTCCACCGGGCAGCACGTGCGCACCACCGCACCGTGCGCGATCGCGCAGCGCAGCAGGGCGTGATAGTAGCCGTGGATGTTGCCGCGCGGGGCCACTGGATTGGCGACGGCGGGCGGCAGCACAGTTGCCACGCTGCACAGGGCCGGAATGGCCCCACCCTCCATGTGGCCGTGAGCCCCCGATACCAGGGCGATGTATGCCTGGTTCACCTTGAAGGGCTCGGTCTCAAGGTACTCGTCCATGAGGTCGAACATCGTCCACTCGAGCAGCTCCTTTGTCCACACCTCGGGCTCGTACTTCTTGTAGACCTGCATGAAGGGGATGTTGTGCTCATCCAGCTCGACGTAACTTGGATGCGGCGGACACCAGAAAGTAGCCCGCAGCAGGTCCTTGAAGCCCATTGGCTCGCTCAGCATGCAGCATATCTTGGCCCAGCCCATCTTGTCCGTATCGGTCACAGCCGACAGTCCGTCGGTGGTTAGCATGTATCTATTCAGATCCAGGGGCACATGCGCACCGGCTTTCCAGTCCATGCGGAAGCCGTACTTCCACATCTCCAACTGCTCCCAGCCCGGGGCCGATCCCCCGTAGTTGGCGATGGCATGGGGCTGGATGCGCACACCGGCGATAGGCTCTGTGGTCTCCTGCGCCCCGCCGCCCTCCGGCCTCTCCTCGAGCAGGCAGACGCTCAACCCGCACTTGGCCAGATATGCGGCCGTTGTTGTGCCGTTGTGGCCTGCCCCGATGATTACGACATCGTACGTCTCTTCCTTGTTCACGTTACCCTCCCTCCCTGCGAACGATAAACCAGGAACTCAGTATAGTCGCATAGGTATGAGTGAGCATAGGCCCAATTACCTATCCTGTCCATGGTGCTGCCACTATCCCTCTTTTCGGGTTCTGTGATGGTACAGGCTTGCGTAGCCCCATATCCCTGGGGTTGGCGCGATGGCCGCGCTAGGGACGTTTGGATAGGGGGTCCGCTTCGGGGTGGGGGAGAACAGCCGACCGCTCGGAGGGACGCCGTAGTGCTATCGAAGGCAGTCCTTGTTGGGGGTTGGCACGAAAAAAAGCCTCTCCGACGGAGAGGCTTCGGCTTCTGGTGGAGACGGGGGAGAGTCGAACTCCCCGTCCAGAAGAACTACATCCAGAGCTTCTACAGGCTTAGCCGGCCTCTGTATCTCGCTCCGCCGCCGTCCGCCGACCGACTACGACGAAGCCAGCCGGTGAATCTTAAACAGCCCCTACCGGCGTCAGGACTGCAGCACCTCGGCTTTTCGGCACCCTACCCTACCCGTCGAGGAGGGGCCAGGGAGAGCGTGGCTGCCTTATGTTAGGCTGCCAGTGCGTATTCGCGTTCGCCAGTTACTTTTGTGCCACCTGTTTAGCGAGGTTGATGGCACCTCGGCCTGCAACTCTGTGATCCCGTTCCCCTGTCGAACCACACGTCCCCATTATGTAAACTGGCGACTACCGCTTCTTTCCTGCCGGGGCCTTCTTGCTCATTACGCGCCGTAAATGGCGCTCGGCGTCGCGCTTGGCGATGGCCTCGCGCTTGTCGTACGCGCGCTTGCCTTTGGCCAGCCCCAGCTCGACCTTGGCTAACCCACCCTTAAGGTACAACTTCAGGGGCACCAGAGTCAATCCCTGCCGGGATACCGCTGCGCCCAGGTCTTCGATCTGGCGCCGGTGCAGCAGCAGCTTTCGTGGCCTGTTGGGCTCGTGGTTGTACCTGTTGCCCGAGGGGTATTTGGCTATATGCGAGTTCAGCAGCCACATCTCCCCGCCCTCCGGGCGCGCATAGGCGTCGCGCAGGTTCACCCTGCCCATCCTGATGGACTTGATCTCGGTACCCGTGAGCGCGAGGCCCGCCTCGACCGTCTCCTCGATGTGATAGTCGTGGTAGGCCTTGCGGTTGACTGTGATCGTCTTCACTGCCATCTTCCACCACCAGGTGCGGTGGTTATGTCAAGTGGAGCAAAGAGACCCTATCGGGAAGGTATGACCTCCACCCGCACCCCGTCACCCCAGAAGGATTCTAGTCCCTGGCACCGACGATGGCAACGCCCGACACGCCGCCTCCGGGGAGTCCCCCGTAGTTCTGAGCGATGCCGATCCTCGGGTTCTTCAGCTGCCGGGGCCCGGCCTTGCCCCTGAGCTGGAGATAGGACTCGAATATCATCCTGATGCCGCTGGCACCTATAGGATGGCCGAAGCACTTCAGGCCGCCGTCGGGATTTACAGCGACTTCGCCTCCCAGGTTGAACGAGCCAGCCTCGATGTCCTGTTTGTACTGGCCTCTGGGCGTGAAGCCGAGGTCCTCGCAGATCAGGACCTCCGTAATGGTGAAGCAGTCGTGGATCTCGGCGATGTCGACCTCTTTGCGCGGGTCCTTGATTCCCGCTTCCTCGTACGCCATCTGGCCGGACTTCACTATCTCGTCCACATGCACGAAGTCGTAGTCCGACCCTATGACACCCATCGGCCCAGCGCCTGCAGAGATGGCGAAGGCCTTGACCAGGACGTAGTCATCCCTGATTCGCTTCGCGATCTCAGGGGTCGTGATGACCGCTGCCGCCGATCCGTCGCTGACTCCGCAGCAGTCGAACAGGCCCAGCGGCCAGGCAATCATCGGGGCGTTGAGTGCCTGCTCGATCGTTATCTCCCTCTGGAAATGCGCTCTGTGGTTGAGGCTGCCGTTGTGGTGGTTCTTGACAGCGATCATGGCAAGCATTCGCTTGCCTTCCTCGGGCGTCAGCCCGTAGGTGTGGAAATACCTCGTGGCGGACAGGGCGAACCTGGCCGGTGCTACGACCGGCGCCCACACCCAGCTGCCGAACTGCGGCTCGCCCCCCATCTGTGTAAGGCCGGTTGCGCCGGAGTCCTTCAGCTTCTCCGCGCCGCACGCCAGGGCTATGTCGTATATGCCAGCCGCCACGGCGTACGCGGCACCTCTGAAAGCCTCGATGCCTGTGGCGCAGTAGTTCTCCACACGGGTAACCGGTATGAGGTCCGTCTTGAGGGCACGCGCCAGCCTGCAGCCAGCGAATCCGGTATCCGCTCCCTGAATCCCGAGCCAGCCCGCCTGTATATCCTTGAGGTCGACCCCGGCATCCTCCAAAGCCTCATGGCAGGACTCGACCATCAGGTCCTGGTCGCTCTTGTCCCACAGCTCACCGAACCTGGTGCAGCCCATACCAACGATCGCCACTCTATCCTTGACGCCTGGCATCTGTAATGCTCCTCTCTGTGTGTATCGGTGTGCCGCACTAGGTCCTTGGCGGCATGGATTTCCAGAAATAGTTGTTGAAGCCGTCCTGGGTAACCAGTTTCCTGAAGCTCATCTCCACCGGCATGCCCACTTCCAACTCCTCGAGCACTTTGTCCGTCATGACGGTAGCCATGCGGCCACCGCCCTCGAAATCGATGATCGCCGTAACCCTCGGTGCCTCCAGCCTGGTGCAGAGATTGTCGGCGCTGAACGTGAAGATCTTGCCGGTCTTGTCCGACAGCCGCGCGTGCTCGAACTGGTCCTTGCTCTTGCATACCGGACACACCCGCTGCGGCGGGAAGTGGACGTTGCTACAGACCTTGCACTTGAGTCCGTGCAGCGGGAATACCTGGCTGGTGTCCCTCCACAGAGCCACCGAAGACAGGAACCCGCCCGGAGGCGTCGGCTGCGCTTCGAACGTCAGCAGGCCACGCCACTGCAGGTAGGTCCTATAGTCATCAACGACGCGCTTCTTGGCCAGGTGGCCCTTGATGCCGCGCCTGTCCCGTGCCTTCTCGATCTGCTCGCCGACCGTCAGAGCAAACGCATCCGCACCATTGCCATAGCTCGTCAGCAGTATACGGTCGCCGGCCTTAGCCTCCTCCAGTGCCGCCACCAGCAGCATGAGAGGGAAAGCGGTTCCTGTGTTCCCCATCACGTCGAACAAAGGATTCTGCACCTGGGTCTTGGCGTCCACCCCCACCTTCCGCGATACCTCCGCGATAACCCTCGGAGTGGGAGCCGCGAAGACCGCCTTCGCGAAGTCGGTGGGAGCAAGCTTGGCCTTCTCCAGAAGGCCCGCGACCACATCAGCCACGGTGTCCCGATACCCCATCGCATAGATGAAGCGGTCCTCCCAGGCCCTGATGTAAGTATCCTGGTCGCTGCGCCATATGTCATGTAGCTCCTTGGAGATGGAATGGACCGTATCGACGTTCACCGCGATGTCTGAGCCTCCCACAAGCACAGCGGCCGCACCGTCACCGCCGTTCTGCTCGAATTCCGTGCCGGGGGCGCCCATCCGGCAGTCGGACGCCACTACCAGCACCTGCCTGGCCGAACCAGCCTTGACGGCATCGAGCGCAGCCTTCAGCGCGGACGTACACGCTCTGAGCGAATTGGTGAAATCAGCGGTGTTGATGTCACGGCGCAGGTCACAGGCCGTGGCTACGGTAGTCGCGATCTGCTTCTCCTTGTAGGGCGCGGTCGTGGACGCAAAAAAAAGACCGTCGATTGACTCTCGATCCTGCCCCTTGAGACAGTCGAGGGCTGCCGCGACAGCCATCGTCGTGCTGTCCTCATCGAAGTAGCGGATCGCCTTCTCGCCGCGCGATCCCTTCGTTATGGCATCCCGGCTCAATCGCCATAGGGGTATATAGGCTCCGTATGAGGTGATGCCCGCCATTCAGGGTCCTCCTTTGATGTGGGCTCGGTTAGCTGTGATTAGAATAGCAGGTGAACGTAGAGGGTGTCAAATACGTTTGCCTGCTGTCAGGAAAGCTGCTAACATCGAATCAAAGGAATAGCTTCGGGAGGCCGGGATGTCCGACAACGTTCGCAAGGCAGTGACGCTCCTACTTGTCCTGGTGCTGATCGCAGGCATCTTCGTACTCGTTGTGCGGTACACGCCACGGCCTACCTCCGAGGGTGTTGACCTTGTTGGTGAGGCGTGGGAATACGTGTTCGATCACTTCGTCGACCGGGACGGTCTCGACCCGGATGAGGTGAGCGAGGGCGCGATCAGAGGCATGATCGAGGCGCTGGATGATCCGTGGTCTCTGTACTTCGATGCGGAGGACTACCAGCTGATCCAGAGTGGGTTGGAGGGCAAGTTCGGGGGCATCGGCGCAGTTGTGAGCGTTGTCGATGGCCAGATAACGATCTCCAAGCCAATTGCGGGTGGGCCTGCGGAGAAGGCAGGGATCGTTGTCGGCGACCAGGTACTGGAGGTCGACGGTGAGTCCACTGAGGGCCTGAGCCTGGATCAGGTAGTGGCGAAGATGCGCGGCGACGAGGGCACCGAGGTCAGGTTGCTGATCCTGCATCCGGATGCTGAGGAGCCTGTCGAGATCGTTGTAACGCGAGACGTGATTCAGGTGGACACCGTCGAGGTCGAGATGCTCGATGATGACGTAGCGCGCATCGAGGTCTCCCGGTTCACATCACGTACTGCGACGGAGCTCGAGTCGGCGCTGGAGAGCGTTCTGGGCAATGGCACGAAGGGACTGGTCCTCGACCTCCGTGACAACCCCGGCGGCGTGCTCGACGTGGCCGTCAGTGTGACCAGCCAGTTCCTCGATGATGGCATCGTTCTGTACTCTCTCGACGGGGAGGGCAACAGGAAGGATTACTCCGTCAGGGATGGCGGACTCGCTCTGGATATCCCGCTCGTGGTCCTGGTCAACGGCGGCAGCGCCAGCGCCAGTGAGATCGTGGCGGGTGCCCTGCAGAACCATGAGAGAGCCGTCCTCATTGGGGAAGTGACACGCGGCAAGGGCAGTGTCAACGCCGACTTCAGGCTGAGCGATGGATCCGCGATCCGGTTGACGATCCAGCGTTGGTACACCCCGGACGGCCGCGAGATCGAAGGCATTGGACTCACTCCCGACATCGCGGTAGAGCTGACACAGGAAGACCGCGAGCAAGGGAGGGACCCGCAGCTCGAGAGGGCTCTGGAAGAGGTGCGGGGACTGCTCTGACGGGCTCCGTGGTGGGGATGAAGTGATGAGAACCAGATTGCTTTTCACCGTTCTGCTGGTGGCCGCGCTTGTGTCGCTTGCCGGATGTGCACAAGACCAGCCGGTAGCCCAGGTGACGCCAACTCCTACGCTCACGCCCACCGATGCCGCCCCGCCAACCTCGATCGAGACACCGACCCCGGAACCGACTGCCACGCCCGGCCTGGACTTCTCCCTGATCGAGGAGGCCTGGCAGAAGGTGCTCGACAACTATGTGGATAGCGATGACCTCGACCCGCATGCCCTCACGCAGGGGGCCATCGAAGGAATGTTGGAAGCACTAGACGATCCCTATTCGTTCTACATCGATTCCGAGAGCCTGGAGATGATCCATAGCAACCTGCAAGGCGCTTTCGGAGGAATCGGTGCCGAGGTGACGACGATAGAGAGCCAGATAGCTGTGAGCGCTGTCCTGAAGGGAACGCCGGCTGAGGCCAGCGGCGTGCTGCCGGGTGACACGATCCTAGAAGTAGATGGAGTATCCACCGAGGGTATGACACTTGACGAGGCCGTTATGAGCATCAGGGGGAGACCTGGCACGGACGTCACGTTGGGTGTGACGCACCATGGCAACAACACGCTCATCGACATAGTCATTACGCGCGCCATTATCGAGCTGGACTCCGTCTACTACGAGATGCTTTCCGACGACGTAGCGTACATTCAGGTAACGGGATTTACCGACAGGACGGCGGCCGAACTATCGTCGGCGCTGGTAGAGATGCTTGACCAGGGCGCAGCGGGAATAGTGCTGGACTTCCGCGACAACCCTGGCGGCGTCCTCTCTGGAGCCGTGTCCGTGGCCAGCCAATTCCTCGAGGAGGGACTGGTGTTGTACTCGGTGGACAACGAGGGGAAGGTAACTGAGTACGAGGTCGAGGACGGTGGGGTTGCACCGGCAATGCCGCTGGCTGTACTGGTCAATGGGCACAGCGCCAGTGGTGCGGAGGTTGTGGCGGGGGCGATCCAGGACCATGGACGCGGCCCTCTGATAGGCACTCGTACGTTCGGGAAGGGAAGCGTGAACCTGGATTTCATACTCAGTGATGGCTCCGCTATGCGTTTGACCATCCAGCACTGGTATACGCCGACAGATCACCAGATCGAGGGGAACGGGCTTACGCCGGACATCGAGGTCCCAATCACGGCGGAGGACAGGGAGGCAGGCAGCGATCCTCAGCTTGACGCCGCAGTCGAGTACGTCCTGGGAGAGAGATGAGAGAGGGCAAGCGTGTTGCCGTAGCCATGAGTGGCGGCGTTGACTCGGCGATCGCCGCTGCTCTCCTGCAGCGCGAGGGTCACGATGTCACCGGTGTGATGATGGCACTGACGTCCGGGGCCTCCGGACATGAGCCCTACTTGCCTCACGACCCCATGTTCGAGGGTAAGATTGAGGCCGCGCACGAGGTCTCGCGACATCTGGATATCCCGCTGCATGTCGTCGACCTCCAGCACGAATTCGAGCGGGAGGTCATAGCGCCCTTCGTCCAGGAGTATATGCGGGGCAGGACGCCGAACCCGTGCATTCGGTGCAACAGACACATCAAGTTCGGCGCTCTGCTGCAGATCGTGTTGGCGCTCGGGTTCGACTGCATGGCCACCGGACACTATGCGCGTATCGAGAGGCGGAACGGACGCTTGTCTCTTCTCAAAGGACTGGATTCCAGGAAGGATCAGTCCTACTTCCTGCACACGTTGGAGCAGTCCGAACTCGACCGCTTGCTGTTTCCGCTTGGCTCGTACAGGAAGGCCGACGCGCGTCGCCTCGCGCATGAGATGGGTTTGCCGGTGTGGGACAAGGACGATAGCCAGGAGGTGTGCTTCATTCCGGATCGAGACTATAGAACCTACCTGGCTCGCCGCGCTCCGGGCGTCCCCGGCGACGTCGTCGATACCGAAGGCAGAGTCCTGGGCCGACACAGAGGAGTAGCGTCCTTCACCGTCGGACAGCGCAGGGGCTTGGGAGTCAGCACGGGTGCCCCCCTGTATGTGCTCTCCGTGGACCCGAGATCGAACCGCGTTGTCGTAGGCGGCGAGCGTGATCTGCTGGCAGACCGAGTCTGGGTAAGGGAACCCACTTTCGTCGAGGGCCAGGCACCCAGGGAGCCGGTTGCCGTCACGGCTAAGATCAGGTACAAGTCGACGGAAGCGCCGGGTACGCTGGTTTCGGAGAACGGCCGTGCCTGCCTCACGTTCGAGCGGCCGCAACGAGCAGTCACTCCGGGGCAGTCGGTAGTGTTCTACGTCGGGGATGTGGTGCTGGGCGGCGGAACAATCGAGTAGCCGTGGAGCGTGATGACGGCATTGCACACTCTGCGGTAACGTAGTATAGTACGAAGCACGCTGCGGGAAAGGGCGCTGCGAAGACCGCGACTGGGAGGTGGCATCCAATGCTTGGCGATATCCGGGACATAATGATCATCATTATGGCCTTCATGGCAATAGGGGCTTCTCTCCTCTTCGCCATCGTCACCTTCATTCTCTTCCGCAAGCTGTCGAGTACTATCGACACAGCCAGGGACCTGGTATCGGAAGTCAAGGGGATCACGACGCTCGTATCCAACACGATTGTGAAGCCAACGGTTAGAGGTTACAGCGTATTCGCCGGTGCAAAGAAAGTGCTGAGCGTGTTATCTCAGCGTGAGCAGAAGAAGGAGGCGAAGAGTGGAAGAAGAAAGTAGAGGTCCGGGGTTCCTGGCCGGTCTGTTGATCGGTGGACTGATCGGAGCCATTCTTG
>CAZGDV010000033.1:0-26869 GCA_964524995.1 uncultured Dehalococcoidia bacterium | reverse complement strand
GTCTCGGAGAACCTGAAGGGCGTGTTCAGGAGCTTCAGCTTGCCGAGCTTGGGATGGTCCACCTCCACAACGGCCTTGCGGTGCCGGAAGTGTGGGTCGGCGAACAAATCGTCGAAGTCATAGGCTGGCGCCGCGCTGACGTCAGCCTCATCCAGCAGTCTCACCCACTCATCCCTGTCCTTGCCGGCGAAGACCTTGGAGAAGGCTTCGTACATCTCCTTCTGCCTTCCCACGTCGAACTGGGTCGCGATGTACTCCTCGTGGCCCACCAGCTTGCAGAAGTTCTCCCACAGCCACGGCTCGAAGCACCCGACGGTGAAGTACTTGCCGTCCCTTGCCTGATAGACGTTCATGCAGGCCATATCGCTGCCCGTTGGCATCTCGGAGCGCTGCGGAGGCTTGCCGGTGAGCAGGTACTCCGGCCCGTCGATCCAATGGTAGAAGAGCGTGCCGTCCGTGATGGACACGTCGATCTGCTGCCCCTTGCCCGTCGCCTGGCGGGCGTAGAGGGCGGCGGTTATCGCGATGACGGCATGGGTAACTCCACCCAGCAGGTCGGCAATCGAAGGCGATTGGAGGTAAACGGGTGGTCCGTTCCTGCTTCCCGTGAGGCACAGGACCCCCGCTGCCCCCGCGAAGTTGATCTCGTGTCCGGTTCTCTGTGAGTACGGCCCGTCCTGGCCGTAGCCCGTTATCGAGCAGTAGATCAGCCGGGGATTCCGCTTACTGACGGTCTCGTAGTCCAGCCCCCTTCGCTTCAGCACACCCGGCCGGTTGGCCTCTATCAGAACGTCGGACTCGTCGATAAGTTTGTCGAGAATCTGCTTGCCCTCGTCCTTCTTCAGATTGAGGGCAATGCTGCGCTTGTTGCGATTCTGCCCGATATAGAGCGAGCCCGTGTCCTCCGATACCACCGGCAGTTGGCTGACGAACGTCGGCACCTCGACCACGATGACATCCGCCCCGAGGTCGCCGAGTATCATAGAGCAGTACCTGCTGGGACCATACTTTGACATGTCGAGAACTCGTACTCCGCTGAGAGGGCCCATACGTCACCACCTTGCCATGATACATCCAGTATAGCAGGCGCTAAGCAGAGCGAGACAAGTATGGGAGGAACGTTCCAGACGAGTGTTCGATTCGATGGGAGAGCAGGACTCGTGGTGCCGGTAGGGCCTCTGCGGAATGGTACCGGTGTTAACCGGCATGTGCACTTTGGTATATAATCGGTGGAGAGGAGCATCGGCGTTCAATGAGGAGCACTCGCCAGGCAGGAGGACGATATGTCCCAGTTCAGCCGTGATTGGTTCAACCGCATGAACATGGTCCAGGACGAGATGAACCAGCTTCTGGACCACTTCTCCGGGTCGAAGCCACCGATGGTCCGCTTCTCCCGGACCATGTGGGAGCCGCCCATAGACATGTATGAGACTGAGGAAAACATAGTCGTCGTTGTTGAGCTCGCCGGGGTGGGCGAAGACGATGTCGAGATAGTCATCGATCGGGAGGTTTTCACGGTCCAGGGCAGGAGAACAAGAATCGACCCGTCCGATGAGAAACGCGCCTACTATCGGATGGAGATACCCAGCGGCCCGTTCAAGCGAGCTGTGAGATTGCCGGCCCCGGTTGAGCCGTCTGGGGTCAAGGCGCTCTGCGATCGGGGGCTGGTAGAGGTCATCCTGCCCAAGCTCAAGCCACGGCGTATTCCTACGTCCGGGCGTGGCTCCGAATAGCCCAGAATCAAGACGGGAGCACTGAAATGGTGTCGAATGATGCACAGCCACGAGATATTGCCGAGGTGCAGATACCCGAGGTTCTGCCGGTCTTGCCTACCAAGGATATCGTGGCCTTTCCATCTCTGATCATACCTCTGGCCGCCAACGAGGAAAAGACGATCAAGCTCATAGATGACACCGTTGCCGGTGACAAGCTGCTGGCGATCTTCGCGCAGCGCAGCGAATCCGACAAGGAACCGCCCGACAACATCTACAGCATCGGGACTGCTGCCGCCGTCGCCAGGATGATGAAGATGCCCGATGGCTCGATTCGAGCGCTGCTGCAGGGTCTCAAGAGAGTGAGACTCATCAAGGTGGAGCAGGTAGAGCCGTACATCAGGGGCCGCGTGGAGGCGATCGAGGATGAGGAGGCGGAGAAGAGCCCTGAGTTCGAGGCCCTGCTGCGCAACATCCTGGCCCAGTTCCAGAAGGTGGTGAGCCTGTCCCCCAGCCTACCGGATGAAATCGCACTGGCCGCCGCAAACCTGGCTGACCCGGGCACGGCGGCCGACTTCATCGCAGCTCACATCAACCTGAAGCATGAGGAAAGCCAGGATATCCTGGAGACGCTGAATGTGAAGACCCGAATCGAGAAGCTGACCACGTTTATCGGCAGGGAGCTCGAAATCCTGGAGTTGGGCACGAAGATACAGTCTCAGGTCAAGACGGAGATGGACAAGGCCCAGCGTGAGTTCTTTCTGCGGGAGCAGCTCAAGGCCATCCAGAGGGAGCTGGGCGAGGTAGACGAGCGCACTGTGGAGATCAACGAGATCAGGGAGAAGATCAAGGAAGCCAAACTGCCCGAGGAGGCTACGAAGGAGGCCGAACGGGAGCTCGATCGACTGGCCAAGATGCCGCCGCAGGCCGCTGAGTACACCACGGCCCGGACCTACCTCGACTGGCTGGTTGCGCTGCCGTGGGCCAAGAGCACCAAAGACAAGCTCGACGTTGCCCAAGCCAGAAAGGTGCTCGACGAAGACCATTACGATCTGGAGAAAGTGAAGGACCGAATCCTTGATTACCTGGCAGTTCGGAAGCTGAAGGGCGACATGAAAAGCCCGATCCTGTGCTTCGTGGGTCCGCCGGGCACGGGGAAGACGTCCGTAGGACACTCGATCGCCCGGGCTCTGGGGCGCAACTTCATACGGATGTCTCTGGGTGGTGTGAGAGACGAGGCGGAGATTCGAGGCCATCGCAGGACCTACGTCGGTGCGCTGCCCGGCCGGATAATCCAGGGCATACGTCGTGCCGGCTCGAACAACCCTGTCTTCATGCTGGACGAAATCGACAAGATCGGTGCCGATTTCAGAGGTGATCCGGCGGCGGCATTGCTCGAGGTACTCGACCCGGAACAGAACTTCGCATTCAGCGACCACTACATTGACGTTCCCTTCGACTTGTCGCAGGTGATGTTCATTACGACGGCCAACGTCATGCACACGATACCTCCGGCCCTACAGGACCGGATGGAAGTCCTTGAGCTACCAGGCTACACCGATCTGGAGAAGCTCAGCATCGCGAAGCAGTTCCTGATCCCAAAGCAACTGAAAGAGCACGGGCTCACCAAGGGTATGCTGCGTATCTCAGACAAAGCCATCGAGACAATAGCCAGGAGCTACACCAGGGAAGCCGGGCTGAGGAACCTGGAGAGGGAGATCGGCACCATCTGTCGCAAGGCGGCACGGCGGATAGCCGAAGGTGAGACGAAGAAGATAAGTGTGAAGCCCCCGGACCTGCAGAACATGCTCGGTGTCCCCAGGTTCCGCTTCGAGCTTGCAGGGCTCAAGGATGAGGTAGGGGTGGCTACAGGCCTTGCCGTGACGCCGACGGGCGGGGATGTGTTGTTCGTTGAGGCCAGCCTGATGCCCGGAAAGGGCAACTTGACCCTCACCGGACAGCTGGGAGACGTGATGCAGGAGTCAGCTAGGGCAGCTCTGACGTACGCCCGGTCCCAGGCGAAATCGCTGGGCATCAAGAACGACTTGTATGCCAAGAACGACATCCATATACACGTGCCGGCGGGCGCTATCCCGAAGGACGGGCCTTCGGCTGGTGTAACAATGGCTGTCGCGCTGGTCTCGGCGGCGACGGGACGTCCGGTAAGGAGGGATGTCGGCATGACAGGGGAGATCACTCTTCATGGCAAGGTGCTCCCGATAGGAGGAGTAAAGGAGAAGGTTCTGGCCGGACACCGGGCCGGTGTGACAGAGATAGTAATGCCCAGAGAGAACGAGAAGGATCTCGTGGACGTACCGGACTCAGTCAAAGAAGACCTGAGCCTCGTCTTCGTCGATCACGTAGGCGAAGTGCTAAAAGAAACGCTGCAGCCGGCTGCTGCTTAGGACGCTTGCCGGAGCCGCCCGAAATCCGGCAAAACGTCGCTGCCTATTTGCCCTTGCGCTTCTGGCCAACCACGCGCAGCTTCTTGATCTGGCCTCTGAACCCCAGGCTGCTGTGCAGCCTCTCCCTGATGTAGTCGATGAGTTCATCAGCCGTCTGGTGGCTGGCCCACCTCTCGTCGAGCGCCAGGGTCACCTCGAAAGTGATCTCGATGTTGGGCATCCGTCAACCCACCTCTCACTGTATGGTATCGTGACAAGCTAGCCTCGGGTCGTCTTCAAACGCCGTGCCATTCGACCGCGCTGCTCCACCAGCAGCGCATTGATGTCTTCGGCCTTGAATCTTCTGTGACCGGCCAATCCTATCCTGTAGGAATCAATGATCCCCTTGTCGCTCCACCGTCTAAGCGTGTTGCTGTGCACGTTTAGAAGTCTGCACGCTTCTCTCATTGTCAACACGCCACCCGGTGAGCTACCGTCCCCGCCTGGCTGCTCTGCCTTGCGACGAGACTCCATGGCTCACGCTCCAGATGTCTCGTAGTCTATTACATGTGCATGAGAAAACGCTAAGAAGGGCATTAGAAAACCATGAGAAAGTCGGCGCTGCTGTGCGGATAACCGGAAGGCTTAAACCGGCTTCACCAGCGAGTACCCGACGCCGGCTTTCGTGCGTATGAGCTTGGGATTGCCCGGGTCGTCTTCAAGCTTCCCGCGCAGATAGCCAATGTATACGCGCAGGCTGTCCAAAGCCCCGGGGTAGTCCTCTCCCCAGACAGCCTCGGCGAGTCTGGAATGGGTAACCACGTTGCCCACGTTCCTCATCAGGCACTGCATAATGCGGCCTTCGATGATCGTAAGGCTTATCTCGCGGCTCCCGTACATGAGCTGATATGTCGTCGGGTCCAGCCTCAATGGCCCGCTGGTTATCGGGGCTTCCTCATCCGTGCGGGACTGCTTGCGAAGCTGTACCTTGAGACGTGCAAGCAACTCCTTCTGCCTGAACGGCTTGGCAATGTAGTCGTCTGCGCCCCATTCCAGACCCCGTATGATATCCGGCTCGTCCGCCCTGACTGTGAGGACTATGACAGGTACCGAAGAGAAGAGGCGGACGCGCCTGAGGACTTCGAATCCGCTGACATCGGGCAACCCCAAATCGAGGATCACAATGTCGGGGTCTTCGGCCTCCACCATGTCCACACCCTCCTCTCCCAACCGGCTGGAGATCAACTCAGCCTCGGGCCAGTCCATCTGAAAGGCGAGCCCGATGGAGTCCACGATGGACTGGTCATCTTCTATTATCAGTATCTTCCACAGTTTCGCGGGCGCGCCCAACTCAACAGACGGGCCTGCCGCGCCCTTGAGAGGTATGGAGAAGCCAAAGGTAGACCCCTTGCCCACACGGCTCCGCACCCATATCTCGCCGCCGTGAAGCTCGACCAGCGTCTTGCACAGGGCAAGTCCAAGACCAAGCCCGCTCAGATGCCCACGATCGCTCCCCAGCCGGTGATACGGCTCGAAGAGCCTGTCCCGATCCTCCTTGGCTATGCCGGGCCCGGTGTCCCGTACCTCGACCACGATGGAACCGTCCCTTGACTTGGCCGTAAGCCTGATCCTTCCGTCGCCCGGCGTGAACTTCAGGGCATTCCCCAGAAGGTTCATCACAACCTGATGAAGCCGATTCGAGTCCCCGCGGACGAGCGGGAGTGAAGACGGCAGCTCAGCTATGAGCGACTGGCCCTGGCTGGCCGCCACCGGGGACATGTACTCCACCGCATCCCTGAGCACCTGGAGCATGTCCACAGGTTCGATCTTGAGTTCGAGCATCCCGACCTCGCCTCTGGCCAGGTCCAGCAACTCGTCTATCCTGCTGTCGAGGTTGGATGCGCCACGGCTGATGTTTCTGGCCAAGCCCTGCAGCTGCTCGTCAGTGAGCTTGACGAGCAGCGATTCGCTGGACGCGAGCACCGATGTCAACGGCGTCTTCAGTTCGTGGGCAAGCGTCCTGGTGAATTCCACACGCTTGCGCATCTCTGCTTCCAGCTGCTGTCGAAGCTCCTTCTCCTGCTCGTACATCTGCTGGAGCTTCTCCTCAGACCTCTTCCGCTCAGTGATGTCGCGGAAGTTGACCACGATGCCGCCGACCACCGGGTCGTCGAGAAGATTCCTGCCCAGGACTTCGAATACTCGCCAGGAACCGTCCCGGTGTCGGCCCCGGACCTCGACATGCTGGGCGGAGCCCCGATCCTGCGCGAGTTGCGTGAAGGCTTCGACAGCTCTGGGCATATCCTCCGGATGTACAAACTCGAAGGCGTTCTTTCCGATTCGCTCCTCGGGAGCGTAGCCGAGGACCCGTTTCATCGACTGACTCTGGTACCGGGACATGCCGTCCCTGTTCAGAATCACAATCGCGTCAGACGAGTTCTCGATCAGAGCACGGAACCGCTCTTCGGACTCGACGAGCCCCTGCTCGGCATGTTTCCGCTCGGTGATGTCGCGCATGATGCCCGTGAAGCCCGCGACACTGCCATCGCTGTCGTACCGGGGCAGCGTTCTGCATGCTACCCAAATCATGTTGCCGTCCCCATCGAGCCAACGGAACTCGATGTCCTTATGGACACCCTTCACGGTATCCAGAGGCTGGCCGTTCAGCACCTGGTGGATGCTTTGGAGTAGCTCTTGCAGGTCGTCCGGATGGATGAACTCCCGGACGTTGTGGCCAATTGCCTCACCCGGTTCACGATGTGTGAATCTGTCCGCTGTGGAGTTGGTGAAGAGTATGTTGGCCTCGACATCGATGGTGAAGACGATGTCGTTGACAGAGTTAACCAACGTCTCGTACTGCCTGGCTGACTCCTCGAGTTCGTGGATGCGCTCTCGCATCGCATCCACCTCCCGTAGAAGCTGGTCCTTGCTCTTCCCGCCTTCTGATGCCTTCGCCATTGTCCGCAACCTAGCTCCACATGGGGTATGACACTGTCCAGATGCGTTGCATTTTACTACAATGCCACGGTGGAGTACAAGCGTATATTCCCGTGCGATGGTGTTTTGAGCAGGAGTAGGTATGCCATCATGCATATACTCCCTCCTGCAAACGCTTGCAAAAGCGATAGCTCTATGGTAGTATCTTGGTGAACAATGCCTTGTCTGTCCATGAGAACGTACTCCCAGGAAAGGATGAGGAGAATGACGAGATTGGCCCTGGCGATCACACTGACAGCGTTTCTGGTGTTATCCGCGTTTGCGGGTTGCTCGACTGACAGTGGCGCGAGTCTGAGCGTGGTAACGAGCACATCGATGCTGGAGTCCATTGTGGAGCGGATCGGCGGTGATCTCATCGACGTTGTGAATATCATACCTCCAGCGCAGTGTCCCGGCCATTTCGATGTTGGGGTAGGGGACGTGATGAAGCTTGCGGAGGCCGACCTCTTCTTCATGCACGGCTGGCAGGGGGAGAAGTTCACGCAGGAGCTGATCGATTCAGCAGACAACCCGGACCTGGTCGTGGTAGTGATCAATATCGAGGGAAACTGGATGACCCCGCCGGTCCAACTCCAGGCTACAGACGAGATACTCGAAGAGCTGTGCGAGGTCGACAGCGACAACTGCTCGGCTTACGAGGAGGCTGCGGCAGCCTACAAGTCCGTCGTTCAGGCCAAGAGTGATGAGATAGTAGCCCGGATCGCCGGTGCGGACCTGCCTAGCGTGAACGCGATGTGTGCAGACATGCAGGCTGGTTTCGTGAGCTGGCTGGGGCTCAACCTGGTTCAGACGTACGGACGTCCTGACTCGTTCACTCCTCAGGTACTGATGGACCTGGTGGACACGGGCAGGGAGGGCAACGTGACGCTGGTCATCGACAACCTGCAGAGCGGGAAGGACGCCGGAGCAGCGCTGGCCGATGATCTCGATTGCTCCAGGGTCATCCTCACGAACTTCCCCGGAGGATTCGACGATACCGAGACGTGGGAGAAAGCCATCGACTATAACGTGGACCTGATACTTCAGGCCGTTGCCGACTAGGACGGGCGAGGAGAGAGCTATGCCTTGCGAGGTTGCTGACGGAGTCGCGATCGACATTCACAATGCCGTAGTCTCGTACAGGGAGGATATCGCGCTGAGGGGCGTGAGCCTGAACGTGAGATGCGGGGAGTTCGTCGGGATTGTAGGCCCCAATGGCGCGGGCAAGACGACTATACTCACCATTGTCAACGGGATGGGCAAGCTGCTGAGCGGCGACGTCCGTGTCTTGAGTGAAAGCGTGGGGAGGGGCAACGGCCACTCGCTGAGGAAGAGAGTAGGCTACGTTGCCCAGGTCGAGAACATCGACCCCAGGATGCCTATGAACGTCCGTGAGGTCGTGATGATAGGCAGGTATGGGTTGCTGGGCCTGCTGAAGCGGCCGCGAGCGCGGGACTGGGATGTGGTGGACGAGATGATCGAGCTCGTCGGCATGTCACACCTCGCCGACCGTCCCATAGGCCACCTCTCCGGCGGCGAGCAGCAGCGGGTCTCCATAGCCCGGTGTCTTGCCCAGGAGCCCAGGATACTCCTCCTTGACGAGCCGACTGCTTCACTGGACTGGAGGGCCCAGAGTGAGATACTGGAGCTGGTCAAGCTGATACACAACACCAGTCATCTGACGACCCTGTTCGTCACTCATGACCTGGGCTGCCTGCCGGTGGCTTGCGAACGCGTCGTGCTCATGAAGGACGGCCTGATCTGGGACGAAGGGGCCCCACATGAGCTGCTAACCGATGAGAAGCTGAGCGCGCTGTATGACATGCCCATATGGGCGGTGCAGAAGCGGCGAGAAGAGGCAGCGCTGGCCTTGGCGTAGCCGGTATGCCAAGGCACGAATCCATGCGACCGCAGGGGGAGGCTTGATCAGCGGAAGCTCGATGTCCTCTCTGTCAGGCGAGGCCCTGACAGACAATCGAGGATGGTTGCCCGACAAACTCATACCTCGCAACTGTGCCATCAGGTTGATTCTCACGATTCTCCTGATTCTCCTGGCTGCAGCCTCCATCTGGGGTATCTTCCAGATCCCATATACGGCCATACAGAATGCCGTATTCTCAGCGTTCCTTGCCGGTATTGCGTGCTCCACCATCGGCGTGTTCGTCGTGCTGCTGCACATGCCTTTCATCGGCGTGTGTATGTCCCACGCGGCCTTCGCGGGAGCCCTGCTCGGCCTCTGGCTCGGCTTCAATCCGCTCATAGTTGCCTTCGGCTTCTGTCTGCTGGCAGCGGCGATTGTGGGCCCACTCGCCGACCGTGGCCAGTTGAACCCCGATACTTCTCTCGGCGTCATATTCTCTCTCATGCTGGGCCTAGCCTTCCTATTCATGGGACTGATGCCCGGCACGAAATCGGGCGCACTTGATCTCCTGTGGGGCAACATCCTTACCAATCGACTCAGCGATGTCATCCTGCTCGCGGTGGTTACATCGGTGGTTGTGGGTGTGGTAGTTGTGTTCTACAAAGAGATACAGGCCACCGTCTTCAATCGCCAGATGGCTGCGGCAGTCGGAATAGCCTCGACTGTCATACTGTACGGGGTCCTCTTCCTGACCGGGGCAACGATAACCGCCTCTCTCCAGTCCGTCGGCGGGCTGCTGATCTTCAGCCTCATCTTGAATCCGGCAGCCGCTGCATATCAACTCACGTACAGCATGAAGAGGATGTTCATCCTCTCGGCCGTGTTTGGCGTTCTATCGGGATGGATGGGGCTCCTGTTCTCTTACCTTCTGGACATCCCGAGTGGAGCAACCATCGTGATAACATCATCGCTTATATTCCTGGTGGCCCTCATCTTCTCGCCCAAGAGGAAGGTCAAAGGCTGGCGGCAGGAGGTAGCACCGGACAATGTCTAGGGCTTTCTTCAACAGCAGGGCCGCGGTCTGGGATGCTACCGTAGCGGAAAGCGACACGAGCAAGCTGCAGCGGATGGCGAACCGCCTCCATATTCCCCTTGGCGCACTGATTCTCGACGTCGGAACCGGTACGGGGGTATTCCTGCCATACCTTGTAGACATGATTGGCGACGAAGGCAAGGTTGTTGCACTGGATGTGGCCGAGGAGATGCTCAGGATGGCGCTGGCCAAGCCCCTGGATGGAGGGGTTCACTACCTCCAGGCGACTACAACCAGCCTGCCCCTACCGGGGGAGCAGTTCGATGCTGTCGTCTGTTACTCCAGCTTCCCACATCTGCAACCTCTCGGCGAGTCGCTTCGCGAACTGTACAGGGTGCTGAGACAGGCTGGCAGAATACTGATCTGCCATACATCCAGCCGTGCCAAGATAAACGATATCCACCGAACGATCGACGCCGTCTCGGATCACCTGATCCCGGACGAGCACGAGATGGGGAGAATACTGTCTGTCGCCGGGTTCCGTGATATCACAATCAGCGATCGTGAGGACAGCTACCTCGCGACAGCCACCAAGTCATAGCCTCATCCGTGAAGGCACACGGCCCCCCTCATCGGGAGCCCTCCGTCGGCACCCATGTCGCCCGTTCTTGCATGTTGCGCATCAACCTGCTATAATTCGCTATGTGAGAATGAGAATCAACCGCAAATACCCCCTCAAGATGGGGAACAGGCCGGTCACCGCACAGCGGCAGTTGCTCCTGTCTATATTGCGTGAGACCAGGGGGCATCTAGATGCGAAGGAGCTGTACCGCAAGGCGATTCAGAGAGACCCTCATATAAGCCTGGCTACCGTCTACCGCAATCTACGGCTATTCAAGGAGCTGGGGCTTGTCGACGAGCGCCGTCTCGACGAGGTCCATTCCCTCTACGAGCTGAGGCGTCCCACCGAGCACTATCACATGGTCTGCACGTCTTGCGGTCGCGTGACAGAGTTCACCAGCCCTCTGATCGCTGAGCTGTCATCGGAGGTGGAGCGAAGCCGTGAGTTCGAGGTTGAGCGGGCTGTGTTACACTTGGAAGGGTGCTGCCGCAAGTGCAAGAGAAGGCCACGGGGGCGAGAGTAGCAAATGGCCATCACCGACGCTGAGAGAGAAGATATCCACGAAGAGACGAAGAAGGCCCTGAGGAGGCACGGGAGGAGTCGCAAGCACCTTGTTCCGGTGCTGCAGGATGTGCAGAGACGGCTCGGCTACATACCGGAGGAGGCGATGACCCAGGTGGCAGAGCACCTCGGCATCCCGGAGATGGACGTCTACGGCGTGGTGACCTTCTACAATCAGTTCCGGCTCAATCCGCCCGGCAAGCATTCCGTCCGCGTGTGCCTGGGCACCGCATGTCACATGAAGGGCGGTTACATCACTCTCGACTCCTGGAAGAGGAGGCTGGGCATCGGCCCGAAGGAGACGACGCCTGACCGGGAGTTCGACCTCGATACCGTCGCCTGTGTCGGCTGCTGCACCATGGCGCCTGTCACCATAGTGGATGAGGAAGTGCACGGCAGTGTCACGCCGACCAAGGTGGATGGTATTCTGCTGGCTTATAAGCTCCAGAATGAGAAGAACGGGGAGATGAATTGACTTCAACTGTCCCGGCCGACGTGGCCTCAGCCTATGAACGCATCCGGCGGGACGCGCTTTCACGGTCCGAAGAGGCATGGGACGGCAAGCGGCCGGTTATTGCCGTGGGGACGGCCACCTGCGGCAGGTCCGCTGGCGCGCTCGACACCCTGGACGCATTCAAGGACGAGCTGGCCAAACAACACACGGAGGCCAACGTGCTCGAGGTTGGCTGCATGGGGCACTGCTACGCCGAGCCCCTGGTAGTCATCTCCAAGCCGGGTTATCCGCCGATTGCCTATGGCTACGTCACCCCCGAGATAGCGCGCCGCCTGGTCCAGGACTACATACTGGGCGACGATTTCTCACCCGAGTTCATGTTGGGTGCCCTCGAGGACAACGAGCTGGTCCCGCCAATTACCGACCAGCCTCGGTTCTCATACGAGAGGCAGATCATCCTGCAGAACGTAGGACACATCGACCCGCATGACGTCAGCCAATACATTGCCAGGGGTGGCTATGAGGCGCTGGCCAAAGCGTTGCAGATGGAGCCCGAGCACGTGATCGATGAGGTCAAGGCAGCCGGGCTGCGGGGCAGGGGTGGGGCCGGTTTCCCTACCGGCGACAAGTGGGCTACCTGCCAGGCGGCCCGGGGCAGGCGCAAGTATGTGATATGCAACGCCGACGAGGGCGACCCCGGAGCTTTCATGGACAGGGCCATACTGGAGAGCGATCCGCACTCGGTCATCGAGGGTATGGCGATAGCAGCACACGCGGTGGGCGCACGGCGCGGCTATATCTACGTGCGCGCGGAGTACCCGCTGGCGGTGGAGAGAGTGGCGCAGGCCCTCAAGCAGGCGCGGGGACTGGGCCTCATCGGGCGACACATCCTCGGTAGTGATTTCAGCTTCGACCTCGACGTGTTCCAGGGCTCGGGCGCGTTTGTATGTGGGGAGGAAACAGCGCTGATCGCCTCCCTCGAGGGCAGGCCGGGCATGCCGCGTCACCGCCCTCCATTCCCAGCAATCGATGGGCTGGATCATCGGCCAACCGCGATAGACAATGTGAAGACGCTTGCTTATGTCCCTCGGATCATCACACAGGGCGCTGGATGGTTCTCCGGCATTGGCACGGAGGAGAGCACGGGTACGGCTGTGTTTGCACTGGCGGGCAAGGTGGTCAACACAGGACTCACCGAAGTGCCCATGGGAACGACCCTCAGAGAGGTCATTTTCGAGGTTGGGGGCGGGATTCCGAAAGGGAAGCGTTTCAAGGCTGTGCAGATAGGCGGCCCCTCCGGGGGTTGCCTTCCCGAGTCGGCGCTCGATCTGCCGGTCGATTTCGATTCGCTGAGAGAGGCCGGGGCAATGATGGGCTCCGGGGGGATGGTTGTCCTTGACGAGGACGACTGTATGGTGGAGATGGCACGGTATTTCCTGGAGTTCACGCAACGCGAGTCCTGCGGGAAGTGTACGATGTGCCGTCTGGGGACGAAGGAGATGCTGGAAATCCTGGACAGGATCACCAAGGGACAGGGCCGGATCGAGGACCTGGATACATTGCGGCAGCTGGCGGAGGATGTGAAAGACGGCTCGCTGTGCGGGCTCGGAAGAACTTCGCCGAACCCCGTGCTCACGACCCTGAAGTACTTTCCGGATGAGTACGAGGCCCACATCAAGGAAGGGCGCTGTCCGGCGCTGATGTGCCAGGACCTCATCGCATATTACATACTGCCGGACAAGTGCGAGCGTTCCTGCGATGCCTGCGTGGGAACCTGCACCGTGGAGGCGATCTATTCCAACAAGAAGCGGATAAAAGTCATAGACCAATCGAAGTGCGTGAAGTGTAATACTTGTATGGAGGCCTGTCCTCCGCAGTACAATGCTATTGTGAAGCTCTCTCCTCCGAGTGAGGTACCAGTCACAAAGGACAAGAAGTGAAGACCGTATCCCTGACAGTCGATGGTGTGGGAATAAAGGCGTCCGCCGGCGAGACTCTGCTGTGGGCAGCCCTGGACAACGGGCTGTACATACCGAACTTGTGTGCCATACGGGGGACGACTGAGCCATGGGCCGGGTGCCGTCTCTGCTTCGTCGAGATCGAGGGGCGCGACAGGCCGGTGACGGCCTGCACCGAGCCCGTGGTAGACGGCATGGTTGTCAACACTCGCGGTGCCAGTGCGCTGAGGTTGGCCCGAACAGCACTGGAGCTGATACTCGCCAATCACGACCTCGACTGCGCTCACTGCGCGCGCAACGGCACGTGTGAGTTGCAGCGGATAGCCAAGCACCTGGGGGTCAAGCTGAACACGCAGCGTTTTGGCAGAAAGGTCCGAGGGCTCCCCGTAGACTCAAGCAGCCCTGTATTCACATATGATCCCAACAAGTGCGTAATGTGCGGTAGATGCGTCTGGGTCTGCCGCGACAAACTGGGAATCGGGGTGCTGGGATTCGCTCAGCGGGGTTTCGATAGGGTCGTCACGACGTTCGAGGGAAAGCCGATCGCGGACACCAACTGCAAGGGCTGCGGCGATTGCGCGGAGGTGTGCCCGGTGGGCTCTCTCGTGCTCAGGGACGAAGAACGGGCGAAGGCCGTCTACGGCAGGCACAAGCTGGGCGCTGGGGCACGTGAGTCGAGTGGTGGAAAGATCGGGGCGGCGGGCAGGAAGTCCAATGGCGGATAGAGCCAACGAAGGCCAGCCGAGCATCGAGGAGCTGAAGGCGAGGATCGAGGAGATCAAGCAGCGCATTCCGCCGCACTCGGTCCCGCCCGCGATGCTGGAGGAGCTGGAAAGCCTCGAACAGCAGCTCGAAAAGGCCGAGGTGGAACAGGGTGGTTCCTGATGGCAAAGAAGGTCGCTGTAGTGGACTACAATATGTGCGACCCCGAGCGCTGTGACAACGGGGTGTGTATTGCCGCGCTCGAGTGCGAGCACGGTAGTCTCGTTCAGGATGGGGCGTACGAGACGCCTGAGGTGAATCCCGCGAAATGGTGCCACGGGTGCGCCAAGTGCTCGACGGCGTGTCCGTTGAAGGCGATCAGGATGGTGTGAACGCCGGGCAAGACATCGAGGTTGTGAAGCAATGAAGATATCTGTCTGTGGCAAAGGCGGTAGCGGCAAGAGCGTCATGACTTGTTTGCTGGCCGGCGGAATCCGGGACAAGGGCTGCCGCGCTGTGGTGGTAGACGCCGACGAGTCGAACACGGGACTGCACCGCCTGTTGGGATTCGCGGGGCCACCGGTGCCTCTGCTGGAGGTCGTTGGCGGCAAGAAGCAGGTGTTCACAGTCCTGGCCAAGAACGTCGACGTGAGGCCGGGTGCGGAGACCAACGTGATGCTGCGCGAGGAGCTTGGGTTGGCGAACATCCCGGCCGGGCACGTTCTAAACAAGGATGGCATAAGCCTGCTTGCTGTGGGCAAGATCGTGCAGTCGCATGAGGGCTGTGCGTGCCCGATGGGCGTGCTGAGCCGCGAGTTCCTGGGCAAGCTGCGGCTGGAGCGGGGCGAGGTCGCCATCGTCGACATGGAGGCAGGCGTTGAGCACCTGGGCAGAGGCGTGGACAGCGCCGTCGACGTGGCTCTAATCGTGGTTGAGCCATCCTACGAATCGCTGGACATCGCAGAGAGAGTAGTCGCCATGAATGCGGGCGCTGGGCCCATGACAACATGGGCTATACTCAACAAGGTGACGTCGAACGAGGTCGCATCAAGGCTCGAAAGCGAGTTAGAGAAGCGCCGTGTCTTCACTATCGGGCGCATTCGACACGACCCAGAGGTGTCCGAGGCCTGTCTGGATGGCCGGCCCGTGCGATCCGAGTTGAACGCCGGCGAAGTTGCGGCTATTCTTGACAGGTTGGGAGTGGGCGCAGACTGCAGCTAATGATCCGCTATTCGGCGTAGGAGGTGGACAATGTGTCTCGCCAAAGCGTACAAGGGTTATGAGAGTGAGCAGCCTTTCCTGAGCGAGATCTCTCGACTGAAGATCACCGACGGCCAGGTCGAACTGGAGACCCTGCTGGGTGAGAGGATGGCGGTCGAGGGTAAGGTGAGGGAAATCGACTTCTCGGGCTCGAGAGTGGTAATCGAGTCCTAGCTGGAATCGCAGCAGGGCCACGATATCTCGTGGCGGTAGTTTGTCTCCGGCGAAGGGGGAACGTATTGTCGGAAGAGGGTAGAGAGGCGCAGGTCCTGGCCGAAGAGGAGCGCGTCATTGAGAAGCTGGATGCGGACGGCAAGAGGTGGCTAAAGGTATACTTCGGTGGCGGTTCGCACTTCCGGAACTGGCTCGATCAGGTAATAGAGCTGCGAGGCGAGGATAACGTCGAGGTAGAAGAGGTCCCCTCACCGGGACTGAAGTGCTACGAGGAGGCCGGCGAGAAGTTGTACAGGATCTGGGTGAGGGAATCGAGTTCACCTGTCGATCTCGCCTGAGCTCAGGCCCCGGAAACATAGATGAGGCCGAATACCAAAGGTAGTAACAGATGGGAAAGAAGATAGTATCGACCGGCAGGGGCGGTACCGGCAAGACGACATTCAGCAGCCTGGCCGTCAGGTATCTGCCGCAGCCGGTCCTGCTGATAGACATCGACCCGGACCAGAGTCTCGCTGACATGCTGGGCGTCGATCTGGAGAAAGAAGGTGTCAGGACGGTTCTGGATGTGCTCTACGACATCCAGAAGCATCAGGGCTATGAGGACCTGGAGTCGATGCCCATCCCGGACAGGATCGAGTACCTGTTCGGAACCGAATGCATCTACGAAGGGGAGCGCTTCGATCTCGTGTCACTGGGCATGAAATGGACTCAGGGGTGCTACTGCGCGCCGAACAGCCTGCTCAGAGGCATTATCCCGAAGCTGGCCCAGAACTACGCCCACACACTGATAGACGCGCCGGCGGGCCTGGAGCATCTCAACAGGAACGTAACATCCGACGTTGACGACCTGTTCCTGATACTCGACCCCACTCTGAAGTCGCTGAAGAACATAAGCAGGATACAGAGACTTACCTATGAAGTGGGCATCACCTATCGCAACTACTATCTGGTGACGAACTACAGATTCAGCGATGAGATGCAGAAGAAGGTGGATGCGGAGAAGGACGGTGCGGCCTTCCTCGGCAAGCTGGAATACGACCCCATGATCGAGGAGTATAATATCCAGGGCAGATCGCTCCTCGATCTGCCGGAGGAATCCCCTGCCTGCCAGTCCGTCAAGCGCATACTGGAAGGGGCCGGCTACGAGATCGGCTAGATGGATGAGTTGACCGGGGTGCGGGTGAACGCAAGATGATAGTAGCAGTGGCGAGCGGCAAGGGTGGCACGGGGAAGACCCTCGTGGCTACGAGCCTGGCTCTCTCCTTGAAGGACAGCCAGCCCGTGCAGATCGTTGACTGTGACGTCGAGGAGCCAAACGCGCACGTGTTCCTGAAGCCAGCGATCACCGAAACTGAGAGCGTGTACATACCGGTGCCCAAGGTGGACGAGGCCAAGTGCACCCATTGCGGCAAGTGCTCGGACGTGTGCGCATACAACGTCCTGGCCGTGACCAAGAAGATGGTGCTGGTCTTTGGCGAGCTTTGTCACGGCTGCGGGGCGTGCTCGTATCTCTGTCCAGAGCAAGCCATCACCGAAGAGGGCAGGGAAGTCGGCGTTGTCGAGACCGGCTACTCGGATAGCATCTCATTCGTCCACGGCAAGCTCAACGTCGGCGAGGCCATGGCCCCACCGGTCATCAGGAAGGCGAAGGAACGCATCGACCCGAAGTCCACCGTGATTCTGGATGTACCACCGGGGACATCATGCCCCGTGGTCGAATCGCTTCGGGGCTGCGACTACTGCGTCCTGGTCACCGAGCCGACACCGTTCGGCCTGAACGACATGGCCCTGGCGGTTGGGGTTGTGAGAGAGCTGAATGTGCCCTGTGGCGTCGTGCTGAACAGGGCGGGCGTTGGTGACGACAAAGTGGAGGAGTACTGCTCCAGGGAGGGCATACCTATACTTCTTCGAATTCCACTCGATATCGAGATCGCAAGGCACTACTCGCGCGGCACGCCGCTGGTGGAGGGAATCCCGAGTTGGAGGGAGCCGTTCAAGGAGCTGTTCAAGGCCATTCAGGAGCAAGTGAGCCGTTCAGCAGTCGGTGAACGACACATATCATGAAAGAAATCGTTGTAATAAGTGGTAAGGGCGGTACGGGCAAGACCACCATCGTGGGCTCGTTCGCGGCGCTGGCGAAGGACAAGGTCCTCGCCGACTGCGACGTGGATGCCGCCGACCTTCACCTGCTGCTCAGCCCGAGCCTGGAGCGTGAGGAGGAGTTCTGGAGCGGACAGGTAGCCGAGATCGACAAAGAGAAGTGCACAGAGTGCGGGCTCTGCGAGGACCTGTGCCGGTTCCACGCGATCAAGGACTTCACGGTGGACCACCTCGCTTGTGAGGGATGTACGTTCTGCTGCAACGTATGCCCCGAGGACGCGATAACGATGAGGCCGTGCCTGGCGGGGAAGTGGTTCATATCTGACACCCGCTACGGGCCCCTGGTGCACGCGAGGCTGGGCATTGCCGAGGAGAACTCGGGCAAGCTGGTGACTCTGGTCAGGCAGAACGCCAAGACGGTTGGACAAGAGAGAGGACTGCGGTACACTATCACCGACGGCCCGCCGGGGATCGGATGTCCGGTCATTGCCTCATTGTCGGGGGCGAACCTGGCGCTGATCGTGACAGAGCCGACGCTGTCCGGCATGCACGACCTGGAACGCGTGATGGGCGTATGCCGCCATTTCGGGGTGCCCGCCGTGGTATGTGTGAACAAGTACGACATCAACGAGGACAACACGCGGCGTATCGAGGACTACTGCTCCAGCCAGGGCGTCGAGGTAGTATCGAGGATTCCCATGGACAACGTCGTCACGGAGGCCCTGGTCCACGGACTGCCGGTGGTAGAGTACGCCAAGAACGGGGTAGCACGAGAGATCGAGAAGCTCTGGGAGCGGATTTCAGATAAGCTGGGTGCATAGAGGGAGGGTCATGCCGATATTCGACTTCAAATGCCGTGACTGCGGGAGCGTGTCCGAAGTGCTGGTCCGGGAGAGCGACGGCGCGCGTCCCCAGTGCGCAAGCTGCGGCGGCGACAACCTCGAAAAGCTGATGACAGCATCCTATATGATAAAGATGGAATCGGGAGGTGGTGGCGGCCACACCTGCTGCGGGCGCACCGAGCGGTGCGACACCCCGCCCTGTTCGACGGGTGGCAGCTGCCATCACGATCACTGAGGAGGCCTACTATGCGTTATGCGATTCCCGTGACCGGAGGCAGGCTGTCCGCCCATTTCGGCCACTGCGAGCACTTCGCCATGATAGATGTCGACATAGAAACGAAGACCATTCTGCGCAGAGAACTCCTCCAGCCTCCTGCTCACCAGCCCGGCGTCCTGCCTGCATGGCTGGCCGAGGAGGGAGCCAACATCGTGATAGCCGGCGGGATGGGCTCCAGGGCGCAGGGCCTGTTCGCGCAGAACCGTATCGAGGTGATCATAGGAGCCCAGGGGGACGACCCCGAGGCGCTCGTACTGGCACACCTCGAGATGACCCTGATCACCGGCGATAACATCTGCGACCACTAGGGGGGCTCGGTCCCTACAGGCTGCTCAGGCCGATGAGATCCTTCACGTTGATGTGCTCGGACTCGTCGATTCGCAGCCCTTCCTCAATCAACTGCAGCACCTCTGCCTTCTCCTCGGGGAGCTTGTAGCCCTCGTAGTCCTGGCGGAAGAGGAGTATGCGGCGCGCCCGGTCGCGATACCAGCCGTTGAGGAAGTGGTCGAAGCACAGCCTGCTGGTGACGTCGAGGTTCTCCACGAACGTCCGCAACTCGCGCAGGCGCTCGTGCGGTGATGTCAGGTCGAAGACGCCCTTCTTGTAGTCCTCATATATAGGCGAGCCCATGCCGGTGACGAAGGGCCGCAGCCTGATGAAGTCGGGGTTGATCTGGTTCAGGACTCGCGCCGTATTGAGGGCATGCTGCTCGGAGCGCTCCCGCCCCCCCAGCCCTGGCATGACATACTCCGACAGCTCGAATCCGGCCTCCTTGGCCTTCCGGCCGCCCCTGATGTGCTCTTCGGCGGTCACGCCCTTGTCGACGAACACCAGCAGCTCGTCGTCGCCCGTCTCCAGGCCGACGTGCAGCCTTGTCAGGCCGGCGTCGTGGATAGCCTTCAAGTCCTCCAGCGACTTCTTGTCCAGGGTCTTCGACCTGGCGTAGGAGGTAATACGTTCCAGGGTGGGGAATGTCTCCTTCAGATAGCGCAGGACCTCCAGCATGTCGCTCGTGCGCATGATCATGCTGTTGGCATCCTGCAGAAACGCCGTCTTCGCCCCCACGGCGAGCCAGTTGAACACCAGCACGAAGCAATGGCTCGAGTTCAGCGCCGGGTCCTGTCGTACCAGCGCGGTGGCCACGGCCTCGTTGATAGCGCCGCCGTACCCGAGCTGCCACGACATCGATCTGATCGCGTCGGCGATGTACTTGACCGTGTCGATGTCCTTCTTGATCTCTTCGACAGAGCGCAGCTCGAACTTCTCGCGGCCGTAGATCAGCCCATAACAGAACCTGCACCTGTTCCACGAGCAGTTGCGCGTGGTGCGGAGAAGCAGCGAGTGGCTACCCCCCTCGCTCGGAGGCCTGATCGGCCCCAGCTCGAATGTGCGGTCGCTCAGTCTCTCAGTGCCCAGCATGATCTACCATCCTACCTGAACAGGGTCTTCAGCTTCTGGCCCTTGCCCAGCTGTTTCATCAGCTTCCTCACCTGCCAGTACTGGTTCAGGAGCTGATTGACGTCCTGAGGGGTCGTTCCGCTGCCGCGCGCGATGCGCCGCCTGCGGCTGCCGTCGATTATGGTCGGGTTGCTTCTCTCCTGCGGCGTCATCGACAGGATGATGGCCTCGACCTTCCTGGGCTGCTTCTCGTCGATCTCCATGGGTAGGCGTTTCGCCACCAAGGACATGCCGGGTATCATCTCGACGAGCTGGGTCAGCGGGCCCATCTTCCTCACCTGGTCCAGCTGTTCCAGGAAGTCGTGCAGGTCGAAGTCCCCCTTGCGGATCTTCTTCTCGAGCTCCTGCCTCTTCTCCATGTCGGAGGCCGCCTCGGCCCTCTCGATCAAGCTGAGGATATCGCCCATGCCCAGTATGCGTGATGCCACGCGGTCGGGGTGAAATGACTCCAGGGCGTCCGTCTTCTCGCCGACACCCACGAACTTGACGGGAACCCCGGCCACCGACACGATGGAGAGTGCCGCGCCGCCACGGGCGTCGCCGTCCATCTTGGTCAGTATGACGCCGGTAAGGCTGACAGCCTCGTTGAACTCCTTCGCTATGTTGACGGCCTCCTGCCCGGTCATCGCGTCCGCTACGAGAAGTATCTCCGTTGGCTCGAACTCCTTCTTGAGCTGTGCGATCTCCTTCATAAGGTCTTCGTCGATGTGCAGGCGTCCCGCCGTGTCGAATATGACCACGCTCGCCGCAAGCTCCCTGGCCCTCTTGAGCGCATCCCTGCAGACGGGCAGCGTCTCGCCTTCCTCGACGAAAGCCGGGATGTCGAGCTGCTTGCCCAGCGCCGCCAACTGATCTCTGGCGGCGGGGCGATAGGGGTCGGCGCCCACCATCAGAGGCCTCTGGCCGTTTCGTCTCAGGTGCAGCGCGAGCTTGGCGGCGGTGGTGGTCTTACCCGCCCCCTGAAGGCCGACGAGCATGATCACGGTTGGCGGGTGTCCCGCGAACGTCAGCTTCTGCTGGCCGCCGCCGAGGATGACGATCAGCTCCTCGTTTACAGCCTTGATCACGTGCTGGGCCGGGGACAGGCTGGTGAGCACCTCCGAGGCCATGGCGCGCTCCTTCACCCTGGCCACAAAGTCCTTGACGACCTTGAAGTTCACATCGGCTTCGAGCAGAGCGAGCCTGACCTCACGCAGGGCCTCGTCAACATCCTTCTCCGTGAGCCTGCCTTTACTCGAAAGCCGCTTGAATACCGCTCCGAGCTTGTCCGAGAGCGTTTCGAACATGCACCACCTCTACGGCTATTGTAGACGTGCCCGAGTCGGGCGGTCAAGGTGGGGCTAGCTCCACAGCTTGACAGGCGATTGGGCCGGTGCTAAACTTGCCTCCCGAACAAGGCAACGAGAAAGGAGGCAAAATGCCGAAGAAGCTCGCGGTGATAGTGGTGGTGGCGATTCTGGCCATGCTCGCAGTGGGCTGTAACGGGGTGGGTGGCACAGCAGATCCAATCGACCTCATACCCAGTGATGCCAACGTGATAGCCTACCTGGACCTGAGCACGGCCATGGAAAACGAGGAGCTGCTTGAGCAATTCTTCATGCCAACTGACCCGGAATCAGGGCAGATGGTCGAAGACGTCCTCGAGATATTCGAAGGCCTGACGGAGGCGTGGCTCTTCTTCGATTTGTCGGACACGGCGACAGGGCCCGGATACGGCGGAGTGATAGTCAAGGGTGACTTCGACGAAAGCGAACTGATCGATCAGATCATCGTGGTCGTGGAGGAAGAGCTGGAGGCCGTGGACTACGAGGGCCATGAGATACTGACGGCTGAAGATGGTGCGGAGGCACTTGCCGTACTGGGTGGCGACAGCTTCGTCATCGGCACATTGGAGTCGGTCAAAGATGTCATATCCGTGATGGAAGGGGACAAGGACGCGATAGGCGGCAAGGTACTGAGCACGTTCAACTCCCTGAGCAAGGCCGACCTCAGGATGGCCATGGAGGTCCCCCCGGGCACCATGGACGATCTGCTCGGTGAAGGGACCGGTGGCATGGGATTCGAGCTACCCGGACTGGAGTCGCTCGCTGACCTGGACACGATCGGGTTGACACTCGACGACCGGGGCAACACCGCAGCACTCGACGTGAAGATGTGTTTCACCAGCCAGGAGTCAGCCGAGGCCGTGGACGAGCTAGTTGATACCCTCCTCGTCTTCGTGGAGATGGCCGCCGGGGAGTCCCCCGAGCTGGAGGAGCTACTCAACAGCATTGAGAAGAGTGTGAGCGGCTCGTGTCTCACCATCAGCATCGAGATATCCGAGGCCCAGTTTGAGTCGATCATGGAAGGCTTCGGCGGCGTCAGCAGTGGAATGGGATTCTAGAGCCTGTAGTGACCGGACGCTTCAGGGGCGGCACCGAAGGTGCCGCCCCTGTTCTTTCGTGTGAAGGCCGTGTCTGGTTGACCGAGTTCAACACCTGTGCTACAATCTTCATCGAGCATAGCATGATTGAAGGGATGCGACATGTTTAGAGGATTTGCTGCACTTGTCATAATCACAGCGCTGGTCGTGCCGCTGGTGGGGTGCGACACTAGCACCCAGGCGATCGACATGAGACGATGGGTCCCGGAGCAGGCAATCACGGTGGCAACCTTCGACATCGAACGGGCGAGGGCCGACGAGGACATCGCGAGGCTGTGGAACTGGCTCGCAAGCCAGCCGGACATGGTGGAAGGTATCGAGGACTTCAGTATTGTCTTTGGAGAGAACCCGAAGGAGGTCCTGCTCTTCGCCAGCGAGAACGTCGCCAGCGCACAATCGATATATGAAGCAGGCTACACGGGACTTGTCATAAGGGGCGACCACGACGAACGGGAGATGATCGAGTACTTGGAGTCGGACGGCATGCATGACTTCGAGATTGAGAAACGCAAGGGCCAGAAGGTATACGCCGACGACTCCGAGGATTTCGGAGTAGCCTTCGTTGCACGTAACTTGTACCTCTTCGGTGATCTCAGGGCAGTGAGAGACTCAATCGACGTAGCGAAGACAGGCGAAGGACGAGTGAGCGCGGAACTGACGAATGCCCTCAAGACCCGGGGAGATGCTCTGTTCAAGATGGTGATGACGATTACACCCGAGATGAGAGCCCAGATAAGGGACGAATTGGAGTACAGCCAGGGCGATGCTATGTCGGTCCAGCTACCCGGGCTCGAGGCCTTAGCTGAGATGAAGTCCTATCTTGCCATTATCGACAAGCAGGGCGACGTCGTTTCCGAGGAGGTCGACGTGGTGTTCACGAGCGCCAAGCACGCCGAGGCCGCGGGCGGCCTGTTCGATACGCTCCTCGTGTTCTTCCAGTTCGTCCCCGAGGACCAAGGGATACCCGAGGAGCTCTTGGCCATGCTCGATTCGATCGAGATCACGACCAAGGGGGCACTGCTCCGCATCACACTGGATACGACCGTGTCCGAGATCGAGACGCTGATCCAGGCATTAGAGGCGTACGATCCCTACGAATACTACGAGGAAGAGGAGGTCAGCCCCGAGTACTGGTCGGGCTAGGCGTTAAGGTTGGCTAGACGTTGAACAGGACGGTGACGACGTCACCGTCCTTCACTATGTAGCCCTTGCCCTCGAGGCGCAACAGCCCTTGCTTGCGGGCCTCCGCCATGCTCCCACATTTCACCAGGTCGTCATAGCCGATGACCTCGGCCCTGATGAAGCCGCGCTCCATATCCGTGTGTATCTTGCCTGCCGCCCTCTGGATCACCGTTCCCTCGGCGACCGTCCATGCCTTGACCTCATCCGAGGCAGTGGTGAAGAAGGAGACCAGCCCCAGCAGCGAATACGAGAGCTGGATCATGCGGTCGAGCCCCGATTCCCCGACGCCCATACTGGCCCGGAACTCCTCGGCGTCCTCGTCGCCGAGCTGGGACAGCTCCATCTCGACCTGCCCGCAGAGCACGGCGACATCCTGCTTAGGTCGCCCGTGGCGGGAGCGCAGGTCGCTCTCCAGAGACGAGGCTTCGGGCAGCCGGCCTTCGCCTATGTTGAGCAGCAACAGGAGCGGCTTTGCCGTGAGGAAGCGGAAGCTCTCCAGCTCCCTGGCTTCCTGCTCGGGGATATCCTGCTCGCGGATAGGCACATCCTGCTCCAGCCCGGACTTGATCCTGGTAAGCAACACCTGCTCCCTCTGGGCAGCGTCCCGTTCCTGCTGTTTGGCCCCCTTGAGCGAGTCCTTCAGGCGCGCCAGTCGTCTCTCGATCACGGCCATGTCCGAGAAGACCAGCTCCAGGCTCATTGTCGCGATGTCGCGCTCGGGGTCGACGCTGCCCTCGACGTGCGGGACCGTGTCGCTCTCGAACGCCCTGACAACATGCACCAGGGCATCGGTGTTGCTGACCTGAGACAGGTACTGTCCGCGCGGCCCCTCCTGCTTGCCAAGGCCGGTGGAGGGAACGGCGATATCCACGTATGTGATCTCGGCAGGGACGGTGCGCTTCGGCTTGAGCAGGCCCGTCAGCGAGTCCAGGCGCGGATCGGGGACCTTGATCACGCCGACGTTGGGCGCGGTCTGGTGCGAGGAGAAGTCGCCCGTCTCCGCCTTGCTTCCGGTAAGCGCGTTGAAGACGGTTGTCTTGCCGCTCTTGGGAAGCCCTATGATACCCAGCTCCATTGTTCCAGGTCGCCTCGCTCAATCCAGGTGCTATAATTATAGGGAATCGCTGTCCCGTTTAGAATACCCGCCGGACCTCTATCTTAGAGAGAGGAACCAGTTGCTCCACATCCTCTACGGCGAAGACGATTTCTCCCTGAGCGAGTCCTTGCGCGAGATGAAGGCGGGCTGGGGTGATGCCGAGTCCCTCGCCACCAACACGACCACCCTCGACGCCGGGGATACCACTCCCGAGCAGCTCGCCGCCATCTGCGATACGATGCCCTTCCTCGCGCCGAAGCGCCTCGTTATCGTGAAGGGGCTGCTCGGTCGACACGAGCGGAAAGATACGGGAAAGAGCCCCCGGAAGGCTGATTCGTCACAGTGGACCGCATTCGCCGCGTACGTGAAGCGCATGCCGGACACCACCGAGCTGGTGCTGATCGACGGCCCGTTGAAGAAGAATCCGCTGCTCCCCAAGCTGGCGCCCGGGGCCGATGTCCAGGAGTTCAAATTGCCGAAGGGTCAGGAGCTGATGCAGTGGATCGGAGAGAGAGCAAGGGAGTCCGAGTGCAAGATAGCGCCGGGTGCCGCCAAGCTGCTCGCCGGGCTCGTCGGGAATGACCTGCGGATCGTGGCAAACGAGATCGACAAGCTCTGCCTGTATGCCCGGAACGGCGTCATCTCGGAAGACGACGTAAGGCAGGTTGTCGCCGAGGCGCGGGAGGCGAACGTCTTCGCCATGGTCGACGCCATACTGGCACGAAGGGCGGGCGATTCTATTCGGCTGCTGCACGAGTTGGAGGCTGCTGGGGCTGCGCCCCCGTATCTCCTGTACATGATAACCCGCCAGTTCCGGATGCTGGTGCTGGCCAAGGATTTGATGGGCCGCAGAGCGCCCGATGCGCAGATCATGCGGGCTATCGAGACCAACAAAGACTTCGTACTCAGGAAATCCAAGGAGCAAGCGAGGAAGCACACCACCGAAAGGCTGGAGTCGGTCTACAGGAAGCTCCTGGAGACTGACCTCTCGATCAAGACGGGGCGCTTGAGGGGAGACAAGGGGGAGCTGGCGCTCGATCTGCTGGTGGCGGACCTCTGCTCGTAGGGCCCTCTTGGCGAGAAGTACCTGGGGGAGAGGCAAAATGGGAAACGTCGGCCAAAATGGCACTCCAGCAATGAGCACAGAACATGCCATCCCAAAGCGTTTCCCATCACAGCTGGGTGACCGGATCATGGCTTGCTCCGACCCGTCCGGCGAACTGATGATCCAGTTGGAGCTGGAGTTTGCCCAGCAACTGGACGCCGACAGGATCGCCAGATCGGTAGACCTGGCGCTCGATGCCGAGCCGGTCCTCGGATGCAGGTTCGTGCGGCATTGGCGCAAGCCATGGTGGGAGAGACTGGAACCAGGTGCCAGGAAGGCGTTCCTGCCTGCACGGGATGAGGCGGAATACGAGTCATTCAAGACAGCACCAGCGGATGCATGCACCGGCCCCCAGATTGGCGTGTGTCTCCTCAATCTCTCCGACGCCGCCATGCTACTAATCAAGGTATCCCACTACGCCGCAGATGCCGCCGGCGTGAGAGAGGTCTCCCGGATCATCTCCTCCATCTACGACAAGCTGGGCAGCGACCCCGATTTCGTTCCTGAGCCGAATCGCCCAGGGTCCCGGAGTGTGGGGGAGATACTCAAGGGTGTGCGCTGGACAACATATCCTCGCCTCTACTGGCAGTTCCAACGTGACACCTGGGCCAGTCAAGTGCCGAGGGCCACGCTAACGTTGTCATTTCGGGATGGGCCTCCCGAAGCTCTCTCATTCATCAATCGCCTGCT
>CAZGDV010000032.1:0-26883 GCA_964524995.1 uncultured Dehalococcoidia bacterium | reverse complement strand
CGTCTGCCACGTGGCTTCCGAGGAAACCCGATCCGCCAAGAACAACGACACGCATAGCTCACTCACTCCTTCAATGCCGCGAGCAGGTTCTGCACAGCCTGGCTCTCCATCTTGACTCTTGCCTCACGCGCGTACGACCCGATGTGAGAGGTCAACACAACCTGCGGGAGTCCCGCCAACGGGCCTGAGTACGGCTCCTCGGAGAACGTGTCGATGCACGCCCCCGCCAGACGCCCGGACTGGATCGTCTCCAGAAGTGCCTGTTCGTCGATAATGCCGGCACGTGCTGTGTTGACCAGCAACGCAGTAGGCTTCATCTTGCCGATGGACTGATCATTGATCATATGGTGCGTGTTCTCATCATAGGGGACATGCAGTGTCACGACATCGGACTCCCGCAAGAGCCCGTCCAGAGGAGTCAGGGTGATATCTGGATGCTCCTGCAAACTGGGGTCAGAGCCAATCAGCCTCGATCCGAAGGATGCCAGCAGCCGGGCAACAGCGCTGCCGATCCGGCCGCACCCGACTACACCCACGGTCTGCTCACCGAGAAGACGGCCCATCGGTCGCTCCCACTTTCCTGCTCTAATGGATCGGTCTACCCGAGCGATGTGGCGCAGCCCGGCAAGCATGAGTCCGACGGTCAGCTCAGCGACAGCTTGCACCGGCCCATCCGGTGTGCACAGCACGGTGATACCGCCACGCCTCGCCGTCCCGAGGTCAACGTTATCCATCCCTACACCACACCGGGATATCACCCTCAGTCGCCCCGCACCCTGCAACACCTTGGCGGTGAGAGGCTCCAAACCAGCGACTATCCCTACCGGCCCAACCTCGAGCAGGAGACCCCGCACCTCCTCCTCGGTGAGCTTCCGCCCGTGCGGGTTGAGGACCACGTCGTATCCCTCATCGCGCAGGCAAGCCAGCGCCGACGAGTCGTCCACTCCAAAAGAGGCAGTCGTAATGAGTATCCTGTCCATATTACTTCGAGAGACTGGTCCGAATCGTCCGGACCCCGCCTCGGCACGACTCCCCCAGAAGCAGGATGTCCAGGCTGTAAGCTATGAGACGGAAACCCTGCCCTGCTCGCTCCACGACCCGCTCGGGCTCCGGGGGGATAACATGGTATCCGGCGACGGTGCCGCATTGCTCGGCCACCCTGCGCACTTCGGCGAGCGCCTCTGCCACCTCGGGATGATCGAACTGCCCGGGGAAGCCGATCGAGCCGGAGAGATCGTAGGGCCCCACAATGAACCCGTCGACGCCTTCGACGTTCACGATTGCTTCGAGATTCTTAACAGCATCCACATGCTCGACCTGAACGATCACTATGCTCTCGCGCTCGTTCCATGCCCGGTATCCTTCAAAATCGGCCCCGTATTGCTGCGCTCTGGCCAGCCCAACACCGCGAAAGCCACGCGGCGGGTACTTAACGGAGCCGACAGCCCTCTCCGCGTCCTCTTTGCTATTGACCATCGGGGCTATGACACCGTGAGCACCGCAGTCCATTGCCCTCTTGATAAGGTTAGCGTCGTTGGACCCCACGCGCACCAGAGGGACACACCCGGACAGCTCAATTACCTGCATGAGTTGCTGCGCCTCAGCGAGCGTGATCGCACTGTGCTCCATATCCACGGTGAGCCAGTCGAAACCGGCTTTCGCCATGATCTCAGCAATGACGGTGTGCCCTATCGTGATCCATGAACCGATGGTGGTCTCCCCATCAGCCAACCGGCGCTTCAATGTCGTCATCAGGACCTCCCTGGTGCGGGCCGCCGGGCCAACGCCGGGACATAAGACGGCGTAAGTGCGTAATAGCTCTTGCCCATGGCCTCGCCATACCGGAACAACTCCTCCAGTATCCGGCAGTGTCTCTCGTAGTAGTCAGTATACACCGTATCCCTGAAAAACGACGGGTGAGTGTCAACCGCCGTCTGCATCAAGTCATCGAATTGGGCAGCAGAACTGTGGGTCCAGAAGTACTTCTCGTCGGGCCGGCGCCCATCTGCTCCGATTATGAATATCTCCTCCGCAACGGACGACGCCACAGGCAGCATACATCGCGTCATGACGTTCTGTGATGGTCGGACATGGAACCTATCCAGGGTCGGGAAGTTGTACTCTTCCCCCCGCACCGGCAACCCGATGATCCTGTCCTTGAGCTGGGGATAGTGCGCAAGGAAGAGCGGCACCCCGAAGTCCTGTATCAGGACGTAACACTGGAACTCATCTACCACATCTAGCATCATCTTCCGGAACTCCGCCGCGTATCGACAAGGGCTGTAGTGGAATACGGCATCCCCAAACACCAGCAGGTGAGGTCTGATATGCTCCAGAAGGGCCTTGTTCTTCACGATACTATTGCACACCACACGCAGACCGCCGTCGTAGTCGAAGGCAAAGGCGTCCTCCAACGATGGTCCGGTGCCAAACACATAACCTGTCTCGTATCCGCGCACTCCGCTCAACATGCGCTCGAAGTTGTCCCTGGACAAGCTCGCGAACCGCTCCCTATCCCCACGATCGACGGCCTGCATGCAGAGCCGTCTGAACGTCGCAGCCTCTATTCCCGAGTAGAACGTCGGGTCCACCATCTCTACCTTGCCCAAGCGCAGAAGGACCCGTGGGTTGAGTAGACTCCACTTGCTCCAGACCAGGACCCTCTCAGCACCCGCCAGGTCCACCCGGCTACGATCGACAAGTTGTACGTTCTCCGACTTCTCAAGATAGCTTCCCTGCGAGCCAGGTGCACGCAGCGAGGCAATGTCAACCTCAAGCAATGCCCGTTGTCCTGGAATCCTGACATCGACTTTGCAGAAGTCCGCAGATGGCAGGTACCAAGAGACCCTGTTCGCCAAGTCCGCGAGTCTCTCAGCATCTGCGACAATCGGGTAACAGACAGCGTGTCGAATTGCGCGCGGCTTCTGGCCGCGCAGCGCTCTCAGGATAGCCCGCGAGGCCAGAAAGACCAGATGAGCTCCCCTGCGCAATCTGATCCTGAACTCGTCCCTCGGCTTGGTCGCCAGACTCACTGATCGCCCCCCCGCTCACTGAGCCGCTGCTTCATCAGGATCGTTGCCAATACGAAATCCTGCTCCTCGTCGATGTCTACAGCCTCAAGTGGATTCACGTCAAACATCTGCGGTCGCAGTCCAATCCTTCTATCGCCGCTTTGAGCGAAAGAGGCCTTCGAGAATACGTAGAAGTTGGAGTTCTCTTCATAGATGGGGTCCAGCAGTTGCGTAGGCAGCAACTCTTCGGGATCATGATTGATGGGTCGACCATCCTGCCAATACATCCGGGCCTGGTGACGCGTAACCGAGAAAAGGCTATCGTACGTACCAAGACCGTCGAAATAGCGCGCGATGGCTGCATCGATGGTACCGCCGGTGAGCAGGGGGTTCGTGCTGTGTGTCTGGATGAAATGATCACCTCGACATTGCGTAAGATCATACTTGATGATCGCGTTCATTGGAACGTAATCACCTCTGATGTCCTCGGGGCGGCTAAGGAGCGTCACACGACTGAACCTCTTCTGTACATCATCGGCTATCGCATCGTCGTCTGTGTCAACGACAATGTCAACAACGTACTCGCTCTGACAAAGGCTGTCCAGTATCCAGTGGAAGAGTGGAGCCCCGCAGAGCAGCCTTGTGTTCTTCCCGGGCATACGTTCACTGTGACCCTTCATCGGGACAAGTGCCGTAATCGAACGTCCCATGATCCGCTTCATTCCTCCCAGGCAAGGAGCAGCTAACAAAGTCTCATACCGCTCCAGGGAACCCGCTGGGCAACACGAGACCAGTGCAACCAGGCTTACACACTGCCCCCCGTCTTCAGCCTTCTCAGTCTCCTCAAAGTCGCTGTCCTTGCATCCAGGTCCACCTTTCGGATCACCGCCGCGGCGTCCTCGATGGTGAAGCCAGGCCTCCCAAACCTCAAGCGGGGGTTCCAGTAGTACCACCAGACCTTGAAGTAATCTTTCAGCAGTGGCAGAACGCCGGGGCCCTTCGAGTTCTGACGTAAGTAGACCTCGGTAATCCCATTACCGCGAAAGGCTTTCCCAATTGCCAACAGCAGCCTTTTCAGCGAGCTACCGGTGCGGCACACATAGCCTCCGTTTTCGTCCCACACGCTGATTTCCCTGCCAGTATGATGGAGTCGCACCCCCATAAGCGCTGTCCGTACAGTCGTCTCCTTGTGGTTGTAGCCAACCCGTGCAGATCCTGACTCGACCGTGTCAACGCCATCAACTGAACTTGGTGCCTCTCTGCCCAACAGCCCCATGATCGTGGGAAAGAAATCAACGTGTCGCAGCACGCCCCCGCCATCGCAGTACACGCCCCCTGGCAAGGCCGGATGTATGAACACTGTGGGAACATACACGACTTCCGGGCATGCGATCTCACCATGTCCGAAGTGCCCGCCGTACTCACCAAGCAGCTCACCATGGTCCGAGGTGAAAACGACCAGCGTCCGATCCGTCAAGCCCCTCCGCTCAAGGGTCTGCAGACGTCTCTCGAACACCTGAACGCTGCGTTCGATGCTTCTCGCGTAGTATCTCCTGAGCACTTCCCTACCATCACACGCGTGCTCTCGAATGAATCTAACGCATTCCCACTCTTCGTATTTGTATCCCTCCTCTTCAAAAGGCCAGCCGTAGGGACAATGACCGCCCTTCTCATCCTCCAGGTAGATGAACGGTGAGGGCAGGTCCTCGAGAGGCACGCGCCGGTCTTGACGTAGCAGCCTGTGAAGAGGCGTGGCGTGGGGCGGGTCACAATTCAACCACGTATTCTCGTTCCAAAGCGACGTGTTGTAGCCGTCCAGGTTCAACAAGGACGTCGTACTCTTGCCAAGTCTATCGAAGAAGTTCAGCACCCCATGCTTGGGCGGATGCAGGCCCGTCACCATGCTGGGGAATGAACTGCCGGTGAACAGCGACGACGCTACGGTCTTGAAGACGACGCCACGGTCGGCTACGGAGCGTGGTAGGTAATCCCAACGAAGAGAATCTGATACAAACATGACCACGTTCTCTATTCGTGGGCTGCAAGCACAAAGGCCACGCATGGCCTCAAGCCCATTCACCTGGACCGCTCTCCCTGCACCATGCCTCAGTTCGCGAACTCAACGCTGGCTTTGCCGACGAGTTCATGGAGTGCATTTCCTATTCGCGCGTTGATCCGGCTCCAGTCGTATTCGACCACACTTTGCCTAGCGTTGCTCTCGAGTTTCTCCCTCAGCCCCGAATCATCGTGTACTCTGAGGATGGCCTCCGCCATCTGACTGGCACTACCAGGGTCGACAAGAAGGCCGTTGACTTCGTTAGTCACGACCCGCGACACGCCCGGCGTCCTGGTAGCGACTACTGATTTGCCCATGGCCAAGTACTCGAAGAGCTTGATAGGATACGCATACCTCCTGGCCACGGCATCTGACAGGGGGCAAACGCACACGTCCGCTTCGGCAATCAGCTCCAGCACTCTCTGATGATCCATCGGCCCCAGGACCTCTACCGCCCTTTGGAGTCCATGTTGCAGAACCCGATGGTTGACGGCAGCGACAGCATCTCGAAATACCCTGCCCACAAGCACTACTCTCAGGTCAGGCACGCGTTCTTGAACAGCTACTATCGCCTCCATGAGCGTCTCAATGTCCCTGTTCTCGTGCAGGGGCCCCACATAGAAAACCGTGAAGCGACTACTGCCATCGCGCTTGGTGACCGCAGGCCTTGCGAGGCTGAGATCAGTGCCATTCGTGACGGTAAGCATCTTCCTCTGATCGATCTTGTACCCTTCCAGGGCTTCAGGCATGATTCCGCACACGACTAGATCGGCGTGCCTCAGACCTCTCCTGGAGACGAACGCCCCCAACCGCTGGGCGATTCGACCCGCGATCCCTCTCCGTGTCTGCTCGGGATGATCCCAGATATCGGCCACCCATTTGAAGCCAAGCGACTTCAGGATGATGCCCTGCACTATGGAATGCACCGGGTACATGGCATACACCAGGTCGAAGTGAACGCGCCTGTCCAGCTTCCACACCTCGTAGACACTCCACAAGACATGCAACGGCATCGCGCCAAACCTGCAATAGACCACACTCGACTTGGACCCAATCTCCTCCGGCACATGAGTGCCTTTCTTGACGAACAGGTAGAGATCAGCCGTAGTGGCCAAGTACTTCGGCCGCTGATAGCGTGTCCGGTTCACGTCTTCGGTGATGCTGTGCCCCAGATATGCTATTCGCAACCGCCTCGTATCCAATAGACCAGCCCTAACCGTACTCCGGCATTGCCGCCACAACTCGTCACTACAGCCTGCCCCGCGCACGCAAGCGCCCGACTCGCGCCCTGACGTGCTCAGCCTCCGTGCGCTCCGACGACTTTGGTGTCATCCTGGCCGGCTCGCTGCCTTCTCTGAAGACCTCGGTCAGCACCCTGCCGTCCATGTCCGCTGGTATGGATAGACGGGACAGATGCAGGATCGTCGGAGCGAGATCCCATATCCTCGCGGGGGTAATGTTCCTCCCCACATCGATGTCAGGGCCCCAGGCCATAACTACCCCGTCCATCCTGTGGGTACCGCACGATGGGGAATCGATGAAGACACCCGGCGCTACGAATTGCTGCTTCTGTAGGGTGCCAAAGCCCCTGGCAGGCAGGAACGAGACGTCAGGAGCATGCTCCGCGAATCTGCCGCTGTGCAGCTCCTCCCTGACGAAAGCACGCTCTATGGCCTTGTTGCTGGTCTTCGGGTCGACCAGAGCGGATAGCTCTCTCACCACCGACTCGCGCACCTGCCGGTATTCGTTGCCCGGATCGACCACGCCCTCCGGCTCTCTCCCCTTGACATTGAGGTATATGTGCCCGCCTGTTCCCACTGAGAACGCCCTAGTGCGCCTCCAGTCGATGTCTTTCATCGAAGGAGCTATGCTACTGAGCATCGCCTCGCCAAGCCCGCCCCTGAAAGCCTTGGCTGCTCTGCGAAGACCGAGTCTGCGGCCGATGTTGTATGCCCGCTCCAGCGTCAGACCACGGCTGAAGGCGGCCCGCTTGAGTGCTCCGCCTGCACCCCCACGTAGTTTCAGCAGGCCAGCATCGACCAGGAAGTTGTTGACGAGGATGTATCGGTCCATGGGCCCGAAGCCGTGGTCCGACATCACGAACACGGTAGCATCGTCGGGAAGCGAGCCCATCACCTCGCCCAGGAAACCATCGACCAGCCCATATATGTTCGGTATTGCGTCTTTGACGAAGGCCGGGGCGTCGTCCAGATAACGCGGGTGCTCACGATCCATGTACTTCCACAGCTCATGCTGGAGCGGATCCGTCTCCTCGAACATGACCATGAAGAAGTCCCACTCCCGCGTCGACATCAAGTACTTCGCGATCTCCATGCGGCGCTTGGCGTTGTCAGAGTACGCATCGATGAACCTCCTCTCCCCACCCTCGGTCAGGTTGATCCCCCCGACACCCCATAGACGGTACTCACCGAACCGGCCACGGATCTCCTCCGCCAACGCCTCCGGATAGGCGAAATTCACACCCGTGGGAGTCAGTCCCCCTGTGAGCACGAAGCCATTGACGGGGCGTGGCGGGTAGGTAACCATTACGTTGATGATGCCCACCTTCAGTCCGCAGTCGCCCAGCAGATCCCAGAGTCGCCGCCCCGCAATATGAGTCGAGTTTATGTAGTACGTGTCATAGGATCGAGGTTTCTTGTTCAGGAAGTCGAATATGCCGTGACTGCTTGGCTCCTTCCCCGTTTGGAAGGACGCCCATGCCGGTCCGGAGGACGGTGGTACCGTCGACTGTAACTCACCCCACGCTCCCTCTCTGATGAGACGCGCGAAGTTAGGAAGCTTCCCCCTCTCCACGAGTGGGAGAATGACGTCGAGAGTACCGCCATCTACACCTAGAACGAAAACCTTTGTCATCTACTCGGTAGGGGCGGCCCCCCGGTCCGACCCGACAAGCCGCCTGTAGACCTCCTCATGCTTGTCCGCGCAGATCGCCGCGTCGAATCGGCTCACAACCCACTGCCTCCCGCTGGCCCCCATCCGCCGTGCCCCCTCGGCGTCGTTCAACAGGCGAACGACTGCCTCGGCAACGGCTCCCGGGTCGCCCGGGGGCACGAGTATGGCCGTCTCTCCCTCATTGACCAACTCGGGTATTCCACCGACCCGAGTGGCGACTATGGGCTTACCGCACGCCGCTGCCTCCAGCAGCACGATCGGAGCCGCCTCGAACTTAGAGGTCAGTACAAAGACGTCCATAACGCTCATCATCCGGGCGACATCGGTCCGCCGTCCCGCCAACACTACATCCTTCTCCAGACCGAACGAATCCATAAGGCTTTGCACAATATGCCAGTAGCCGACCTGCGTGTCCAAAGTCTGGCCGACGATCAGGAATCGCACACCGGGCATCGTATCCTTTATCATCTTGGCAGCCGCCAGGAACACCTCATAACCCTTGACGGGATTGATGTTGGCTACGATTCCCACCACTTTGTCGTCAGGGGCGATCCCCAGTTCCCGCCGAACCTCCGCATCGACCTGGTCGGGATGGAACACCTGTGTGTCTACCGGAGGGTAGAGAACGCTGACATTGGACGGGTCCTTACCACCATCCCCGAGCAAGTTATTCCAGGCGGCGGCCGACACCATGATGATCCAGTCAGACATTAGAAGCATGAGGCGCAATGGTGCCCTGAGCAACCCAAAGTCGCGCACCTCTTGGATGTGCAGGACGAGTCTCGCGCCGGCGACCTTGGCTGCCAGAGCGACTTGGAGATTCAGGATACCATTCACATGCACTACGTCTGCGCCGTATTTCCGAATCACGCGGGAGAGCAGGACAATGGCCGGAACAAAGAGCATCAACCAGATGGCGACCGAGACTGGACTAGTAGGGCGTGGAAGCCGCCTGAACACCCTGGTCTGGTGGCAGTCAATGCCGACCTCGTTCAGAAGCACAGCGTACGTTGGGTCGCCCTTCGGCAGTACCACGACTGTGTCTATCCCTCTCTGCTTCAGACGCTTGGCTACCTCGAGCACCTGACGTTGAGGCCCTCCCAGTCTCTCGTCCGGCACGAAGTTTACCACGGTAGTCCTATCTGTCACCTTGCCGTCTCTCCTCACGAGTCCATGTAAAGCACGGGTCGACTAGTTCTTGCGGGCCACCGCCAAGACCACCCACGAGAGCCGGTTGAGGCCGGGCACTCTCTCACATAGCCGGTCAGCGGTCTCAACCAAGGGACATACAAATCCCAGCATCTGCTGACCACGGAGCTTGCTCCGGCCCAGCGCATACGCGAGTGCGAAGCTGTAGGGAAACATGTACCTCATTTGAAGCAACGTCCATCCGCTGCGTTCGAGAGACCGCGTCAACTCACCCGGGTGGAGTGTTACCTCGCCCTCAGTATGGATCTCACGTGACACCAGCCTCCTGCCCAGGGCCGCCAGCAGGCTCATGCTGTTGGGTTCCATCAGGACCAGTGTGCCGCCATCAGAGGTTACTCTGCAGCATTCGGCCAGGCTATCGTCCAGTCGCAGGTGATGCAGAACCCCGACGCTTGCCACCATATCGAAAGTCGCGTCGCCGAACGGCAGCCTCATACAGTCACCGACAACGTAGTCGCATGTCCGCGGACCGAAACCCACGGCACTTCCTACCAGCGCAGAGCTGATATCTATTCCCACCACTGGTTGCCCCAGGGAAGTGAGTGCTCGGGTCAGCCACCCAGCGCCACAGCCGAGATCGAGAACAAGTCCCGGCTTCTGCTGGCTGACGAGGCCCATTATCAACCCGATCTCGCGCTTCCGGATGACTCGCGGGAATACGACTTGATCCCAGGTTTCGGTGTCCCCTGAGACGGGCGACACGTTGAGCCCATCGAAATGCTCAATCTCGTTTCTGAGACTAGTCATGAGGCTTGACCGACCCTACAACAACGTAGGAACAGCTACTGGGATTCCTTCGGAAAGGGACTGCTCAACGGAGATCGTGGCAGCTGTCGAACGCACGTACTCTTCAAAAGGCACCGGCATCTCGCCCCCGGACAGCACAGCCGAGAAGAAGGCAGCGAACTCCGCGTGGTGACCGCTGTCCTTGTTCAGCCTCCGCATTCGCGTCTTCTTGCCGCCTCTTGAGAACGTGAGCGACCTGAAGTTGTCGATCATGCAGACCGCCCCACCCCCGAACACCTCCACCCTCTCCCTGGGGAACGACGTGTCACCGCTAGCCAGATAAGCTATGGATGCCATGGCTCCATCCTCGAAGCCGATTGTGACCGCAACATTCTCATTGGGCCGGTAGCGGGACCCACCGCGAATCGACTCGGCTCCCACCCTCACCGGGGGCGACCCCGCGAGGAACTGAGCCAGATCGACAAAATGACATACTTCGCCGAGAATCCTCCCCCCGCCCTGTTCCGGATCGTGCACCCAGCTGTCCGGGGGAATATACCCAACGTTAGCCCGAATCACGAGGGCCAAAGGCTCATCTATGGAGCCCAGAAGCTCTTTGGCTCTGACCGCAAGAGGGGAGAAACGCCTGTTGAATCCCACCATGACCTTCGCAGCACTACCGCGATAGGCGTCGATAACCGCAGACAGCTCGTCGAGCGACAGCGCCAGCGGCTTCTCCACGAATACGTCCTTGCCCTGATTGAGAGCCTCAGCCGCCATTCGTGCGTGCTGATCATGCCTGGTAGCGATGATCACACATTGGACGTCTGGATCATCAAGCACATCCCTGTAGTCAGTAACGCAACGCTCGAAGCCGAACTTCTCGCCTGCGTGCCTGGCGCTGTGACCGCTGGTCGTCGCTACCGCCCTCAGATTCACTGACGGAAGCTTCTTCAGTATCGGCAGCATTGTGCCCAGAGCGAAGGCCCCTGCCCCTATGAGCCCTACGTTAACCCTGTCCTCGGGTTTGCCAGCGCTTGCAGGCCTCAACTGAACCGAACGGACTGGGGCTGCACCCCCCTCGCTCTCATCGTAGCTGATGAGCGACCCGATATGGTTACCGGTCCTGTCGTCCAGAATACGTTGGTAGGCTGCCTCGGCTTCGCCGATGCCAAACCGGTCGGTTATCAGCGGGGCTATACTCAGCTTCCCATCCGCCATCAAGTCGAGCACTTCGGCCATGTTCCGCTGCCCGGTCCAGCGAACATATCCGTGCGGATAGTCCCCGCCGACCGGATCGCATGATTCGTCATCGAAACCCGGCCCCCAGGCCCGTGGCACCGTCAGGCTCAGCTCCTTCTCATAGAACAGCTCCCTGGGGATATCGAGTTCCACAAGCCCCGGAGCTACCACGGTCCCTCTGTCACGGCTGACCTGAGCGGCTACCTCCAGAGGCACATTGCTGGCCGTGCTCGCGAGTATCAGAACAGCGTCGCAACCCACTCCCTTCGAGAACGCGAGGGCGCTCTCCACACAGCCATCGTCGCCGACAAGTGCACCGCCGTCCGCACCGAGCTCCCTGGCCAACGATACCTTCTCCGCGTTCGTATCCATTACGAATACCCTGTTCCCCGCCGCCTTGGCGATCTGTGTAGCCATCTGGCCCAACAGCCCGACGCCGATGATGGCCAGGCACTCTCCCAGTCCCGTTCCGCAGAGCCTAACGGAGTGCAGGGCAACAGCCGCCACCGTACAGAACGCCGCACTATCGAAATCGACGTCTTCGGGAACTCTGGCGCAGAGGTTCGCGGGCACGAAGATGATCTCCGCGTGTGAGGCGAAACCACTTCGCCCGCACGCCACCCTGTCCCCCACCCGGAAATCCTCGACACCCTCCCCAACCTCCAGCACAATGCCAGCCGAGCTGTATCCCAGCGGTATCAGCGTGTCGAGGCGGCTGACCGCCAGCTTGTACGCCCCGGTCAACCCCTCGTTTCTGGCAATATCTATGACCTGCCTGGCCAGATCGGGTCTGGCACGTGCTTTGCCCAACAGGCTCTTGCGGGCAAACTCCATGCCGAGTCTCTCTGTGCCGACGCTGATGGTAGACCTGACGTTGCGTACCAGCAGCCCGCCCGGCCTCAGCGCGGGGGCTGGTGAATCAATGACCTTCAGTTCACCGGTCTTGTAGTTCTGGACCAGCTGCTTCATCTTCCAGCCAGGCACTCCTCGACGACATCGATGATCTTTCTGCTGGGCTCCTCCCCGAACGGGTTAGGCCAACCGCGCTTCGCGGCGAGCATGGTACTGACACAGTCCAGGGTAACCGATGGGCTGACTCCACTCACACAGTTGGCTCCCACCTCGACGGTCTCGGGCCTCTCAGTGCTCTCTCGAAGTGTCACACACGGCACACCCAGAATGCAGCTCTCCTCCTGAATGCCACCACTGTCCGTCAACACCAGTCTGCAATTGCTGAGAAGCATCAGGAAGTCGAGATAGCCGAGCGGGTCTATCATGCGCAACCTTCCGATCTCCCGGACAGCTGAATCGAGGCCGAAATACTCAATCCTCTTCACAGTCCTGGGGTGGGCCGGGAATACGATTTCGCGGTCATGCTTATCCGCCACCGCCTTTATTCCCTCTAATATGCTCTCCAGGTTGCCCCTGAAGTCGACGCTCTCCTCACGATGCAGCGTGAGAAGGAAGTACTCTTCACGCTGCAGCCCGAGACGACGAAGTACATCGCTTTTCGCCCTGGCGAGGTCGAGGTTCTGTCTCACCGCATCGACGATGGTATTGCCGGTGACGAAAACCCTGCCCTTCACACTGTCCTGAACAAGGTTGCGCTTCGCCTCTTCCGTCGGTGCGAACAGGTAGTCCGATATGTGATCGATCATCACCCTGTTATGCTCTTCAGGCATTCTCCAGTCGTGGCTGCGCAGCCCCGATTCGACGTGCCCGACTGCGATATGGAGCTTTCTGGCGGCGAGAGCGCCTGCCAGGTTGGTGTTGGCGTCGCCGCACACCAGCACGATCTTCGGTTTCTCCTTGAGCAGGGCCCTCTCGGCACTTGACAGCATCCTCGCCGTCTGTCCTCCGTGAAACTTGCTCCGCGACACGTGCTGGAACTTGTACTTCGGCTCGGGCAGCTCGAGCTCGTCGAAGAATACCCTGTCCATGTCGTACGAATAGTGCTGCCCGGTGTGTATCACGAAGAAGTCGCGGCCCCTCGCCTGCAGCTCCCGCATCAGAGGCGAGAACTTGATGATCCCAGGCCTGGTGCCGACGAAGAGGCCGACACTGTTCCTCAACTCGTCACCGGTCAGGACCTTGAGCTCACGCATCTCTATAGCTACCCGGCGTACACAGCGATTCAGGGCATAACTGTTGGGGCACCGCGCGCGGCCACCGAATCACCCCTGCCGCCTCACCATTAACTCTCAAGAAAGACTATTCTCTGCTTGTTCTCCACGAACCAGTCCCGGGTCTTCTCCAGCCCCTCCTCCAGGCCCATCGTCGGGTCGTAGCCAAGCACGCTCCTGGCCTTGTCTATCGAAGCCACCCTGCGATTGCTCTTGTCCCAGTCCCGCTTCCCGATTGCCTCGATCCCTCCCTTATTGCCGGTGACCCTGTTGATCGCATCGGCCAGGTCTGCAGACGCTGTTTCTCTCCCCGATCCGATGTTCATCGCTTCCCCGACGGCTTCGGGCACGATACCCGCGCGGAGCAGGCCGTCCACGATGTCAGAGATGAAGGTGAAATCCCTCGTCTCTTTTCCGCTCCCCATGACAGGCAGCGGCTCGCCCTGAAGAGCACGGTACATGAAGTTGGGGATGACATTCTTGTACCTGCCGGGCAGCCCACCAGGGCCGAACACGTTGAAGAGTCGCAACCTCACAGTCGGCAAACCCCAGTAGTCGTGGAACCAGTTGCAGTAGAGCTCCCCGAGCAGCTTGTGTATCTGATAGGGAGTGTCCAGATTGAGCGTGATGAAGTCCTCTTTGAGGGGCACGGGTGCCCTGCTGCCGTAGGCGGAACAGCCCGCCGATGCCAGGACGAATCGATCGACTTGAATCGCTTGTGACCACTCCAGCATCTTGAGGGTACCGAGACCGTTCACCCTGAGGTTCTCCTCGGGGTTTTCAACCGCCTTCTGGTTGGCGAAGTGGGCCGCCAAATGGAACACGTACCTGGGTCTCTGTAGGAATATCCGTTTGAGCAATCCCTCGTCGCAGACATCACCCTCCACGAAAACCACCTTAGGGCTCTCCGGTATGTTCCATCGAAAGGACGACGACAGATTGTCCAAGACGAACACTCTATCGACATCGATGTCAGTCAGCCTGCGGACGAGGTTGCTCCCGATGAGACCGGCGCCCCCCGTCACCAGCACCTTCTCACGAGCATACGCCTCCAGATAGCTCACGTGCGCACCTCCAGCAAATTGGTCATAGTATATCCCTCTCAAACATGCCCTTCAAGTTCGCCCCGAGCGCGTCATAGGAGAAGCGCCGTAGAGTGAAGTCCCTGCCGTTCTGCCCCATCGTTCGGGCCAGCTCCCTGTCATCACGAAGCCGCTTGATGGCCTGAACGAGGGCCCCTGTGTTGCCGGGCTCAACAGCTATGCCAGCGTCGGACTCCTGCATCAGGTTCTCGAGCTCCCCCTTCGCACAGCAAATCACGGGCTTGCCGCAGGCCCAGAACTCGAAGAGCTTCGACGGGCGCGTGAGTGTGCTCGCCACCATCTCGGGCTTCAACGGGATCACGCAAACGTCGCTATAGTTCACATACTTCGCAACGGAATCGGCACCGGAGACAGGCCTCGGCATGAATACGTTCTTCAGCCCGTGTTCCTCGATCTTGGCGCATATCCCCGCCTTGGCGTCGCCGTCACCGAGTATTACGAAGGTCACGTCCTCTTCTCTGAGTCCCCTGGCAGCCTCCAGGAACACGGAGAAATCATATGTCAGGGCAAAAGCCCCCGCATACAGGACGACGAAGCGCCCGGCAGGGTCAGGAAGCCCCAGCTCGACACAACGCTCTCTCACACCGGGCATCGGGCGGAATACGTCGGCGTCTACGGCCATCTCTATCATCGACATCTTGGACTCCGGCACCCCTTGTTGTATCAGCCGGTCCTTGATCTGCGGAGTGAATGCCATTATATGGTCAGCGAAACGATACATGACCTTCGTCAACAGGGTCACGAATCGCGCGAAGACGCTTGAATTGGAAAGCTCGAAATCGAAGACGACATCAGGCCACAGATCGGTGATTCTGATCACGTACTTGGCCCTCAGAAGCTTCGAGAAGACGAAACCCGGGAAGACCTGGAATGCCGGCGGAGGGTGCAGACCCAATACGAAACGTGAGCCCCTCACTATGGGGATTGCGAGTAGCGATGTGAGTGCGAACGAGAGATAGAAAAGCAGCTTGCGCCAAAGGCCTGGCCCGGTGGGAAGAAGCGTGAAGACACGGATCACACGCAGGCCATCGACCATCTCGATAGCCAAGGGCCTTTGTCTGAAAAAGTTGCCCCTGCGGCGCAGGTCCACCGGGAAGGCTGCCACTACGTCTACATCATACCCAGCCCTCAGGAGGTTCTGAGCGAGCACATAGGCATGACGACCGCCGAAGCCAGGGTATACGGGCCAGAAGACACAGGCCAGGAGGCACACCTTGTTCGGCTTCTTAGGCGCCATTTGCACCTGCGGGCTTGAGGTCACTTGCCATACGGCGATCCGGTCGAGAGACCTGCGAGACGAACGCCGGATAACGACTGCTCATCAGGGTGACTTCGTCTTGTGCCAGTTGCACAGCTGCCTGAGACCATCCTCAAGCGTGACCTTCGGCACGAAGCCGAGAAGCTCTCGGGCCAACGTTATGTCGGAGTAGATCCTTTCGATCTCGCCCCTCCGCTTGGGGCGATACTCGATCTCGGGTGCTCGACCGAACAGCTCCGATAGCATGGATGCCAGATCGCCAACGCTTGTCTCCACCCCACTCCCGATGTGGAAGACCTGTCCGCCCTTCATGTCCGAACTCATGGCCAGATGTATCGCCTGGCAGACATCGTCCACATGAACAAAGTCGCGGGTCTGAGTGCCATCCCCGTAGACGATCAAAGAGCTCCCATTCATCAGCGCCACCATGAACCTGTTCACCACGCTTGTCTTTCGCTCGGAGTGCGGACCGTAGCAGTTGGAGAAGCGCAGGCAGAACGTGTCCAGGCCGAAGGAGTGGTAGTAGGCGCTGCAAAGAGCCTCCCCCGCCAGTTTGGACGCGCCGTACACCGAAAGAGGTGCAGCTACCGCGCTTTCTCGTGCAGGCAGGACGTGATTGCCCGGAACGGCGTTGGATGAGGCGAACACCAGCCTTCCAACTGACGCCTTCCTGCAACACTCCATCAAGTTCAGTGCACCGCCGACGTTGACGCGCCAGGCTTCCCAGGGGTCCTGCAACGACCCGATCACATCGGTGCAAGCCGCCAGATGGACCACGGAGGACACGCCTACCAGCGCCTCGGAGAGCGCAGCGCTGTCGCTGATGTCGCCCTCGACCAAGCGTACATTGTCCTCGGGCATACGGCCAGCAGCCCATGCTTCGGAGGGGTTACTCAAGTCATCGAGTATGGTCACAGAGTAGCCGCGCACGCCGAGGAAATGCGTCAGGTTGGTGCCGATGAAGCCACAGCCGCCCGTGATGAGAACCGAAGTGGAACCTTCCTCGGTCCGGGATGACCCTGCGGGGTGTGTCACCTACGGACAATCCTTTCGTTGCATATCCCTGGCCAACCGCACGGACCTCATCTAGCCGGAGTCCAGTGCCAACTCGATCAACTCGCGTATCTGCTTCTTCGACATAGCGCCTACCTTGCGTACGACTATGTCGGCTGAACTGAACACCATGAGGGTCGGCACTCCAGAGATCCTGAACTTGCCGGCCCAACCCGGGTTTTGGTCCACGTTGATCCTGGCTATCTTGGCCGTGCCGGACAACTCACCCGCGACCTCGTCGAGGACAGACTCCATCGCCTTGCAGGCCAAGCACCAGGAAGCCCCAAATTCCACCAGGACGGGGACCTCCGAGCTGAGCACCTCTCTCTCAAAGGTGCGATCGTTAAGCCGTAATGCTGGGCTCATAGCGGATCTCCTCAAGCACTTCGAGGGTCTCCACTTGCTTTTTCACGCCGGACCACCAAGTGCGGGGCAGTATCAGGTGTTTCTTCTCCTCGATCCTCGCTTTCACATGATCCTGGGTCAGGAGCTCCAGCATGCTGTATATCGTGTCTTCCAGGCTGACCTGAGACTCAAAACCAAAGCGATCCGCAAGCTTGTCGTAGACAGGCTCGAATGGGTGTACATCCGCCTCGACACGCGGGTTCTCCACCCGTTGTATAGTTACAGGGATCTTGAACTCCCGACTGCTTATCCTGGCTACCGTTTCAGCCAGCTGACGGATGCTGTAGTAGCCCGACATCTGATTGACCACATCGTACTGTCCAGGCTCAGGCGGGTGCATAATGAGCCGGGTCATGCACTGCATCGCATCCGGCAGGGAGATGAAGCCCCTGACCTGCTCACCAGACCCGTACATTGTCAGTGGGAAACCCACGACGGCCTGCGCAACGAACCGGTTGATCACCGTGCCAAACCACTCGTCCATGTCCAAACGCGTCCGGAGCTGCGGCGCAGCCGAAACCTCGGGAGTCTCAACGCCATAGATCACGCCCTGCATCACATCGTATGACCTCAGCCACCAGTACTTGCAGGCTTCATACACATTGAACGTATCCTGTACCTTGCTGACATGGTAGAAGCTGACAGGATCGCGCGGCGTCATCTCTCCGCCCAGGCTCCACTCTCTGTCACCCCAAGTCAGGACAGCATCGGCCGGAAATACCCCTTCGAACAACGGCCGCCCGGTGAGAGGCGTGCCGTACTCACCCATCGTGCCCAGCTTGACCAAGCACGTCTCCGGCACCAGGTCGCGCATCATGAACAGGACGCCGAGCGTACCCAACACATTGTTCTGCTGAACCATGGTGGCGTGCTCGAGGTCGATCATGCTGAACGGTGCGCTGGGACATTCGGCATAGTGCACAATGGCCTCCGGCTTGACCTCCTCGATGAACTCCCTCAGCAGGGTCCGCTGGTTTAGTATATCCATCTGTCTGAACTCGATGTTCAGACCGAGAACATCTCGCGCGGCCCGGAGCCTGTCAGTCATTCTCGATATCGGCACAATTGTGTGGGCCCCGCGTTCCCTCACCCAGTCACGCCGGGCGAAGTTGTCCACCCCCGATACCCTGCAGCCCTGCCTACCCAGCCATAGCGCCAGTGTCCACCCGAGGTAGCCATCCAGGCCAAGTATCATCACCCTCATGTCCTTGAGCATATGGCCATAGGGCCCCATCTGCCATTCGGGACAGTCCTCAAAGGTCACGGACATCGGATCGAAGAGGCCTATCTCGGGACGGCGCTTGCACTCGGCAAGAATGTACGCTTCCCCGCTGTCCTCCTCGCCACTCTGGAAGACCTCCCTGGTCTGTCCACAAGCACGGAAGTCAACCTTACCCGTCAGGTCGACCGCAGGGCAGTTCCAGCAGGTGCAGCTCGCATTGTGTTTATCTGCCGATTGGCCGGCACTAGTCATGGACCTTCCTCCCAGTTAGCTCTCTGATGATATCAACAACCTGGTGCACCCCCGGCGACTCGGGTAGGACTCCTTCCCTGCTACTGTTCACCAGAAGAAACGCGTCCTTCTGTGTATGCTTCCCCGCGAATGAACTCGACTTGTGAACCTCCGTGGCCCTCAGGCTAGCCTTCATATCGAATCCCGAGTTTCCCACGAGTACGAGGTCCGGCCCTTGAGCAGTGTAAGGCCCCTCATAGATGTCCTCTCTACGACAAACGCGCTCCACGACCCTCTCACCGTCGACCTCAAGCGCCGTGAACAGGTCACTCAGCTGATCCACAACGGACTCACGATCCTTGGCCTTCACGCTTCCCCGAGGGTATCTCCCTTCGAGGTTCACGTATATCCTTGCCGGGTCGAGGGCGAAGGCCTTTGTGCCTTCATCGACATCGGCGAGGCTCTGGGGCGGTTGGTTCCTGAATCTGAGATAGCCCTCTTCCACCAACACCCGATTGACATTCACCTCGCACCTGGCGAGTTCGAAGCCATGATCGGACAGCATTACGAGCGAGTCGCCGTCATTCATCCTCGACACGATTTCACCCACGACTTCGTCGATTCTGTGAAGGTGCTCCCGGAATGCACCGTTGTACTTGTGTGATTCGTCTTCGTATGCATCCCACAAGAAATGCGCCAGCCTGTCTGTGCCGGTGAAGACGAGCATGAACGTCTGCCACTCCTCGGACTCCCAGAGGTGCCGAAACGCACGTATCCTGGCCTCCAGAGTATCACTCAGGTCTTTGAGGAACAAGTCCATCGACTTGTGGGCCTTGTCCGAGTCAACGTCTATCTTGTAGCCGATCTCGCTCAGCGCAGGCAACAGTGCAGGAGGATGCACCGCTTTCTTCAAGTCGAGAGCCACGAAGCCCGAGATGAGCACTCCGTTCATGGGCCGTACCGGGTATGTTGAGGGCACATTGACAACCACGCACCTCCCGAACTCCTCAACATCCCAGAACGGCTTCGCCTTGAGGTCAGCGAAGTTGGGAAAGGACAGGCGGTAGGTACCAGCGGCAACATCAGTGAACCCGAAAATCCCGTGCTCCCCTGGATTCGAGCCCGTGATTATCGAGCTCCATGCTACGGAAGAGACCTCCGGGATCGAGGATTCCATGGCTCTGAACGCCCCCCTCCCGATCACCGCAGCGGTCTCCGGCATCACGCCTCTCACCGCCAGATCCTCGATGAGGCGGAACGGCATTCCGTCGAGGCCTATAATTACTAGACGACCCGAATCCTGACCCACAGCCAGCTTACACAAGCAATCCGATCACGTTCACGCGGCAATTCTACAACCTGCATCACAATCTGACAACCCTGTGTACTCGTTCAGTACACATAAGACAACTGGGGTTGGGGCACGAGTTCCGGATGGCGATCTCTAAGATATTCCTCGGGGATCTTGCTGTCGAGGGGCTGGTGGGGATGGAGGCTTCGGCGAAGCTGTGCGCCTAGCCGCGGAAGTGTCCCACCGCGATGACCACGCCGATCAGCAGGGCGAGCAGCCCCCACAGGTCCACGAAGGCGTCGACAAACCCTGCGTTCGGTTGGAGGATGACGCTCCTCACCACATAGCTGGCGATTACGCCGCCCGCCGCTGCGAACTGCAGACCGCGCCCGCGCTTGCGGTTCACAGCCCTGCTGGTGATCTCGCCGACCGCGTAGCCGATACCGGCTGCTATGAGAAACAGGAACCAGCCGCCGAAGGGTACGTAGTGCTCGATGAAGTACCAGGCAGCACCGAGCGCTGCGCCGCCCCCCAGCGCCGCGATGACCGCCCGAGAGTAGTAGGTGGTCGACACCTCGTAGACGGGGAGCCTGCGCACGTTGGCACATGCCGGGCACCGCGCCCCCACCGGCGTCTGCACCAGACACTTGGGGCAGATGGGTGTCACGCATTTCCCGCAGGCCAAGTTGGTCTCGACGTCCGGGTGGCGGGCGCACCTCACGCCTGGCCCCCCGAACCGCTCCCCTCCGTCACGGCAAAGGTAAGCTCTCCTTCGGCCACGATCTTACCGTCGACGCTTGCCTTTGCGGTGCCCTTGCCGATCGGGCCTTTTCGCTTGGTAAGCTCGACCTCGAGGCGGATGGTGTCACCGGGATAGACCGGCTCGCGGAACCGGAACCCGTCAACACCGGCGAACAGTACCACCTTCCCTCTGTATTCATCGAGGCTCAAGATGGCCACGGCGCCAACCTGCGCCAAGGCTTCCACAATGAGCACGCCCGGGAATATCGGGAAGCCCGGGAAGTGTCCGACGAACACCGGCTCCCCGGCAGAGACGTTCTTCACGCCCACAGCCCCCGCACCCTCACGGAGCTCGATGATCTTGTCCACCAGAAGAAAGGGCCAGCGGTGCGGTATTATCTCCTGTATCTGTCTCGAATCCAGTGTCATCGTCCTACCTCCAGCGACCTGTTGGCCATTGCCATCAAACGCTCTACGTTCTCCCTTGGCACGTCAATGGAGCCGATCGGTGAGCCGACACCATTGTCTATGCCGTGGTAGTCACTGCCCCCGGTGGCGATGAGGTCATGTTGGCGGGCCAGGCCCTCGAGCCACGCGACAACGTTAGGAGCATAGCCATTGTAGTAGACTTCCAGCCCCACCATCCCCGCCTTCTTCAGATTGAGGACCAGCGGCTCGACGCCCGGTACCTCGGCCGGGTGCGCCAGCACCGGCAGGCCCTTGGCCTTGAGCACCAGCATCATTGCTTCAACTGGCGTGAGCTTCTTGCGCTGCACGTAGGCGGGGCCGTTGCGGCCAATGTAGCGAATGAAGGCCTCCTTGAACGACGAGATGTACCCGCGCTCCAACATGGCCTGGGCAACGTGGGGACGCCCCACTGCACCGCCGTCGGCAAGCTCCAGTACGCGATCGAAGTCGATCTGAACACCGAGGTTCGCCAGCTTGGCGACCATCTTGCGACCCCGTTCGTAGCGAGAATTGCGAAGCTCCCCGAGGCTCTGCTTCAGATGGGGGTCGAGGCAGTCTACGAAATACCCCAGCATGTGGACCTCGCCGCTCTGAACGTCGGTGCTGATCTCCACGCCTGGTATGACGGTCAGCCCGCTGTGGTTGGCGGCCTCAGCGAGCGCTGCCGGAACACCCTCCACGGAATCGTGGTCAGTAAGGGAGATGACCTCGATACCCAAGCCGGATGCCCGCCGGACGAGCTCCTCGGGGCTGAGCCTGCCGTCCGATGCCGTCGTATGGAGGTGGAGGTCAGCCTTCATTGGTGTGCAGCTCTAGGTCGATGCGGCTAATACTGAGTGCCCTACCTGTATCTTCCTCTGCCTCGATGAGCACAGAGTTGAATATGGCGTTTCCACGACCTACGGAAAGCCTGTGAGGCATCATGGTGAGGAACCTGTGCAGGACACCGTCTATTTCGTCTCCGATCACCGAATCGGCAGCCCCGACCATGCCGATGTCGCTGACGTAGGCGGTGCCCCCTGGCAGCACCCGGGTGTCTATGGTGCCTACGTGCGTATGTGTTCCGACCACAGCCGTGACACGGCCGTCGAGGTACCAGCCCAGCGCCTCTTTCTCAGCGGTCGCCTCTCCGTGGAAGTCCACCAGTATTACAGGTGGCCTTTCCACAACATCCTCGAGGAGCTGGTCCATGCCGCGAAAGGGACAGTCGTAGTGCCCGACGAATACGCGCCCCAGGAGACTGACGACCATAGCGCGCTTGGCGATGACGTAACCACTGCCCGGCACACCCGGGGGCATGTTCAGGGGCCGGAGGACCCTTGGCTCGTTGTCGAGGTAGGGCATTATCTCCCTGTGATGCCAGATGTGATTGCCCGAGGTTATGATATCGACACCCGACCTGAACAGCTCGTGTGCGGTCGTGGGAGTGAGTCCTATTCCACCTGCGGCGTTCTCCCCGTTAGCCACAACCAGGTCAATGCTATGTGTCTTGCGCACGTCTGGAAGGAGCTCGGCCAGCGCCTTTCTGCCCGGCTTACCAACCACATCTCCCACCATCAGAATGCGCAATGCACCTCCGTTGGCTGCAGCGTTCTACTTGGCGTAGTCTACCGCCCTCGTCTCCCTGATGACGGTAACCTTGATCTGTCCGGGATACTCCAGACTCTCTTCAATCCTCTTCACGATGTCCTTGGCCAGCCTGACAGCGGTCAGGTCGTCGACCTCTTGAGGCTTGACCATGATGCGGACCTCACGACCTGCCTGTATGGCAAAGGACTTCTCGACACCTGGGAAGCTGGAAGCTACTCCTTCCAGGGCCTCGAGGCGCTTGAGGTGCTGCTCTACGGACTCACGCCTTGCTCCGGGGCGCGAGCTCGATATCGCGTCGGCCGCGGCGGCGATGAACCCGTAGACACTCGTGGTGTCGGTCTCTCCGTGGTGCTCCGCGACTGCCTGGGCAACCTCCGAGGACTTCCCAAGCCGTCTGACTATGTCGGCACCGACGGCAGCATGTGGGCCTTCCATCTCCTGGTCCACGGCCTTGCCGATGTCGTGCAGCAGGCCAGCGGTTTTCGCTATGTTGACATCCGCGCCCAACTCGGCGGCTATCATACCCGCCAGGTAGGATACCTCGAGGCTGTGGGCGAGGACGTTCTGCCCGTAGCTGAATCGGAACTTCAAGCGGCCGATGAGCTTCACGATCTCGGGGTGCAGTCCGACGACGCCGGCCTTGTAGGCTGCCTGGTCGCCCTCGGACTGTATCGTGGCATCCACCTCCTCCCTCGCCTTGTTGACGACCTCCTCGATGCGGGCGGGATGGATACGCCCGTCCAGGATGAGCCTCTCCAATGCCACACGAGCCACCTCACGCCTGATAGGGTCGAAGCACGAGATCGTTACCGACTCCGGTGTATCGTCCACGATCAAATCGACGCCTGTGGCGTTCTCCAGGGCCCTGATGTTGCGTCCCTCCCGGCCGATCAGCCGGCCCTTCATGTCGTCTGATGGGAGAGGTACTACGGATACAGTTGTCTCGGACGCCACATCGGCGGCGCACCTCTGGATGGCGGATGAGATGATCTCCCTCGCCTTCTGGTCTGCTTCTTCCTTGAGCTGTGCCTCTACATCTCTAATGCGTTGCGCCATATCCGCGCGGGTCTGGTCCTCGATTGCCGTCAGCAGGAACTCCTTGGCCTCCGCGGTGGACATGCCGGAGATCAGTTCGAGCTGCTGCACCTCTTTCTGTTTGAGCTCGTCCAACTGGGTCCGCGACTTCTCGATATCCTTTTCCTTGGTTGACAGGTTGCGTTCACGGCGCTCCAGGTTCTCTGTCTTGCGGTCGAGGTTTTCCTCTTTTTGCGACAGCCGCCTTTCCTGTCGGTTGATCTCAGCGCGGCGCGACTTGATCTCGGACTCGGCGTCTGCCTTGATTCGTATCCCCTCTTCCTTCGCCTCCAGCAGGATTTCCTTATGTTTCGTTTGAGCCTCTGTCAGGATGGTTGCGGCGTTTTTCTCAGCGATTTGTATGCTTCTGGCCATCATCAAGTTGCGGATGAGGTAACCCATACTGCCACCGATCGCCAGTGCAATGATGATGATGGGGATCAACATCCAGTATTCCATTTCCAAACCCTTCCTCTATCGTTACAGATCCGGCGGAGACCCTGCGGTCTCTCGCCAAACCTGGTCGATGGTTTTGTCCACCAGCTCGAATGTGAAGCCGCGCCTTCTGAGGAACCCCGCCAGACGTTTGCGGAATGCCTGGTAGTCGAGCCCGGTGCAGGAGCGAGCCTTTGTCACGGCGGCAGCACGCGCGTTGGCCTCGTCATCCACATCGCCCAGCGCCTGGGCGATCTCTTCTGCCCTCAGGCCCCGTTGTCTCAGCTCAATTCCCAGGAGTCGGCGACTCCGTGGTCTGAAACGATCGCGACTCTCTCTCCAGAAGCGGGCGAAGGCCACGTCGTCTATGAGCCCTTTGGCCCTAAGCCTTCCGACTGCCTCCTCAACGGTAGCTCGATCGAACTTGCCCCTGTGAAGCCGTTGCCTGACCTCGGACTCGCTGCGAGGACGTGCACCCAGGTACGCCAGTGAGACATCCACGGCGCGGCACACAGCCGCTCTGCGCTTGAGTTCCTCGACTTCCCCCGGCTTCAGCTCCTGTCCTGTGTGGACCCCGGCCTCTACCATCAGATCCGGGCTGGCGGCAAAGGCAAACTGGCCATCAACGAATACGTTTACCGCGCCACCGCGCCCCTTCCGGGACTCGATGCCCGTAACCAGGCTCATAGAGTCCTCACGGGGATCGCTCTACAGGACAGCATGGGGCAGTGCCGAAGAAGTCCTAGGCAGGCTGTGGAGGAGATATACGGGCTACTCTGGAGCGACGGGCTCAGCGCCCGCCTTGAACGGTTCCCTTTCCGTTGTAGCAGCTTCCCGAACCAGACCCTCAATCTCAAGACCGATGTCCGTGTGTTCCCTGAGAAAGTCCTTGACGTTCTCGCGTCCCTGGCCCAGACGCGTGTCGCCAAAGGAGAAGAAGGCTCCGCTCTTCTTCACGATTCCCATCTCCACTCCAAGGTCTACAAGGTCGCCTTCCTTGCTGATGCCGTGATCGAACATGATATCGAACTCGGCCACTCGGAACGGCGAGGCAACCTTATTCTTGACCACCTTGGCCCTGATGCGGCTGCCTACAACCCTGTTGCCCACCTTTAAGTTCTCTACCTTCCTGAGGTCGATCCTAACCGAGCTGTAGAACTTGAGTGCCCTGCCACCTGGCGTAACCTCGGGATTGCCGAAGAACACGCCTACCTTCTCCCTGAGTTGATTGACGAACACAACTGCGGTACGCGTCTTGCTGATCGACGATGTGAGCTTCCGCAGTGCTTGGGACATTAGTCTCGCCTGCAGTCCGACATGGGCCTCGCCCATCTCGCCTTCGATCTCAGCCCGGGGTACCAGTGCTGCTACACTGTCGACGGCGACGACATCGACCGCACCGCTGCGCACCAACGCTTCGGCAATCTCAAGGGCCTGCTCACCCGTGTCAGGCTGGGACACCAGCAGATCTTCCAACCTGACGCCACAAGCGCCGGCGTAGACGGGATCAAGAGCGTGCTCAACATCGATGTACGCGGCCATGCCCCCGGTCCGCTGGACTTGAGCTATGATGTGTTGGCATAGGGTCGACTTGCCCGCAGCCTCGGGGCCAAAGACCTCCGTCACTCGACCCCTGGGAATTCCGCCAATACCTAGCGCCAAGTCGAGCGCAAGCGACCCCGTAGGAATAGCCTCAACGGGTACTCTGGCCGAGGCTTCCCCTAAGCGCATTATCGAGCCTCTGCCGAACTGCTTCTCAATCTGGCTGATCGCTAGTTCGAGCGCCTTCTCCCTCTCCGTAACCATCTCCTAGGTTCTCCAGACCTCCAACCCAGCGGTAACTCTCGTGCGACCTCCCTTCAGCCGATTTCACGTGATGATATCATATTTGGACGGCAAACACAACCTGCGTGCAGGATCATCCAGTTCCGTCAGGCTCTGATGCTGTTGTGTGCTAGCACTCCCACAACCCCTCTTGCCGCGACGCGCGAAGCCCTGTTAGAGTGAAGGCAGGATTGAGCCTTGTAAGGTGGAGGTATCTACGTGTCCTTGGTGTACACCATAGTGGAGACCGAACTCGGATGGCTGGCTGTGGCAGGTAGCGGGGGCCGGTTGGACTTCGTATCACTCCCACAGCCTGCGAGGGAGTTGGCAATCCGGGCGGCGAGAGCATATGCCGTTGACGTCATCGAGAGCCCGGACTCGTTCGGCGATCTGCCTCTGCGACTGCGACTGTATTTCCAGGGAGAGCCGGTTGAGTTTCGGGACCCTGTTGGCGTGGGGGATGCTACTGAGTTCCAGCGGGCCGTCTGGGATGCCACGCGCTTGATTCCGTATGGACAGACGAGAAGCTACTCCTGGGTGGCCGAGCAAGTCGGGAAGCCCCGTGCGTGTCGGGCAGTGGGTAACGCCCTCGCACGAAACCCGGTCCCGATAGTGATACCCTGTCACCGGGTCATCGCCAGAGACGGGGAACTGGGGGGATTCACCGGCGGCCTGGACACGAAGTCGAAGCTTCTCCTGTTGGAGTCGCGTGGTAGCAAACGTGCGCCGCGCGTTCAGGGCTGAGCCTGGCCGCTCATGAGTTCCTGCACCGTGAGCGATCCCTCCCCGAGGATCCGGTCGATGTAGGCCAGGTGGCCGCGCACGTCGAATCCCACGCTGCCCGGCACGAGGGGACCGTTGTGGACAAAAAGCGCGACCCACACCAGCACCACCGCGGCCGGCGCGAG
>CAZGDV010000031.1:0-27517 GCA_964524995.1 uncultured Dehalococcoidia bacterium | reverse complement strand
ATGAAGGAGGGAGGTATACCCGATGAGTCTTCAGGATCACGTCAAGGTAGTGCCGGGCGAGGACAAGGGAAGCGTGATGCTATACGCGCTGAGTACCTGCGGCTGGTGCAGGAAGACCAAGGCGCTGCTCGACGAGCTGGGAGTGGAATACCGGTATATCGACGTCGACTTGCTTGACAGCGACACGAAGAAGCAGGTGATGGACGAGGTGGCACGCTGGAATGAGCGCAGGTCTTTTCCGACACTGGTCTTGGGCGATTCAAAGTGCATAGTGGGATACCAGGAGGATAAGACACGGGAGGTACTCGGTAGTGGCAGCCAATGACGTCAGCGACGACGCCGTCGTCGCCCTGTACCGGAGGCTCAATGCCGAGGCGGAGGCCGGCGGTTACCATCTGAACCCGGATGCCGGCTTCACCAAAGACCTCGTGCGAAGCTTGCTGGTCAACGAGCAGCGGTACGGATACTGGGCATGCCCCTGTCGCCTCGCGTCTGGAGACAAAGAAGACGACCTCGATATCATCTGTCCATGCGACTACCGCGACCCGGACCTCAGCGAATACGGCTCCTGCTACTGCGCGCTCTACGTATCCTCCGACGTCCTGGAAGGGAAAAGGCAGGCCGGATCGATACCGGAGCGCAGGCCGACAGAAGACGAAAGGCAGAGGCAACGCGACAGGAAGATCAAGCCCAAGGCAGCGGGGAAGGCGGCAGCCCTGTCCTTCCCATTGTGGCGATGCAAGGTGTGCGGCTATCTGTGCGCGCGAGATGGCCCGCCCGATCTCTGCCCGGTGTGCAAGGCTGGCAAGGAGAGATTCGAGAGGTTCCTGGACACAGGTGCATCACTATCCATTGCCATGCCTGTCTGGCGCTGTCGCGTCTGCGGATACGTCTGCGCCAGGAACGAGCCACCGGATACATGCCCCATCTGCAAGGCCAAGAAGGAGAGGTTCGAGACGCTTCTGACGCCCTGAGAGGGGGCTGACGGGCCACACCAAACCGGACGCTGGCATCGGAGAGGCGGGAGACGGTGTCTACAAGAGGGTCACTGGTAAGACGTGTGGCTATACTGGGCTCAGCCTTACTGATTCTGGCCTCAGTCTTCACGCGATTGAGGCTTCGCAGAAGGCGGAGCTGAACCACCCGGCATGCCACAGCGCCGCCAGGCAGCGGGCTTGCACCGCGCTGCGGGAAGCCTGTCACACTATCCTGGCATCTCGCGGACTTGCCACAGTACGATCGGGCGCATCGCGCATCCATTCGTCATGTTACGAAAGTACCGAAATCGGGGGGAGAAGTCAGCTTAATGCAATTGACAGCCCCCCTACTCGTGGATACACTCTGACGACACAGGGGCGAGGGGATGGGAAACCTGGGTGCCTCTCCTGCGAGGAAGTCAGCCTGGTGACGATATGGATGGTGCCGCCACTCGGATTCGGCTCAACTGTGTGGACAGGGGTCTCCTCGCGCTCAGCTCCATACGCGAGTATCCCCACTTCCACTGGATACTGAACGTCGTCGGGGAAGTCGATCCCGCCGATCTCGGTCAGTCTGTCCTCTCGGTCCTGCACGCTCACCCCAATCTGACAACCACCGTACGCAGGTGTCGAACCCGCGCCTTTCGCTTTCACCACTCAGCCACCCACGAGAACATCATCACGGTACTGGACCTGCGTCCACACAGTCCCACAGGCACACACTTCGACCTCGAGGACGACCCCCGCTACCATCGATCCCTCTACGAGTGGGTGAACGCCCCCATCGACCATGAAAGCCATTCCCCTGTCAGGCTGCTCGTGGTGAGAGGTCGAGGGGAATCGCGGCTGGTGTTCGCTATCGATCACTCGTCCCTCGACGGCATTCGATCTCTCCGCTTCATTCGTAAGGTGGTTGCCGAGTACAACGGCGAGCCGGACGCAGAGTCCTCACCTCTATTGGGCATACGTGCTTCCGGGATGGATGAGATTGCGAGGAGCGCCAAGAGGAAAGGGAGCACGATACGGATGTTCTACGCAAAGGTCTGCCTGAGCGCGTTTCACCGCCTGTTCATCTCACCTCTGCGGCCCGCCGCCAGGCTGTTCCACGACCGCGCGGACGGGGCTGACGGTATCGGGTACTGCTTCGCGGTGCTGGAGTCGGAGGAAATGAAACACATCCGTTCCGGCCTGAAGTTCTTCGGCTCAACTGTGAACGACATCCTCTTGGCATCCGGCTTCCGTCTCATGGAGCGCTGGAATCGCATGCACGGCAAGAAGGCCAATCGGCTCTCGATAATGGTGCCGACCGACCTGGGCCCCGACTGGCTCAGGAATGCAATCTCGAACCAGGTCTCATACGTGTCCCTGCGGACCGGGCCCGAAGACAGGGCCAACCCCGCCAAGCTGCTGTCGAAGGTACGAGGGGACATGTCCCGCATGATCAAGAACGGCGCAGCCTTCTCAGCTATCTACATACTCCGCGGGGCGACGCTCCTGCCCCAATCAGTCGTCAATGTGTGGGCCAAGGCGATCATGGTAACCCGCGTGTACGTCGACACGACTATTCTCAGCAATCTCGGCGTCGTCTGGCGCGACGCCCGTGGCGAGCTCCGAATGGGTGACTGCCGGATCGTCGACGTCCGCCTGATCATGCCGGCTGTGACCCCGATGGGGCTCTGTCTCGGGGCCTCCACATACAACGGCCGCATGTGCATATCCCTGTCCTACCGCACCGGCATGTTCTCCGGCGAGAAGGCCCGGGAGTTCCTCGATATGTACATCGACGAGATCAGAAGCTACCCCCTCCCCACACGGCCGGAGCCTGCAAGGGTCATGGCCGAGGCAGTCGCGGCATAGCCGCACCACATCATCCACGCCCCCTTTGCCACGGACTACATACCCCGAGCGCGAGAACCACACGTCGATCGGCCATAGGACTATTGCGGCCAATTGGCAGGACTATCGTAGGGTACGAATATGCACCAGCATGAGCTAGCATGAACAGGAGGGCTAGCGCCCTCGGCATACGCGTGGGAGGAGACCAGCAAGATGGCATCGAGTATGATATTCGAGGTCAAGGTCGAGCTGAACGAAGCAGCGGGCCAGAACCTCACTCAGCAGGGAGTGAGGGAGTACCTCGAGGACGCCCTGAGGAACAGCCCCAGCCTGAGCAGCAGGATTGCGGAGATCAGCGTAGTACCCAGCAAAGGCGGTATCGCAGGACAGCAGTCGCGCACTCTCCCGCCTACGACGGCCCTTGCCTACAACCCGTCGCTCTCCGGATTCTGCTTCTGTGTCCCGTCCACGGCGCTGATAGCGATTGGCAACATCTAAGGGGCAAGAAGGTTATTTGACCCCCCCTCACCTTAGTCCTCTCCCCCCGCTGGGGAGAGGAGATTCGAACAGATCGCCGTGTCCCGTGACAATGGCGCCGTAGCCCTCTGCGGGTGTCATCTCCCGTCGCTCGCTGTGTATGCTATCATCCGCAGCCTAGCCTCACTCCTGTCATTCTGAGCCTTGGCGAAGACTCTCAGTGCCCCGTCCTGGGCAGGAGTCCCTTCTCCCTTGACGGGAGAAGGGCAGGATGAGGCCGAGAAACTTGCGCGCCTGGGCATCAAGCCACCACGCCGCCGTCCACCGCCAGGACCTGGCCGGTGATGTAGTTCGATGCCGAAGACGCAAGGAACACCGCGACCCCCTGTATCTCTTCCTTCGTGCCCAGCCTCTTCATGTGAATGGCGCTCATCAGCTGGGGCTGGCGGTGCTCGACCAGGTACTTGGACATCTTGGTGGCGAAGTAGCCCGGCGCGATGGCGTTCACCGTGATGTTGTGCGGGCACCACTTGCGCGCGAGGTCGCGCGTGAAGGCTACAACGGCCCCCTTGGCGGCGCTGTACGGGACCGTATTGGACAGCTCAGGGTCGATCGAGGTCAGGCCTGAGATCGACGTGATGTTGATGATCTTGCCTTGCTTCTGCTGGATCATCTGCCGGCCCGCGGCCTGGCTGCAGAGGAAGGTGCCGGTGGCGTTGATGGCCAGGGTCTTGTTCCAGGTCTCGAGCGACGCGCTCTCCGGCGGCTCCTCCCAGATGAATCCTGCGTTGTTGATCAGAATGTCGATCCTCCCGAACTCGGCCACCGCTCTCTCGACGAGGTCCTTCACCGCATCAGGGTCGGTCACGTCGCAGGCTACGGCCAGGGTGCGCACCCCGATCTCCGCGACGGCCTTGGCCGCCTCCTCACAAGGCCCGATCTTCCTCGCGCACAGGACCACGTCCGCCCCCGCCTCGGCGAGCCCCTCGGCCATCCAGAATCCCAGGCCCCTCGAGCTGCCGGTAACGATTGCCACCTTTCCATCAAGCCTGAACAGGTCTATCACGCTCATTGGCAGCACCCCCTCGCATCACAAACGCGACTCCCCAGATAGTGAAACTGAGGCGACTCGCACCGCTCATTGTAGCGGGGCGAGCGTGACGCGTCCAGCAGGGCACGAGCGCGCAGCACAAACATAACCTGCGGAGGTTGGCGAGGAACGGCCATGCCGGCAGGCGCTGGGTTGGGCGTGAAACGGCCCTGGAAGTGAGTTGCCGGCGCTTCGCGGTAAGGACTAGGAGTCAGGGTTCTTGCGCATTACGAGGATGCGTTCGAACTTGGTGGTACGGGTGCGCCGCCGAGAGCGACGTTCGTCTGGAATGCGATCGTCGTAGATAGTCTCGGTGATGAGACGACCAGCCGATACATCAGCTCCGAGATCGGACAGGAGTTCGGCTGTACGCAGGGTTTCACCATCTCTCTCGTAGTCGCCGAGGACGAGCACACAGTACTTGCCTGGCCGGAGCACACGATTCATCTCCCGAAGACAGGCAGCCATCTGAGGTACATACACGCGGTTGCTCGCGGTGAGACTTGCGTCTAACTCCTTCCAATCCCCGCAGCCCAAGAACCACAGTCTCAGCCGGTTGTCCCGAGCGTAGTCCAAGGCACCGAAGTAAGGTGGGCTCGATATTATGGCATCTACGCTATCGTCAACGACAGGTAACCGCACTGAGTTCGTCTGCCACACAAGATAGCGGCGTTGCTCCCATGCAGGCGGCAGCATCGGACGGCGGTAGGCTCGCTTGACTTTGGCAAGCAGCCTCGAGCGCAGGTCGCGATAGGCGTACATATGGGGGAACTGATCAGGAGGGTATATCGTCTTGCGCAGGTAGGGAACGAGATGGCTGGCAGGGTAGGATAGAAACCCAGGGCGCACGTGATGCAGAATGCCGAGAAGACAAGACAGAAGGAAGTAATCCTCCTGTTGTCTCAGTATCCTGAAGGCAGCCACGACTTCGGGGAGTGTGTCGGGATGGAAGAACTGGGCGACCCATTCTGGGATGCGGGAGACATCCTCTTGAGGGACCACGTGTTCCACTTCCTGAACCAGTTGCTCCGCCCTGCAAATCGCCTCTTTCGAAGTGCCTGGGGCCTCCAGCTTACCCCTCGTCAGGACGTACGCGTAGACACTAAGGTCGTTTGCCCATGCCTGACGACCCGCCAGTACCGCCTCAAGCGGCACCACGCCCGAACCGGAAAACGGATCGAAGACCACATCGCCAGGTTGGGAGTATAAGGACAACAGTACGCGCACCATCCCAGACTTCAGTTTGCCGACGTAGGGTGAGAGTTGTTGCAAGGTGCTCTCTCGTGCATTGAAGGAGCCATGCCAGAGGCGCGCGTCCAGCTGCAGACCCAAATCCGAGTCTCCGATGAGGTAGAGCTGCCTCCCTTCCCTAGCTACACTTGATTGCATCGGCTCATCAACTTTCGGGTCGCCACGCTTTAGATCGTGTCTCATCTACCTGGCCACCTTCGTGGAACACTCGCACGTGTCTTCTCAAGCGGCCATCAGGGAGCTCCTCGATAGCCATATCGACCTCCCAGACATGCCGATGGTATTCATCGGGAGGCACGCCGAATATGTCGAAAATAAGGCGGGGCAGCCGAAGCTCGGAGATGTCATGTGCTGGCGGGCGCGGGTCGTCCTTGGCAGCAAGCCGGCCGGGGAGCAGAAAGATGTCAGGTGCTGCCTTGGGTCCGATGGAGTCCTCCTGCCCTGGATACTTGGGGCAGGGCCTGGCGTGCGTTCCGCACAGCACGTCCTTGAACACAAGCACATCGACGACTTTGCCTCTTCTGGCCAGTTCGTTAGTGAGTCGATTGATTATCGAGTGGGCACCGTTTGCCGGTTGATTCACGATAGCCCCGTCAAGGTGACACCACACGGCGAACTCGCTCGCCCACAGTGGGCGGTTGGAGATATTTATGCTGTTTCCCTCGCCACCCTTAACCTCGACGGCCGCGAAGAAATCCGGCTGACGCTCGACGACAACCTCAAAGTCACACCGGTTCATCGCGGCGGTCGTGTCTCTGTAATCGACAATGGACCCGGCCCGCTTCATGGCATCCAAGATACGTCCAACGAAGGCCTCGCGGTCGGTCTTCGAGGAAGCAATGAAAGTGCCACGGATGCTCTCGACCGCTGATCTAAACACGAGGCCGTCCTTGTAGTCAGAGGGTTGTATGCTGTGCTGCAGGAGCACATCAGGATGCCACTCGTGCATATTGTCAAGCAGGTCGATCGTGGGTTGCACCTGGCTAACCACGTGTGCCCGGTGCCTGCAGGGAAGAGTCAGCAGATCAGGCCTTTCGTTGTGCTTCCTCTTGGCACTCACACCTGCCCCCTTGACATCCTGTGCAAAGCCATGTTCCACAAGAGTATAGCGCATGTGTTGCCCGTAAGGAAGTGATCTCGCGCCGATGGAGAACAAGCGGACACGCAACGCGTCCATAGCTTGGCGCAGCTAGGAAGTGCCGAATAGCCATAGCCATGACCCGCTAGGTGGAGGGGTTGTCCTGCCTGAAAGCAGTCACTTGGTCGGCTAGCTCGCCGAGAACTTGAGTCACGAACCGATGGCTCCCGGAGCTGTATTCGATAAACTCGATATTGTAGGACATGCTGCAGGCTACCCGGATGGAGTCGTGCGGGAAGCGGGGTACCAACGCGTAGTGGGGGTGGTCGCTTGGTGCAGCTATGTTTGCGTTCTCAAGCACGAGCTGGATGTCCGGGTCCTTGAGGCTGTATCCGACGAAGAACAGGGTGTGTGTAAGGAATAATGAGTCAAGCACTTTATAGAAGTCACTATGCTTCTGCCGAGCCCCGAAATACCCGGACTTCGTTAGAATGATGTTGGAGACGTCGCTTATGCAACCATGTGCCTTCACGATCAACCGTATTGGCGACCTGAGGTCGGTCACCAAGTGGGTTTCATCGTAGCGACACACGTTGTATCCTTCCGCTGCATCTCCGTGGCTGCAGTAGTTCTCATAAACCTGATCGAAGTTGGTGGTTATCACAACTTTGGGGTCGATCTGCAATACCGCTTGGTGTATGGGAGACGGCCCGAATCGAGGCTTCTTGAACTCATCCCTAAGGATCTTGGTCAGATCGCCGCGAGGAATCTGGGACACTATGACCTCGGCAGCGTCAAGGAATGCCCCCTTGTTGATCATGCTTTGTGCAACCTTTTTGGCTTCGCTGCCAGGCACCCGATTGCATAGCTTCTGGAGCAACTGCTTCCACGTGGGAGGCCGTCGCTTGCCGTCCCGCGACAAAGACTGAGCCGATGCGCCAGAACCGAGGAATACTATGCAGCGCCTAGACGCGAGTTCGGCAACAAGTGCTTCGGGCCATTCCACAGTGGTACTACTCCAAGTACAGGTTCTTGAGCAGGTTAGTAGCTATTGTGGATATCATCGTGCTGTATTGTTCGCGCTGCCTGAACTGGGCTCCCACCAGTCCGTCCGCAGCCTTGAGTCGGAGGACTGGTGATGCGACCGATTGAGCCAGCGGTATCAGACTGTATAGATGGGGAAGATCGCCCATGTTGGCGTTGCGCAGGGTCAAACCCGATGTGAAGTACTTGCCGAGTGACTCCTCCAGTTCCTGAGGGACCTTGTTGATTATCTTGTCGTACGCCCGCGTCGGGCGGCGTTTCCCTTTCATCGACTTCGTTATGTACTGCTGCATAGTGTATCCGCAGTAACCTCTGGTGATGTCCAAGGCCCTCTTCACAGGATACTTGCTTAGAGACTTTGCCGACTCGCTCATTGAGTAGTGGTGCACTGCCTCCTTGTACACCCTCACCCATTGATCCAACCATATGGCGATGTTCCTCAGCCCGAGGATACTGAATATGTCGGAGGCCATCGGAGTCATAAACTTGTCACAACCAATCAGAACGGTCCTATTGATCGAGCCTAGGCTAGGACCCAAGTCATAGAACGCGATGTCATAGTCTTGTTCGATTGCACAGCACAGTTGCGTGTTCCAGTTAGTCTTTCTGAAGCCTCCTAGCTGGCTTGCTCTCAAATCGTGCCACGCTGCACCCAGTATGTCTTCTATCACCGAGAAACCTGGGTGCCCGGGTATGAGGTCTACTCCGAACCTGTTGTTATCGCCGCTGAGTGGCAGGACCTGGCTGCGGATATTGGAGTCTCCTTCCTCTATTGGCTTTAGTATGTCGCGTATAGTCGTGAGTTCAAGTTGTTCGCCCGGATTCCAGTAGAAATCGGTCGTACGCTCCTCCCCCATAATAAGCTGGGTTGAGTTGCACTGTGGGTCACAGTCTACTACCAGGACGCGCTTCTCTCTCTCCATTGCCAAGTAAGAAGCCAGATTGCACGTGAGAGTCGTCTTGCCAACACCACCTTTGTTGTTGAACATCGCAATGGATATCATCGCGGCCTCCAAATAGAGTACCGATTGGCTTCGCATCCTACCCGCGGTCTAGTGGGGCAAAGCGGGCAGTTCCGTTCCAAGTACCACAACATGTTAGGCGCACTGCAATTCGCTGTCAAGTGACGCGATCTACGTACAGGTCTATCAGAGATTGCGTAGTGTGTGAAGGCCTAGGGGGAGGGCAACGGTGAACTTCACGAGGGGCCTCCTGGGGCTTCGCCCCCGAAACGCATGTGGGAGGGCGGGTGGGAAAGAACAACGCTCGATGGCAGCAGTGGGGAGGCGGAGGGGACTCCGGCTATGCCCCTCGCAGGAACTCGGCGTAGGCGGCCAGCCTGGACAGGGCCCTCAGCGCATCATCGGGGTTCGAGAAGACACAAGCCTTCCCCGCTTCGTCCAGCTTCCGTGCTACCTCCTCAGCCCCGATATCATAGATCACGCCTTCGCACAGGCTCAGGGCAATAGGCTTGTCAGGGAAGGCGTCGGCTGTGTCAGCGATCACTTCGGCGAGCGAGGGCGACAGCCCATCGAACCACGCGCTACCGAAGAACGCCACACCATCGACCTGTCTGTCGCTGAGCAGCAAGGACAGCGCCGTTCTCAGCGACTTCGTGACGTCCGCAGGAGAACCCATGACGAGTGGCCACAGGTCCAGGGGGTTCCCCACCCTGTGCCACCGAGGGCTCATCTCCTGGAGTCTGGAGCGCGTCGCCGGAGAGAGGTCGGCGACCTGCAGGCCGTGCTCGACGCAGGCATCAATACTCATGATCCCGGCGCCCCCGCTCCCGCTGACGGCGGCAACCCTCCGGCCCTTCATCAACGGCAAACGGAGGAAGGCCTTCGCCAGGTCACCCAGCTCGTCGAGGTTGTCCGCACGAACGACGCCGCACTGCTTGAAGAGCGCGTTCCACACATCGTCGTTGCCCACCAGAGAGCCGGTGTGTGACACCGCCGCGCGGGCCGACGGCTCGCTGCGACCGGTCTTGAGGGCCAGCACCGGCTTGCGCCGGGTGGCCCGCCTCGCCACCTCCATGAATCGCCTGCCGTCGCGCACCCCCTCGATGTGGAGCACGACGACCTTGACCTCCGGGTCCTGCGCGAAGTAGTCCAGCGCCTCCGTTATGTCGACATCGCACGCGTTGCCGACGTCGATCGCCTTGCCCAGCAGCCTCATCCTGCCCACGTTGGTGAAGAACAGGCCCGACTGCGAGACCACGCCGATCGGACGCCTCTGGACGTCGAACAGCCCCAGGAACGAAGTGCTGAAGTCGGCGAAGGGATTCAGGGACCCCATCGTGTTGGGGCCGAGGACCCGCACGCCGGACCTGCGCCCGGCCTCCACGAGCTCGTCCTGCAGTCTCCGGCCCTCCTCGTCAGCGGCGTCGGCGAAACCCTGCCCGACCACGACCGCCGCACGCACGCCCTTCTCGCCGCACTGCCGGATGACGTCGGGGATGGTGGTGCGGGGCGTGACCAACACGGCCAGATCGACCCCGGCGGGTATGTCACCGACCTCAGCGTAGCACTTCCAGCCCAGCACCTCGGAGTGGGCGGGGTTGACGGGATAGACCTGCCCTTCGTACCCCCACCTGGCGAGATTCTCCACGAGGTTGAAGGCCAACTCGCCCGTATTGGGGTTGGCCCCGATCACGGCTACGGACTTCGGATCGAGAAACAGCCTGATATCGTCTATCGAATTCATATTTCGAGAAGACCGTCGTGGATCACCGCAACGGCCATATCCAACCTACCTCCGTTTGAACTTCGGGGGCCTCTTCTCCTTGAATGCGCTCACCGCCTCCTTGTAGTCCTCGGTGGTTATCAGGTAGGACTGGACATCCATCACCTCCTCCAGCCCCCGCCTGACATCATTGTGCTGAGCGCTCCTGTTGACCAGGAGCTTGACCATCCCCACCGCGAGCGGCGCTTTCTGAGCGAAGCCGAGCGCGATCTTGCGCACTTCCTCATCGAAGGTATCCTGGGGCAGGACGGCGTTGACCAGGCCCAGCTGCTCCGCCCTGCGGGCATCCACGCTCTCGCCGCCGATGATGAGCTCCTTCGCCCGCGCCGCCCCGATCAGAGATGGCAGGCGGACCGTAGCCCCGGCATCGGGGACTATGCCGTAGCGGAGCTGGGGCAGCGAGAAATGGGCGTTCTCGGCCGCATACCGGAGGTCGCAGCACAGCGCAAGCTCGACCCCCCCGCCGATGGCCGGCCCGTTGAGGGCGCAAATGGTCAGCTTCTCGATATCCTCGATCTGGCCGAAGACCCTGTTCCAGTACAACCGCTGCCGCGATCGGAAAGTCGTCGGCTCCAGCGTGCCTACGATCTCGAGGTCGGCGCCGGAACAGAAGTACCTCCCCTCCCCCTTCAGGACGACCACGCTCACCTCATCGTCAACCAGAATTTCTTTGAGCGCTGCCGACAGGTCGTCCAGCATCTCCCAGTTGATGGCATTCAGCTTCTCCGGCCTGTTGAGGCTGATGGTGCCGACCCCACCGGACTTCTCGTAAAGGACCGTATTACCTGCCATCGCTTCAACCTCCCGCTTCCGTCTTCTACACAGCCTGACCCGCCAGGTAGCCCGACGCAGACCAGACCGCGACGGGCAACAGAGACGCCAGCATCTCCGCCAACCCACTGTCAGGCTGTGACAGCCGTGCGATCACCAACGCGGGCATCTTGACGCGGTTGGGCAGTTCGATACCGCCGATTCGGATGGGCTGGAACAGCCTAGTGGGAGGGTCCATGTCATGTTATCGAGGCCATGCTGGCCTCAAGTATCGCGCCCTCAATTGTAGCCCATGAGCACAGCGGAAGTCCACGTGCAACGAGTTCGCAGCGGCAACAAGGTATTGACAGGATGCCCCAAGGCCAGCATAATGTTTCATGATGTGAACTTTTGTCATCGTGAAGTATGAGGAGTTCGCTCAAGGCGGCAGGTGCGAGTTCTCTAATGGAAGTCACCCCTCTGGAACGTGTGCTGGGCAACTTGGCCCACCTGGTCCCCGTCATTCACCGGACCCTCGGCAAGAGCATATTCCGGACGGCGTGGGAGGGCCTGGGAGAAGACATCTCCCGTCACCACTTCGAGGTCATGAAGAAGCTGCACGATTCAGGTACACTCCACATGACCGAGATAGCGGACGACTTGCTGATTTCCAGACCACAGATGACCCGCCTGATAGATGAGATGGTCGACCTCGGCATGGTGGAAAGGCAGTCCAACGAAGTCGACAGGAGAAGGGTCAACGTGAGGCTGACGGCGAAGGGCAGGAAAACGGTGGAGAGGTTTGACGCGCTCCTGATTGAGGCTATGAGCGCGAGGCTTGGCAGTATCAGCGACTCGGAGCTTCAGGAGCTATCGAACACGCTGGAGAGACTGAGAGACGTGCTTTCACGGACGCAGTAGCGGAGGGCAGAGATGAACATGATAGAGACCCACGAGCTGGTCAAGGTGTTTCCGGGCGAGATTAGGGCGGTCGATGGCATCGACTTCGAGGTCAAGGAGGGTGAGATCTTCGGCTTCCTCGGGCCGAACGGGGCCGGGAAGACGACTACGATCAAGATACTGAACACCCTGTTGAGCCCCACCTCTGGCGCCGCAACCGTAGCAGGCTACGACATCCTGAAGAACCCCGCTGAGGTGCGCCTGAACATCGGCTATGTCGCGCAGGATATCGGCGTCGACGAGCACGGTACCGGAAAGGAGAATCTGTCCCTCTACGGCCATTTCTACAGACTGGACGGCAAGACCATCAAGCAGCGCATCAAGGAGCTGTTCGATCTGGTCGACCTCACGGGTTACGAGGACAAGATGGTCTCCACTTACTCGGGCGGAATGCGCAAGCGGCTCGATATCGCGATGGGCCTGATCCACCAGCCGAAGATCATATTCCTGGACGAGCCGACGACCGGCCTCGATCCCCAGACCAGAGCGCACATGTGGGACTACATCCGCAATCTGGCCAGGCAGATGGGCATCACCATTTTCCTGACCACGCACTACATGGAGGAGGCCGACCAGCTGGCGGACCGCATCGCCATCATCGACCTCGGCAATATAATGGCCACGGGCACGCCGTCCGACCTGAAGCAGTCGATAGGCGGCGATGTAGTCACGCTCTCTCCGTGCGACAAGGGCGAGGCCGAGTGCCAGGAGTTCATGAAGCGGACCGAGGCGATCTTGTCTGGCCAGCCGTTCGTCAGCAGGATTCAGGCAACCGATGGCGACCTCGCGGTATATGTGAACAAGGGCGAGTCAGCAGCGCCCAACATCATGAGGCTGCTGGCGAATGCAGGCATCGAGGTGGACACGCTGTCGGTCTCGCGGCCCTCCCTCGACGACGTCTTTCTCAAGTACACAGGCCGCTCGATCAGGTCACAAGAGGGCAAGGCCACGACCTTCGGCGAGATGATGCGAAAGCGCAGCAGGAGATAGCCATGAACTTCCTTTCCGACATATGGTTCCAGTTCGGGAGGCATATCAGGACGCAGGTCCGCATGAAGGTCTGGATATTCATGAACCTCATTCAGCCGATACTGTGGCTGCTGCTGTTCACCCAGGTGTTCGACTCCCTGGGGGCAATGATAAGCAGCATGCCAGGGTTCGAGGACATAACCTATCTCGACTTCTTCGCCCCCGGCGTCGTGGTCATGACGGTCCTCTTCGGCTCCGCCTGGGCGGGCATGGGCATGCTGCACGACATCGACATGGGCATCCTGTCCAAGATGCTGGCCACGCCCGTGATCCGGCTCTCGATCATAACGAGCCGTGTCCTGGCGTCCATGGCCATACTCGTGATTCAGGCGATCATCATCTTCATAATCGCGGTGATCATGGGCGTAGATATCGCCACAGGAGCACCCGGCGTTCTCCTGGCTCTGGTCTTCGTCATCCTGCTCGGCCTCGGGTTCGCAGCCTTCTCCAACGGGCTGGCGCTGCTGTTCAAGCGGCCCGAGCCCATGATGGGCATCATAAACTTCATCGCCATGCCCGCCATGTTCATGTCCTCGATGATGATGCCGCCGGACTTCCTGCCCAGCTGGCTGGACACGGTGCGACAGTTCAACCCGGTGGACTACGCCATAGTGGCGGTGCGGGGCCTGGTGTTGGAGGGGTACGTGTGGTCCGACCTGTGGCTGGCGCTGGTCGTGCTGGCAGCATGGGCCGCCGTCGGAATCGGCTTCGGTACGATGATGTTCCGGCGCAGGGCGGAGTAGCCAGACCCGGCACCAGGCCATCGCAACGGGGAGGGAGTTGCTGCAATGGTTTGCTGCTAGGCTTTACGCTTGCGCCTGGCGGCAATGAAGAGAACTACCAGGGCCACCACGATCACTATCGGGACCACGATAGCAGCCACGTTCGTGCCCCCATCATCGTCGTCATCTTCGAATACGGACGAGGGCGTGGCTTCCGGAGAGGTCGGCTCCTCGTCGCTTACCGCGGTGTATACGCGAGCCATGTCCGGGTCCAGGTCGCTCTCGTCGAACGCCACGACCTCGCCGAACTCGCCTTCGCGCGAGACAGTGGCCATATGCCCGGCCTCGATGTCGATTGAGCTGCCATCGTCCGGATCGTACAGGGTGGCCTTACCCTCGGCCATGTACACGCTGCTCTCTTCACCCAGTTCGACCAGGATCACGGAATGCGCCCGCACGATGAGGGGATCGTACGCCCACTGCAACCCCTCATACACCAGAATGATCCCGCCCACTAGGAGGCTGATGGGGCCACCGGCCAGCGCCCCCGCCGGGCCGCCGATAGCCAGGCCGATGGCGGTGGGCGCGAGGCTCAAGGTGCACTCTACAAACCAGTTGCCGAATGTCTGGTCGAACCAATGATACCAGCCCGCGTCCTTGTAATTGATCTCCAGCCACTCCCAGTCGTTGTCCTCAAGGAAGTTTTCCCTGACCGATACGGTCATCGTCATGCCGTTCAACCACCTGATGGTGACGATGGCATTGTTGTCGAAGTAGACCCTGTCCTCCAGCAGAAAAAACGGGAGATTGCCATCTTTCACGAAGACGTCTTTACCATCCACCACAAGCTTGACCTTCGCATCCTTGGCCTTGTCGGTAGCCCCGAGCCCGATGATTGCCGCCGTGCCCTTGATCGTGATCGGGACGGACAGCACATGTTCAACGCGCGCTCCCGAGCCCTCGCCGTACTCCTGCTTGGGCGACTTGTCGAACACGACGGCGTAGACCGTCCCGGATACCTCACCGTACTGCCGCAGGTTCTCCAACAGAGCCGTGAAGTCAACGGCGTCCGATATGTACAACTGGGCCTCCCCCAAGCCACCCAACAGGCTGAGGTCCGTGGAATCGCACAGGTACTCACGCCGGTCTATGTATGACAGGCCATTAGCCTCCAGGGATTCATCATCCACGTACAGCGGGTCGGTGTCCGGTAACCTCACGCATTCCGCGAAAGTGTCGTCTTCCGCAGAGCGCCACCTCCTGAAAAGGTATATCTCCTCGCCGGGGATTCCCCTTCCCTCACTGTCCTTGAGGGTCGCGACCAAATCTCCCGGTGACTTGCCTGCCGGCGGGTCTTCCTTGCTGAAGGCGTCGTAGTAGTGGAATGTGAAGTGCTCCTCCTTGTTGCCTTCAATGACCTCGACCGCGTGCTGCTCCAGTAGATCGAAAGCCTGCTCGAACGCTGCAACACAGGGGAAGTCCCTGCCTTCGCCCACGATCGAGACGACGTAGTGATCTCCGTGACGGAAGAATCGGCTACCCTTCATGAGGGCCATCTCCCTGTAGGTGTACAGGAGTGACATACGTCGGCTGTCCCGTGATGCCTCAATCAACACGTAGTAGTCATCGTCCTGGATTTCGCCGAGCATGGTATCGTAGTCGCCGTAGTTGATATGCTTGTCCTCCAGGGACTCCATCATCCCAGGCACGTCCTGCGGGTCGTGGAAGTACATGATCTTCAAATCCACCCGCCTGCTTGCCAGGCCCGCGTCGTAGCGGCAATGCAGCCCGACCACTTCGTCGGTTGAATAGCGGGGGTCGTCATCATCCTCCAGGGGGATACCGAGCTCGGGGCAGTCGCAGTCCGACCTGCTGAACTGCGGCACATCGTCAGCGTAAGCAACGATCGGAAGGCTGGAGAAAGGGCTGGTGGTAATGAGCAGCACCAGCGCAATGAGAACGAACCGGATACCCCCCTGGGGTTTGCTCATCATGGCACCTCCATCTCGGGGCATCATTATACCAAGTGTGGCTGAAACGGAACAGGAGTACCCGCGTCTGCGGAGAAGCAGGCCCTAGCCCCGGTGCATCTCGGCGAACAGTCGTTTGAAGTCCAGCAGCAGGATCAGCCTCTCGCCGACCTTCGCTACCCCAGCCAGGTAGGCGGAGTTCACACCGGTCACTACAGGTGACGGAGGCTCAATAGAATCGGCGGGCACGCGCAATACCTCAGTCGCCACGTCGACGACGACCCCGACGTCTTCGTCCCCGGCGTCCGCTATCAGTACCCGCGATGTCGTGGTATTCTCAGGCACCGGCAGTTCGAACCACGTGTGCAGGTCCACTATCACGACAACTCTTCCCCTGAGACTGATCACGCCCTTTACGAAAGGCGGTGTTCCTGGTACCCGTGTGATTCCGGGGACCTGAATTATCTCCTGGACTGTGCTGATATCCAGGCCGTATGCCTGGCCCGCAAGCTCGAACACCACAAGCTGCATCTCACCGGACGAGGGCAGCGCAGTAGCCTCCTCAGCCGGGCTCAGTGATAGAGGCACAGCCTTGTCAACCGGCACTGTCGTAGCCAGCACTTTATCCTCGATCACGTACCGGGTCTGGATAGAGGGCGGGGCGACTTCCGTCCGGCTACCTTTCAGTTCCTCCAGTTTGCGCCACTGCCCATAGTATTCGTGAAGCTTCTTACGCCTGATGCCGTTGACCGCGCGGGGCGAGATGTCGCGCGGGCGCTTGCCCTGAGAGAACAGGGCGAAAGCCTTCGCCCTGGCCTTCCACTTCACCACCGGCGGCTTGGGGTAGTGTTCGGGGTAGCTATCCAAGTTCATATCGTCGTCCGCGAGCCCAGAATCGCGAACATGCTAGCCCGATCACACGCGTTTGTCAAGAACAGCCTAGCCTATTCCCACCAGCAGTGGTACGATTTACCCACTAATATCACCGGAAGTGACCATTGTGTAGGTTATGGTCACTCTGGTAAGGTCTGAGCAGGATAATGACGAAAGAGCCACCTTAGGGGGTACATGATGATGTGGGTTAGGCGGGTATTCACCATTCCGTTCATCCTGGTATTCTTCGTCCTGTTCGCCGCCTTGCTGCTGGTAACCCAAGTGAACTGCGGTCTGGGCAGCGCCACGTTCTATGCCGACCGGCTCGAGGACACAGAGACGTACGAGTTCCTCTACGATACGGTGGTGCCCTCGGCGCTGGACGAGATCGAGGAGGAGCAGGCATCCGACTTCCCCATAGACGTCGATGCTCTCAAGCAGGAGGCCGTGGCCACAGCCGAGGCCATACTCCCACCTGAGTGGCTCGACGAGACGTTCAGATCAGCCCTGGGGGCCGTGCTGCCCTACATCCTCGGAGACAAGGACGAATTCAGCTTCACGCTGGACACCAGGGAAAGGGTCGAGCATGCCACTGACGTGATCAAGAACGAAACGCTCGAAAGCGACGCAGTTGCAAGCTTATATGACGACGGTATGTCCTACCTGGCTGAGCAGCTCGTCGAGAACCAGGACAACCTGCCATTCTCACTCGATCTGGCGGAGGCGGATGTCGAAAGCGCCTTGAAGGAGGCCGCCCCGCTGGACTGGATCAAGCCGCAGGCAAGCGCAGCCATTGACTCGGCGCTACCCTATTTCACCAGGGACTCCGACCACTTCACGGTGACGCTCCGGCTGGAGGACAGAGTCGACGCCGTGGCCGATGCATTGGTCGACCTGCTGGCAGGCGAAGAGACCTACGATTACGTTATCGAGCAGATCATCACGCCGATGGTCACCGAGAACATCGAGCAGGCTGTGAACCTGCCATTCAGCGTGACGCTGTTGCAGGATGAGATCGCCACGGCCCTCAAGGACTCGCTTCCCCAGTCGTGGGTGCAGGCACAGTTCGAGAGCATAGTCGACGCAATCGCGGCCTATCTGAAAGGGGAGACAGCAAGCATATCGGTGATCATCGACATAACCGAGGTAAAGGACGACGCCGTAGCTGCGCTGGCGCATATGGCCGATCAGGAACTCGAGGCGCTGTTCTACAGCCTGCCCACCTGCAGCATGGCGCAGTTCATAATGCAGCTACAAGGCCTGCAAGCCGGGGAGATCCCGAACTGCCGCCCGGCGACCGTTTCCTACGAGGAGTTCAAGACCCTGGCCGGGGTGGACGTCGAAGCCAGTGTACAGGAGATGATTGGCGACGATATCCCCGATCAATGGGTCTTCACCGAGGCAGACCTGAGGTCGGCGATGGGGGCGGACAACGAGGATTTCCTCGACGAGGCGCGCGATGCCGTCGCCGACGGCTGGGAGTACACCGACGCTGACTTGCTGGACGAGTTGGACCGGGACGGGCGCGACACGCTGGAGGACGTACGTGACTGGATAGCGAACGGCTACACGTTCACTCACGAGGACCTGCGGGAGCTGGCGGAGGACAACGACGTAGACCTGGAGCCGTTCGACGACGCGCGAGAGCACGTGCACACCGCGAGAACCTGGTGGTGGGCGCTGTGGGTCCTGCCGACCCTGTGTCTTGTCAGCATCGGGTTCCTCGGCGGACGCAACTGGAAGAGCCGCCTCGCGTGGGCGGTCGCTGTACTTCTCATATCGTCGATCATCCTCTTCGTGGGGTTCGCAACCGCTTACAGCTCCTACGGCGAGCCGGAGCTGCAGGAAGCCCTAATGGACGCGGGTGATTACGAGGGCCTGGAGCAGGACCTCGCTGAGCAAGGCAACAGGATAATCCTGAACTCGGTTGACGCCTTCAACTCCGGCCTGCAATACAAGACCCTGTGGTTCCTGATCGGATCGGCGGTGGTCCTGATAGGGGTCTTGGCTTGGGCTATCGTGGGACCCAGGAGGGGTCGCGGGGCACCATCGGGTCTCTTCTGAAGGTCGCCCGGTTCAGGCCAGCCAGCCACCCTCCGGCTCGACCTCTGAGGGGCGTGCAGGGGTCTCCCCTTCCCGAGTAGAGGGTGATTCTGCAATACTGTTCAGGCCTGCCGCTCCGGTCTGAAGCTCCATCTCAACGTCGGCCTGTTCGTCCTGCTCCTGCGCGGCTGATTCGGAGGCGCGTTTCCTTCGCCTTCGCATTCTCGCCTGCAGGATGTCGATCAGGCCGGTTGTCCTGGTGGACGATGCTTCCTCCGTATCGAACGTCTCTATCATGGTCTGCCCGGCGGAGGTGAGGTCATCTCCCTCGGCGGCTGCCCCCATTGCCGGAGGGTCACCGGCGGCCGATTCCTCCTGCCGGACAGCCCCGACCTCCTCTTCCACAGTCTGACCGCCTAGCACCTGCGCCTCCGGGACTAGTTCAGCCGTCGGCTCTTCCGAACCGGTCTCCTGTTCTTCCCCTGAATTCGGCGCTTCCAGGACGTTCACCAATCCGATTGGTCCACCATCGACGGTGGCCGACGAATCGGTTTGCGCAGCGGCCTCCGCAAGATCGGGGACAGTGTCTTCGGCTGACCCCTCTTGCCCGACCGGTTCGGCTATCTCTTCCTCGTCAACAGGCGTCTCTTCTTCTCCGGCAACAGCCTCCACAGCGAGCGCATCGTCAGCACTCGGGTCCTCCACCTCCACAACCGGTCCGGCCGTGTCCTCAGCCTCCTGCCCGCCATCCGGCTCCGGGGTCTGCAGAACGTCCACCATGCCTGTGGGCTCGCCGTCCTCTGTGACGGCTGACTCGCTCTCACCGAAAGCCTCACTGCCGTCGGAATCGACGTCCTCCGCTGATTCCTCGTCTTCAGGAAGCCCAGCCTCTTCATCAGAAGCCTCGATAGGGGCCCCATCGGACGTCTCATCCAGAGTATCGGCATCCGCCTCGGCCGAATCCTCCGGTACCTGCGCCGCCAGTTGCTCGGTGTTGTCGAGGACCGCGTTCAAGCGCTCGATCCACTGGATCGACTTGGCCGAGAGGGCCTCGAACTTGCCTTCGTAGTGCCTGAGCTTGTCCTCCAGCCTCCTGCGCTGCGTGATGTCAACGAACGAGAAGAACAGCAGTGCGGGCACGTCCCCCTCGACTATGATCGGATGCGCCGACATCTCTACCTCGATGCCGGATTCGCCCTTGCCCTTCGCAATGAGCTCCCCGGTCCAGCTTCCCCCACCCAGCACCATGTCCACGGCCTCGGACGCCTCCTCCTCAGCCTGCCAGAACTGCGAGAAGGGCGTTCCCAAGATCCCCTCTTCGCCCCGGCCCCACACCCTCAGGCACGACGGGTTGGCATAGACAACCTTGCCCTCAAGGTTCGTCAGCGTCACGGCATTGATCGACAGCTCGACCGCCAGGTCCTTGATCCTCGCTTCCCTCTCAGCCTCCCCGAGCACCTCCGGCCCTGCCGACACCGCTCTGACCGGCTCCTCCTTCTCCGAAGGCGGGTTCTTCGAAAGCTCCTTGAGCTGCCTGCGCAGCTTCTTGTTCTCCTTCTCCAGACGCTTGCGCCGGTCCGTCTCCTGCTGGAGCCGCTCATCAATGTACTTCAGCTCGAGCGTGTGCTCGTCCTCACGCTCTTCCTGGCGATTGCGCTCCTTGTCCAGCTCCACCTCCGTGTGCTTCAGCTCCGTGATGTCGCTGGCTATCAGGCCGAGGCCGTCCCCGACCTTGAACGCCTTGATGCCAAGGCACAGCTCCCCCCTCATTGCCTCGGTGAAGAAGTGGCCACCGCTTCTGATCACATTGGCGTAGCTCTCGTGGTCATCGTCATCGGGTGCTACCGGCACGATCTCCATGAGGCTCCTACCGACGGCGGACTCCTCGGACATTCCAAACAGCCTCTCGCCGACGGGGTTCATGCCGACGCAGTTCAGAGCCTCATCGAACAGGAGGAATCCGTCGGTGGACCAGTTCGCGAAGTCCTCGATGCCGATATCGGCGTCGGCGGCTGGTTGGTCGCGACGTGTCATATCCTCGTTCTCGGATGCTTCGAACGATTCCTTCATACGGTCTTTTCCCGCACTATGCGCGCTAGCGAGGTGGATAGAACAGCCTATCCTGCACAGACCTTAGCAGACCTCACAAACGACCTACAATAGTCATTTGGGACTGATGCAAATGGGAAAATAGTACCGTTGGTGATGTGAGAAGAGGGTCATCACCCCTGCTAGAAGGTTTGCCGGTGATCGCAACCGGATGATAGACTGTCAAACGATGGACTACGAGACAACCCCGCTGGACCTGGACATGCTTCGGTCGCGTTGGCCGGAACTGCGCCGGCGCATGAGGTGGGAGCCGCTCTTCATGCTGCCCGCGTGGCTCGATGCCTGGTGGTGCGAGTTCGGGGAAGGCTCTCAATCGCATATTCTGGAGGTCAAGGAGGACGGCGATGCTATCGGTATCGCCCCTCTCAGGGTCAGGGATGGCACGGCATCCTTAATAGGCAGCGCCGATGTCTGCGACTACATGGACTTCGTCGCGGCTCCGGGCAAGGAGACCTCCTTCTTCAACGCCATCCTTGACAGTCTCCCGCAGGGCGGAATCACAGAGCTTCAACTGGACTCGTTGCGACATGACTCGACGGTCATGACCCATCTCGCCGACATCGCATCCCGCCGGGGCTTGGCCGTGACGTGCGAGCCGCAGAACGTCTCCCTGGACATAGAGCTCCCAGCGACCTGGGACGGATACTTCCTGATACCCTCAGCGAAGCAGGGCCGCGAGGTGCGCCGCAAGCTGAGGAGGCTACACGAGGCTGGCGATGTGCGGTTCAACTCCTTCGAGCGCCCCGAGGACGTCCCAAGCACGATGGACGTCTTTCTGAAGCTGCTGCGAGAAAGCAGGGAGGACAAGGCAACCTTCATGAATGCCGGGATGGAATCCTTCTTCCGAAGCATCGCCCGGCGGATGGCCGCCGCCGGCTATCTCAGGCTCGGCATACTCCAGATCGACTCGGAACCCGTTGCTGCGGTCATGTGCTTCGACTACAATGAAAGTGTCTACCTCTACAACAGCGGCTATGACATCCGGTACCGAGACCTGAGCGCGGGACTCATGTCCAAGGTGCTCTCCCTAAAAGACAGCATAGAACGGGGCAAGAGGCGGTACGACTTCCTCAAGGGGGCTGAGGACTACAAGTACCGGCTCGGAGGGTCTGAGATCCCCATCTACAGCTGCCGCATCATCCTCTAGTGACTCCCCTTGCCCCAGGACATAACCAGACTGAGAACAGAGGTGGCTCTTGGCAAGTGACGGCAGGCTGCGGGTAGCCATGGTCAGCATCCACAGCTGTCCCGTGGGCAGGCTGGGCACCAGGGATACCGGCGGCATGAGCGCGTACATCCGTGAGCTTTCTGCGGAGATAGGAAGGCGGGGTCACCTGGTAGACATATACACGAGGGCGCACGATCCTGAGGAAGAAGAGGTCATCGTGATCGGTGACAACGTGCGGCTCATTCACTCGCGGGTCGGAGAGATCGAAGACGTACCCAAGCTCGTGCTCTACGCCCACCTGGAGGAGGCAGCGTGCTCCGTTGAAGGCTTTCGCAAGCGGGACGGGGCCCGATATGATCTGGTCCACAGCCACTACTGGCTGTCAGGCTGGGCGGGCAGGCGCATCAGCGGGTGGTGGGGGGTGCCCCACATCACCATGTTCCACACCCTCGCTGCGGCGAAGAACGCTACGGGCGTCGGAGAGGAAGAGCCCGACCTCCGCATCGCAACCGAGCTGGAGCTGGTCCGAGACTGTGACCTCGTCATCGCCCCCACGGAGAGGGAGAGGGCCGAGCTCATCAGGTACTACGACGCCAGCCCAGATACCATCAGCGTCGTGCCCTGCGGCGTGAACCTGTCGCTGTTCCGTCCGGTTGACAGGGAGCACGCTCGAAGGCATCTCGGCTTGAACGGCGGCAACATCGTCCTTTTCGTAGGGCGTGTCGACCCGCTGAAGGGTCTGGACAAGCTTCTCGGTGCCCTCCAGAGGCTGGGGAGCACGGCCAGGCCCGATCTCGTCGTGGCCGGGGGCGGGGAGGAAAGCGCAGGTGAACTTGCCCGGCTCCAAGGCCTATGCCGCGAGCTGCGAATCCAGGACTCAGTCATATTCGCCGGGGTGGTGAAGCACGAAGACCTTCCCTACTACTACAGCGCAGCGGATCTAAGTGTTGTGCCGTCCTACTACGAGAGCTTCGGGCTGGCGGCGCTGGAATCCCTGGCCTGCGGCACGCCCGTCGTCGCGACGAGGGTCGGGGGGATCGAGAACGTGGTCTGCTCCGGAAAGAATGGCTACATCGTCGAAAGCAACGCTCCCGACGAGCTTGCCGCCGGTATAGCCTCGGCGCTCGCCAACGGTAACGGCAGCAGGCAGGCCGTACGCAACACAGTTGCAGAAATGGGCTGGGCCGTCGTGGCCGACAGGATCATCGATCGGTACAGGTCGGTGCTCGGCACCAGCCGGCAACCGGCGCTCACGTAATCCGTCTCTCGTACCACAGGCCGGCCGTACAGGGCCTGAACCCCGCTGACTCGTAGAGGCGTCGCGCCTCCAGGTTCTCGGCGTCCACCGTAAGCTCCACCGACCTCGCCCCTTTCTCCGCCAGATACGAGAGCCCCACCCGCAACACGCGCGTCCCCAACCGGTGACCGCGCCGGGCAGGGTCAACCCCGATCATGTAGACACGCCCGAAACCCAGCCCCTCACTCGGCCCTACCTCCGCCGTCGTCCAGCAGTACGCAACCGGCTCGCCACGCTCGCGCAGCACGAAAACACCATCATGGCTGCAATCTCCCAGGTTGAGCCGGTAGGTCACCTCCTCAGTGGTAGTGGGGTTGTACCCCCAGGTACCTGAGAAGCATCGGTTCTGAAGCTCGACCAACTCCGCCTCCTCACCCCGCTGCAGGCAGCGACAGGTAAGGCCCCTGTCCCGGAGGGCCTCGGATCGCCGCGCAGGACGCATCTTCAGCCTCAGCTCAAGGAAACGACGAATCGGCACGAACTCATGGGAGGCAAGTGCAGTCCTCATCCAGTCGTCGTCCTCGGGTACGTTGACATGAGCAGAAGAAGCACCCATCCCGGCAGCGCGGTCGCACGCCCGATCGAGCAGGCAGCTCACCAGATCCTCATCCAGGCATTCGTGGTGCACGAGATACCACAAGACAGCACGGCCTATGTCCAGCTCAGGGCGCACTTCCACATATGCGGCGACCATTCCGTCGCCCTGTGTCGCCACAAACAGGTCGGTCTCGGGGCAGAAGTTGGGATGGCGGTGGCGTTCCGCCAAGCTCTCAGCCGAAGTACAATGATGCCTGCGCCAGGCTCGCGCCGCTTCCTCGTTCAGGTGAAGACAGCCGTCGAAATCGGTTTCCCCGTACGGCCTGACGCTCCAACGCGCGTTCATGGTCTTTCGCAGGCCCGATAGGGCCAATCTGTAATTGTAGCGCTTTCGCAGATGATATACAATTGACGTCGACTCCAGGAGAGTGTCCTGCATGCCAATTGACGTCAAACCGGCAAACGTGATGGTCGTCACCCCCCATCCGGACGATGCCGAGTTCGGGGTTGCTGGCTCGGTAGCACGCTGGGTCCGCGAGGGGCGAGAGGTCATATACATAGTGTGCACCAACGGCGACAAGGGCACCTCGGACAGGAACATGAAGCCGGAGGTCCTGGCCAGGAGACGGGAGCGGGAGCAGCTGGCCGCCGCCGAGGTACTCGGCGTCCGAGAGGTCACATTCCTGCGGCACTCCGATCAGTGCCTCGAAGACACGGCCGAGTTCCGCAAGCAGATCGTACGCCTGATCCGCATGTACAGGCCGGAGACCGTTGTGACCTCCGACCCCTACCGGCGCTACTTCTGGCACAGAGACCACAGGATAGCCGGTCAGGTGACTCTGGATGCCGTTTTCCCCTACGCCAGGGACCATCTGGCCTACCCCGAACTGCTCATGGACGGCCTTGAGCCCCATAAGGTCAAGGAGATGCTGTTCTGGGCCTCCGAAGACCCCAACCACTGCATAGATATAACGGACACCTGGGACATCAAGATGCGTGCCCTGCGCTGTCACGAGAGCCAGGTAGGCAGCATCCCGGCAGAGCTGCTGGAGAAATGGGCCAGAGACCGCTGCAAGGAGGCTGCGCGGGGACAGGACTTCGAGCTGGCCGAGGCCTTTCACAGGGTCGAGATGTGGTACTAGCTCGATAAGCCAGCGGCCTTACATGACATCACCCGCGCTTGATGGCAGACGGCAGCGAACAATTGACGTTGGCACAAAGACAATTTCGAGGGCGCATGGCCATGCGCCCCTACGATAGCCCCTCCTCCCACGAACCCCTGCCAACCAGCGTCGTCATTCCCTCCCACCCTCCCACATACCTCTTCGGGGGCTTCGCCCCCAAGGCCCCGTTCCCGCGTCCCCCGATCAACCATGACTCATGCAATGCACACATAACCCCAGTTCGTCTGGGGGAGGGGGAGAAGCGAGAGTCCGGGAGCGCAGCTCCCGTGGGCGGGCGGGTGGGGCCACCCAACGCCCGTTCCACAGATACCTCGCCCTGTTTGACGATGAATACACCCCACACTATCATGGAGTCATGGAAGAGTACTTGCAGGCCACCGACGTCATCGACTCCGACACACCGTCGATCAGAGAGAAGGCCCTTTCGCTGACACAGGGGAAGGAATCAGACCGGGAGAAGGCAATAGTCTTGTATTACTTCGTCAGGGACAGCGTCAGACACGAGCCATACGCCACGGGCTTCGAACTGGAGGACTACAAGGCCAGCGGGACGCTGCAGAAGGGGTGCGGGTTCTGCACCCACAAGTCGATCCTCCTGGTGGCCCTGGCCAGGGCTGCGGGCATCCCTGGCCGCATCGGCTTCGCTGACATCCGGGACCACCTGCTCTCGTACAAGTTCCGCAAGATCATCGGCGGCGGGAACCTGCTCATCTACCACGGCTACGCCGAACTGCGCATTGACGGAAGGTGGGTGCACGCCAGCCCGGCTGTGGACGCAGAAGCATGCAGACAGAACGGCTTCGTGCCGGTAGAGTTCGATGGAGTCAACGACTTCAAGGACTCGGAGTACAACAAGAAGGGCCGGAAGCACATCGAATGGGTGCAAGACCGTGGCACCTATGAGGACTTCCCCTGGGACGAGATACGCGCCGCGGCCCAAGAGTTCTGGGCGAAGTTGGGCAAGAGCTTCGAGGAGGCTGTGGGGAAGGGATGGAGAGGCAAGCCTGAGGGTGAGGGCTAGTCAGCCCCACCCATGGGCCGCCAGTAGGGACACTGGGGGTCAGGGCCGAGGCAGTCGTCTGCCCCACCCGCGCGGGCGTGCGCGAGCGCAATTGCACGGCACCCCCGGCACACGGCCCAGTAGGCGCATGTTTCACAGCCGCCGTGGTACGCGTCCCTCGTCCTGAGGGCTGACAGCACCGGCGACTCCACCCACAGCTCGCGGAAGGAATGCTCCAGGATGTTGCCGACCGGCATGTCCATTCGCCGGCACGGCATTATCGTCCCGTCCGAGGCGATCGTGACGCCGAACATGCCCGCGGCGCAGCCGCCTATCGGGACGTCGACCTCCGGCACATCGTCACTCATACCAGCCACAACGGCCAGCGGGTCGCGGGATGTGACGGCAATCCCTCCACCGTCACCGAGCTCGCGGATCTCTTCATATAGGGCCGCCACCTCTTCGCGGCTAAGCAACGCCGACTCCAGCCCGGCACCTGTGCCGGTGGGAACCAGCCGAGAGAAGGCTACGGCACTCGCGCCGAGGTCGCACCCCAGCCGCGCCAGTCCGGCCACCTCCCCGGCATTGAGCCTGGACACGGTCACATTCAGGTTGGTCTCGACACCCCCCGTGACCAGGCTCTCGACTCCCACCAGCGCCCGCCGGAACGAGCCCGGCCCCCTGACGGCGTCGTGGGTCTCCTCCAGGCCGTCGATGCTTATCTGAACGTCCGCTACGCCGCAGTCCGCTACCCGACGGGCGGCCTCTGAGTCTATCATTGTCCCGTTGCTCATCAGCGATACGCTGAATCCACATTCCCGACCGTACGAAACGACATCGAAGAGATCTTTTCTCACCACAGGCTCGCCGCCGGTAATATGAAGGCTGGGCGATACCACCATCTCGTGGTCCATCGCCCAGCCCCTTATGGCATCCTTAACGTTGTCTATGGCCGCCGTGACTTCCTCGAAGCTCATCTCCAGCGTTTTCGCCGACTGGTAGCAGTGGCGACAACGCAGATTACACCTCTCCGTGACATGCAACTGCACGAAGAAGTCAAGTGGCCCAGCCCACATTCACCGACTTCAGTTGCCGAACCGGCAACTCACTTACCCTTTCACGACTTTCAGGCAAGGCAGCTCCTGGATACCTCCTTGCCCTTCGCGAGAGCCGCCTTCAGGGTCTGGAAGAGCCTCGCCTCCTTCTCCAGTGCCTCCGCCCTCATGGCCTCACCCTCCCTTATGCGATGTATTAGCAGGTCTTATGCGACTATCGACCGGAGGACTGTATGCTAACGAAACATATCACGGCTGTCAAGCCCTCGAATTGACTGATAATAAATGTTACCGAAGGTGGTATAGTTGCCTCAGAAAGAAT
>CAZGDV010000030.1:0-27762 GCA_964524995.1 uncultured Dehalococcoidia bacterium | reverse complement strand
GGGCGATTCGGCGAATCGCCCCTGCGGGCAAGTGGGGATCGCGGGGCGCACGGCGTTGCATACCCTTCCAACAACCACTATAATCCTTGCTACACAGCCAACATCACGTGAATACCCCCGCAAGATTGGAAGACGGGCGAATCATCATCGATCTGTCGTCCGAATAGAGACCTTCAGGAGGTAGCGAATAATGAGCAGTCCAACCGGTTCCGCGTCCATCGTTCCCAGCGGCAAAGAGGTCGGCCTGATGGTGGTGAGGGGCTTCGGGATGTTCCTGAGCGTGTCCGGCATGGCGGGCATGGCGCTCATCCTGGGGCCGTTGAACCACATCCTGCAGGACATGGAGTTCACGCTGGTCTTCGGCAGCAAGCCCCCGGCGTTCTTCTCCTGCCTGGGGCTGGCCGTGGTGGGCGGGGCCCTGGACTACTTCGCCAACATCGGCCTGAAGGCCATCGACAGGCAGAAGATGCTCGGGACGTAGATCGCTACGCGTCATCTCAACCAAGTACGCCCGACCTTGACAACCCATACGCGTTCTTCGATAATCTAGTGTGGTCTGGCCTTGGCCAGACGTCGCGTTGGAGGGGTGGGTGAGTGGCTAAAACCAGCAGACTGTAAATCTGCCGCCTCAGGCTTCGTAGGTTCGAATCCTACCCCCTCCACCATCACCAGCCCGCATAGCTCAGTGGTAGAGCACGTTCTTGGTAAGAACGGGGTCGCCAGTTCAAGTCTGGCTGCGGGCTCCACTCATGCCACTCCTCATTGACACATGCCTCACCGTCGCTTCTCTCGCTGCAGAGAAGTCCTCTTGCTCGAACATTCCTGGCTCTATATAATGCGCCCGACGAACCACCACGACTTCGTGTTTCCAGGGGAGGTAGACGATGCGGCACCTGCTGATAGCAATAGTCATGGCGGGCTTGCTGCTCGCGTCGTGCTCGGGAGGAGAAAGCACACCATGGCCCTCGCCAACCGGACCACCCGGTACCGGTGAGCCAACTCTGAAAACCGCCCTTCAGCCAAAGGACGTGTTCGCGAAGGTATCCCCGGCCGTTGCCTTCATCGAGACCCCTTCAGGGACAGGCAGCGGCGTGGTGTTTGGGGATGGGTACATCGCGACCTGTGCTCATGTGGTCTGGCCATACACGGAAGCAAGAGTCGTTCTCCCGGACGGCTCAGAGTACATCGACGCGCCGGTCGTGGGCACGGACCTTCTCAGTGACCTGGCTGTCATAGGCCCGATAGACACAGGCATTGATCCCCTGCCGTTCGTGGACGGTGAGGATATCGAGATTGGCAACGAGATGTATCTGATCGGGTACCCGATGGAGCCAGATGAATTCCCCCAACCTGCCATCTCCGAGGGTTTACTCTCGAGAATACGGGAATGGGACAGGCATCAGATGACCTGCCTCCAGACCTCTACCGATATAGACGGCGGGCAGAGCGGGGGTGTGCTGGTCTCGCAGCATGGGGACGTGGTTGGCATGTCGGGTTACGCATTCGGAGAGACCTTCGCTCTATCGACTTCAGCAAAGGACTTGTCCACCATCCTGGACCGCATCATCGCCGGGGATGACGTTGACGGGCTCGGGGACAGGACCTTACAAATGGAGGGTGGGCAGTTCCAGTATGAGGTCGAGCTCGCCAACTACTGGGACGAGAAGATGTTCGTGGTCAATGAACAGAGAGAAACGCTAGTAAACGTCCATGTGACGAGCGACAACGACGCCATCTTCTGGCTCATCGACATGACCGGCGAGCGCCTTCTCGATGTGGATGAAGAAGTGTCAGGCATGGAATCAGCATCCGCCAAAACCGAATACGAGGAACCGTATTTCTTCATCGTCGGTCAGTGCTCTCAGTCTCCGGGCAGGTTCGAGATAACCACCAACTGCGAGCTCACTCCGTATCAAGACCCGGACGACGGGAGACCGATTTCGGTCGGGGACACTCTCGTTGGCAACCTCGATTACCCGGCAGACTACGACTGGTTTGAACTCCATCTCGATGCGGGGCAGGCCGTCCGGATTTCGGTGGACTCGGTACTGATCGACCCTTACCTCGATGTGGACTACCTGTGGGCCCCCGAAGATGATGTGGTATCAGATGACGACAGCGGCGGCGGGATATTCGGTACCAACGCAGAGCTGGTCTACGAGGCCCCTCGAACGGGCGACTACTTCGTCGTCGTGAGTGATGCCTACGACACGGAGTTCGGGGGCTACTACATCTCAGTTGCGTCAGTGGAATAGGCCCGCAGCCGTTGGAATGATAGGCATTCGGGCTACGCAGGTGGGAAGGTGGAGGTGAGTTCCGCTTGATGCTAGGCCAAGGCGCCGCCAACCTGTCCCTGTCCTCGTTTTGGAAACGACCTCAAGGCTAGCACTGCTTCCTCAAGTCGTCGGCTCCCAGCGAGTACTCTTGTGTTCGATGCCGACGAGAATGGGGTTTGAGAACTTGCCACTAGCCTTGACTGTGACTCTCCATCGTACCTCGAAAACCGTGGATCCCTTCGCGACCAATACCTCCTTCTCCTCAGGCAGATCATGCTCAGGGTTTGGAATCCCGGCGGGAGATGGTCCAGACAGCTGTGACAGGTAGTCGGCCCAAGATGTTGTGCGTGAAGCGGCAGTTGAAGGTGTCCCAGATGATGCCCACAGGTATGGCATGGTCAGGTTCAGCCAAGATGGCCGGTCAGGAACAGACCCTTCTGCATAACGCGGGCTTCTCACATACGCTTCGGCCTCGATGGTAATACCAGTGGCCCAGAATACCTTCTGTGTCTCTTTCTTGACAAACTGCGGGGGGCCTATCAGCCATTTCGTGTCCCTTCTTCCATCAGCACCATCGGGAATAGCAGCAAGAACCGACGCGTAGTCCAATCGCAGCTTCTCATCCACGCCTAGTCTGTAATACAGGCTTTGCTTGTTTCCCCGTTCGAAGAAGTACTTGCCAGCTTGTTCTCGATACTTCGCAACCAATTCTTCGCTGATTGCTGCAACAAGAGTGTTTACCAACTCCTCCAGCGCTTCAATTGACCCTAATACTCTCACATTGGCCATCTGGTCACAACGTCTATTCACCGCATCTGCCATTGCCTGGTCTCCAGTCACCAGAGCCACTCGGCAAATAGTAGCAGTACTAGGGCAGATGTCGACAAATTGCATGAATGTCTCTGCTATCAGCGAATCGCGGAACCCTTTCTCCTTGTCGCTATCCTCGAAGGGTGGTCGGCGGTAGCATGAATCATGTATCAGACGATCCCACTCTACCTTCGAGACATCCAATTCGAGCACATGCAGATTGAGCTTGTCGATACTGCCTTTCACAGCAGCGTCTACCCTCTGTTCCAGCGCTTCCTCCGTTATATTGAGATTGTGTCCCAACAACTTCTCAAGCCTACGAATCGACGGGAGCAACTTCCGTGCCGCCTTGAGCATCTGGAATCTCCTTTCGTGTATCACAACACGCGGCACGTACCACCCAACGCTCAGATCATCATGCTGACTATGTCGGGCTATCAAACCCTCGACCTCTTCTCTCACGAGGTCGCTCTCGTGACCTGTATACAGAGCATTAGTATCGAACACGACCTCAAGGCGTCGTGCCTTGGGTCTCCGCTTGGTGGTACTCTTGCCCATCCGGCAGTCCCTCCTTGATGATAGAACGCCGCGATTATACCACTTGAGACATTCCCGTGCGACAGGTATGATGTGCGAGTGAGTAACGTCACCGCTCTATCAGGAGGCGATGGAATGTGGGTAGCGCTAACGGCGATCGCTGGTGTACTAGCCCTGGTCATAGCTTGGCTCCAGTGGAGAAGTGGAACGGTCAGCGCCACAGTGCAAATAATGACGCTTGTGATAGAAGACCTCATGAGCGCCGAAGCGAAAGAGGAGAGCGTGGCTATCGACGAGCGCAAGCAGTTCCTAGAATATCACTCGCTTGCCCACTATGAAGCCACAATCGGACGGTGTATTGGCCGAATGGATAAGGTGGGTTATCTACTTCTGGAATGCGCGAATGTCAGGGAGAAACCTTCCCTTCGTTACCCCAATTGCGTGCGCACAGTACTCGATTGGCTTTTCGTGAGAAAGGAGCCACCAACTTGGATATGGGAGAGGACTAACCGTATGTGGCAGGGGACTCTTGAAGCCGTTCTCGAACGCCGGAATCAAGAGCACTGGAGCCAGTTTGGCGTGAATTTCGAGAGGCTAGCCAATGCTGCAAGGCAGTGTGGTAGGCTCCCAGCTTCCACTGACACCAGTCCTACCACCCCAGACAAGCCAGTGAGAGTCCGTCTTCTACCCTTGAAGCCGTTTTCCTTGGGCACACTGTTCTTCTTCTTCGCACTTGCTCTATTCGGGATTGAATCACCCAGCCTTACGGTGCAACTCGTGAGGCTGGGTTTGCTTGTGCTATCTACGTGCCTATTGCTAATGATAGTGGGCAAATCGCTGCTGCGAGAAGCTTGGATCAGCCGGCTGGCGGGAATACGAAACCGACTTCCGCAATGGGCCGAGCCCGTCTGCTGGATGTTCCTCTGGCCGCTTACAGTCACCGCGTACTATCTTGGCCACACCATAGCGCTCGGCGACGGTCTATCAGGAATCCAGCGCAACCCAGCCGGGGTGTCCCTAGAGGTCATCGGCATCGTCTGGCTGTTCGTCATCGTGATGCTTCTCTTTGCACAGATGATAGCATCCCTCGACGCCGTTTCGAGATACCTGAAGCCCGTCATGCTGTCACTGTCCACTCCCCTGATCGTGTATGGGGCATTCCACACTGCCACTGCGTCCAGCTTCGACGAGAGACTCACGGGTCTGTACTTCATAGCACTAGCCTTGGCAATCTCGCTCGCGTCCATTCACTGGCGCAGCCTGAGCGCTGAACTCTGAACACCCCCTCAATACCTCCCCCGTTTCAGGGCGAGGATGATGAGCAGGACGAGCACCAGGATTATGATTATCAGCACCAGCTTGAGCATTTCGATTCCCTCGCGGCCTTCGGGCCGCTTTCGCACTTGTAGCCGCTTGCCGCTCCACGTATAATACCACACGAGTTGAGAAGAGAAACCCTGCCCGCCGTTTGCATAGCCCTGCTGGTCGTCGCCTGCCTGGTGCTGGCCGGGTGCGGCCCCGGCACGGCCACCTACTCCAAGTACGGCGTCGAGTTCGAGTACCCGGCGGACTTCACCCTCATCGAGTCGGGGCAGCCCGGCGACGAGCCCACCGAGATCAGCGGCATCGTCGAGGTCCGGCAGGAGGGCGGAGGGACGCGGTCGTTCCGCGTTCAGTGGCTCAATACCATCGTCCATTACACCGACCCGCAGGCACAAGTCGAGGAGATGCTCGATCTGATGGAGCAGGCGGAAGGAATCGAGAGCCTCGAGCGGGGCGAGATGAGGCTGGGGGCGGTGATCGGCTACCCTACGTCGACGCAGTACTACAAGGTCACTACGCCGGGGGGAAGCGAGGCCTACGGCATTGTCGCGGCCACGTACTTCACGCAAAGCCAGATGGTGTTCAGCTTCATTACCAGGACCGGCGCGGTCAGCTCCGCCGACGATGTGTTCGAGGACTTCGATGGTTACATGGAGTCGTTCCGCTATGTCCAGCCCGGCGGGGAGTAGCCGTCGGTCAGCTCAATGACCAGTCGATCGTGACTTCCTTCTGAGGAACGGTGAATGCGACGGCGTAGGAGCCGCCCTCCCCATCGTTGGCGGTAATCACCAGGACCGGGTTGTCCCCCCAGGCAAGGTCTCCCATAGTAACGACATCCCAGACCTGTACCACGTCGTTCGACCGCTCACCAGCCGGGATCGACAGGCCCTCACACACCGAGGTATAGGTCTCGAACAGGTACTTCCCGTAGGTGGCGTCGAGCAGGTACTTGTTCAGGTTGTACTGGTTGTAGTGCTCTTCCTTGGCGCGTATGGCGTCTATCAGGTCGACACCCAGATAGGTCCGGAAATCGAGCAACTCGGATGAGCCCGTATTCTCGACGGTCACGTCCACCCAAATCGCGCTCCCGCTCGATCCTATTCCGGCGTCGTTCAGCACGACCCGCAAGGGGCCGTTCTCCCTCGACACGTCGCCCACCGTCCCATTGCACCCCAGGCCGCCTGTGCCGAGTGCAGCTATTGCCAGTATCGCCAGAGCCAGTGCCAAACGTCTCATCGCTTCGGTCCTCGGCGGGCTCGCGGGGCCCGGTGTGACGCCTTCCGGCGATGCCCGCAGCCCTGTCTCCCCCTCCAGCGAGTAAACGAAGCGCGGGCCGGGTGTGTTACACTATCGGGGGCGCGCCCGCAGTGCGGGCGTTGGGGGGAGTTGCAAACACGATACGGAACTAGTTGACAAGGCACAGGCCAAATCTTAGAATAGCACAGTGTATGTCGCCTGCAGACTAGACCACACGTGGAGCGAACTGCGCAACAGGTTCATCTGCAGTTGTGGAATAGATCTAGCATAACACCGTCGGGAGGAAGGCAAGATGGCGAAGAAGGTATTCGAGCGTACGAAACCGCATCTCAACGTAGGCACAATCGGACACGTGGACCACGGCAAAACAACGCTGACGGCCGCGATCACGAAGGTCCTGGCGTCCTCCGGTACAACGCAGTTCCGGCCCTTCGATTCGATCGACAACGCCCCGGAGGAGAAGGCGAGGGGTCTCACGATTGCGATCGCGCACATCGAGTATGAGACCGAGAAGCGCCACTACGCCCACGTTGACTGCCCCGGACACGCCGACTACATCAAGAACATGATCACGGGCGCCGCTCAGATGGATGGCGCTATCCTGGTGGTGGCCGCCGACGACGGAGTTATGCCTCAGACCAGGGAGCACCTGCTTCTCGCGAAGCAGGTCGAAGTCCCGGCCGTTATCGTGGCCCTCAACAAGATCGACATGGTAGACGATCCCGAGCTGCTTGAGGTTACGGAGCTGGAGCTGAGGGAGGAGCTGCTTCCGCACTACAACTTCCCCGGCGACGAGGTGCCTATCATCAGGGTGAGCGCTCTCAAGGCGCTGGAGTGCGGCTGCGGCAAGAGGGAGTGCGAGTGGTGCGGCAAGATACTGGAGCTCATGGATGCGGTAGATAGCTACGTCCCGATGCCCCTGCGCCCCGCTGACAAGCCCTTCCTCATGCCCGTCGAGGATGTGTTCGGCATCAAGGGCCGTGGCACTGTGGTCACGGGCAGGGTGGACCGAGGCATTGTCAAGACGGGCCAGGACATCGAAATCGTTGGTCTCAAGGAGACGAGGAAGACGGTCGTCACCGGCGTCGAGATGTTCCACAAGACCCTCGACGAGGGGCAGCCCGGAGATGCGATCGGCTGCCTGCTGAGAGGAGTGGAGCGCGACGACGTCGAGAGGGGCCAGGTACTGGCCGCGCCGGGCACTGTCACCCCGCATACCGACTTCGAGGCACAGGTGTACGTGCTGACCAAGGAGGAAGGCGGCCGGCACACTCCCTTCTTCAACGGCTACAGGCCGCAGTTCTACATCAGGACCATGGACGTGACCGGCAGCATCGAGCTTCCGGGCGGTACTGAGATGGTCATGCCCGGCGACGACGTCAAAATGAAGGTGAAGCTGCAGGTTCCCATAGCTATCGAGGAGGGCCTGAGATTCGCCATTCGGGAGGGTGGCAGGACGGTCGGCGCCGGCCTCGTCACATCGATCAAAGAGTAGGCGATGGCGAAGAAAGGGGAGTCGAGGATAACTATCCACCTTGCATGTCCGGAGTGCAAGGAGCGCACATATACCACCAGCAAGAACAAGAAGAACGACCCCGGGCGGCTGGAGATGAACAAGTACTGCCCTCGCTGTCGGGCCCACACTTTGCACAAGGAAACCAAGTAGCGAGTCGCGCAGCGGCGGGAGGGCGATGGCAAGACAGCAGGCACCAACGAGGGCCCAGACAGGCTCGCGTTTCAAATTCATAGGGGAGACGATAGCCGAACTCAAGAAGGTCACCTGGCCCACGAGGCAGGAGACATTCTATCTGACGACGCTTGTCGTGGTCGTGAGTGTGGCCATCGCGATTGCTCTATGGCTGTTCGACTTGGGTTTCGCCGAGTTGATGGAAGTGATACTGTTCTAGCGGTGAAGCGCGGCTCGATCGCCGGCCCGGCATGAATGTGAGAGAGGAATCCAGCGGCAGCGGTACCCCGGCCGTGCTTTCCCGAATCCCAGCGTCAACCTGTAGATAGCGTTCGTATGGAAGAAAAGCAGCAGAACTGGTTCGTGGTCCATACCTACTCGGGATACGAGAACCGGGTCAAGGCCAACCTGGAGCATCGCATCGACTCGATGGATGTCAGCGACAAGATATTCCAGGTGGTCGTGCCAACCGAGGAGGAGATCGAGATCAAGGACGGCCAGAGGCGGACCGTCTCGAAGAAGATCTTCCCCGGCTACATACTCGTTGAGATGGTGATGGACGACGAGAGCTGGTATGTCGTGCGGAACACCCCCGGCGTCACCGGCATAGTCAGCACACAGGACGACAAGGGCAAGATCGAGCCCGTCCCCCTGGACGACACGGAGGTCAAGGGTATTCTCAAGCAAATGGAGGCCGAGGCCCCGAGGCTGAAGGTAGGGTTCAACGAGGGGCAGAGCGTCCGCATCATCGACGGGCCGTTCATCGATTTCATAGGAGTCGTCGACGACATCAGCGCGGAGAAGGGCAAGGTCAGGGTGATGGTGTCGTTCTTCGGCCGCGAGACGCCGGTGGAGCTCGATTTCCTGCAGGTCGAGAGGCTCTAGCGAGGTAGGATAGGATGGCGAAGAAAGTAAAGGCGATAGTGAAGCTGCAGATCGAGGCCGGTCAGGCCAATCCCGCGCCCCCCGTGGGGCCGGCGCTCGGCCAGCACGGCGTCAACATCATGGCGTTCTGCAAGGAGTACAACGACAAGACAAGCAAGCAGGCGGGCACGATCATACCGGTTGAGATAACCGTTTTCGAGGACCGTTCCTTCACGTTCATTCTGAAGACACCACCGGCGTCGGACCTGCTCAGGAAGGCCATGGGTATCGAGAAGGGAAGCGACAACGCGAAGCGTAATAAGATCGGCGCGCTGCCCCGCGAGAAGATAAGGGAGATCGCCGAACTCAAGATGAAGGACCTCAACGCGATTGATATCGAAGGGGCCATGCGTATCGTGGAAGGCACAGCACGGAGCATGGGGATCGACATCGCCAGCTAGGAGCACCATGACAAGGCACGGCAAGAAGCACCGGGAAGCACTCGATCTGATCGACAAGGCCAAGACCTATAGTCCAGAAGAGGCGGTGGGCCTGGCTAAGCAGGCTGCGCATACCAAGTTCGACGAGACCGTGGAGCTGCACCTGCGTATGGGTGTCGACCCCAGGCACGCCGACCAGCAGGTGAGGGGCGTTGCCCTCCTACCGAACGGACTCGGCAAGGCTGTGCGCGTCCTCGTGTTCACGCAAGGCGAGGCGGAGAAGACCGCCCAGGACGCCGGCGCTGACTATGTCGGTGCAGATGAACTGGTCAAGAAGATAGAGGATGGCTGGATCGACTTCGACGTAGCTATTGCGACACCGGATATGATGCCCAAGATAGGAAAGCTCGGCAAGATACTCGGCAGGCGCGGCCTAATGCCGAACCCGAAGTCGGGCACTGTGGCCCAGGCCGCCGATCTGCAGCGAGTCATCTCGGACGCAAGGAAGGGCCGGGTCGAGTTCAAGCTCGACAAGACGGCCATTATCCATACCGCAGTCGGCAAGGCCAGCTTCGATGACGAGAAGCTCCTGGAGAACCTGGCGGCGGTCATCGATGCGGTGGTCAAGGCAAAGCCCAGTGGTGCCAAGGGACAGTACATCAGGAGTGCCTCGATTGCCACTTCCATGGGCCCCGGCATCAGGCTCGATCTGAGCTCCGCACTCGCCCTCACCGCCAGCTGATGACCGGCCCGGGTTCCGTTCCTCCCACCTGCTGTTGTTGGGGGATCACTTTGCGAAAGGAGACCTAAATGGCAGGGATTGTTTCGTACGGCGCATACATCCCGATCTACAGGCTGGACCGAGCCATGATCTTCGGCACCTGGGGCGGCATGCCCATCGGCGGAGAGAAATCGGTCGCCAACTTCGACGAGGACAGCGTGACAATGGCCGTCGAGGCCGGCGCGAACTGCTTGCGCGGGCTCGACAGGGACGATATCGATGGCCTGTTCCTCGCCTCAACGTCGACGCCATACAAGGAGAAGCAATGCGCTGGCATTGTCTCCGAAGCACTCGACCTGAGGCGCAACATCATGACCGCCGACTTCACCAACTCCGTCAGGTCGGGCACGATCGCGATGAGAGCAGCCCTGGACGCCATCACCGCAGGCTCGGCGAAGAAGATCCTGGTTGTCGCGGCAGACTGCCGGCTGGGGATGACGTCCACCGAATACGAGCGGACGTTCGGAGACGGGGCCGCCGCAATGTTGATAGGCAGTTCGGACGTCATCGCGGAGGTCGACGGCTTCCACACCCACTACGACGACATCATGGACTTGTGGAGGCTGGACAGCGACACATTCGTCAGGTCCTGGGAGGACCGCTTCATCATCAACCATGGATACCAGGACAACATGAACGAGGCGATCAAGTACCTGCTGCAGCAGAATGGAATGGCGGCATCGGATTTCGCGACGGCGGTCCTCTACGCCTTCAACGACAGGGCCCACAAGTCGTTAGCCAGGAGAATCGGCCTGGACGCCAATACCCAGGTCCAGGACAACCTGTGGGGAGTGGTCGGCAACACCGGCGCAGCCTACACGCTCATGATGCTGGCCGGGGCGCTCGAGGACGCCAAGGCGGGAGACAAGATGCTGGTCGCCAACTACGGCGACGGGGCTGATGCCTTCGTGCTCAACGTGACCGACAGCATCACGAAGCTGCCCGAGAGAAGGGCCATCAAGTATCACCTGCCCTCGAAGATACTCCTCCCCAACTACGACAAGTACCTGCGCTACCGGGGATTGCTGCAGGGATTCGCCTTCTTCGAGAACCAGGCCTCGGCCACCATATCCTGGCGCGACAAAAAGTGGAACCTGAACTGCAGGGGAGGCAAGTGCCTCAACTGCGGAAACATCAACTTCCCTCCGCAGCGCGTCTGCATGTACTGCCAGACCAAGGACCAGTTCGAGGAAATCCGCTTGGCAGAGCGGACAGCGAAGATCTTCACGTACAGCAAGGACTTCTTGGGGCCGAGCCTCGACCCCCCGATTATCATCAGCGTTCTCGACTTCGACGAGGGAGGCCGGTTCTACGCGCAGATGACCGACCGCGACCCCGACAAGATCGAGGCCGGGATGCCGGTCGAGCTCACCTTCAGATGGATGCACAGTGAAAGGGGCATCCGCAACTACTACTGGAAATGCCGTCCACTGCGGGTGGCCTAGGGAAGGTGCAATATGGAGAGCATTAAGGATAAAGTCGCAATCGTCGGCATGGGCTGCTCCAAGTTCGGGGAGCGCTGGGACTGCAGCGCCTGGGACCTCGTCGTTGAGGCAACCTACGAGGCTTTCGAGGACGCCGGCGTAGGCCCCAAGGACATCCAGGCCGCATGGTCGGGCACCGTGGCATACACCGGCGGCCAGAGCCTGGCGTATCCTCTCAAACTGGACTACATCCCCATCGTGCGCGTGGAGAACCTCTGCGGCACCGGCCTGGAGACGATCCGAGGAGCAACATACGCCCTAATCGCCAAGGCTTACGACCTGGTGCTGTGCGTCGGCTTCGAGAAGACTAAGGACAGGGGCGTCGGCGGGCTCGGCTCGGGCGAGCCGATGGGCGGTGTACACCCTGTCTTCGGTATCGAGGCGACGCCGCCCGGACGCTATGCCCTGGCCGCGACCAAATACTTCGCGCAGTACGGCGCTGAGAAAAGGCACCTCGCCATGATCTCGGCGAAGAGCCATCACAACGGTGCAATGAACCCGAAGGCCCACCTGCGCCGTGAGGTCACGGTTGAGCAGGTGCTGGCCGCCCCGGTGATCGCGTGGCCTCTCGGCCTGTTCGACTGCTGTGGTGTCACAGACGGTGCTGCCGCCGCCATCCTGTGCCGGGCCGAAGACGCGCCGAAGTTCCGCAAGGACTTCATTACAGTGAAGGCGCTGGGTAATGCGGCGGGGCCCGGGTGCGGCAAGATGATGACGACCTACGACTGGGTGCACTGGGAGGAGACATACCGGGCAACGCAGCAGGTCTACCAGCAGGCCGGGATCACCGACCCGCGCAAGCAGATTGACCTCGTCGAGTGCCACGACTGCTTCTCCATCGCGGAGCTGATGTGCTACGAGGCTATGGGATTCTGCGAGTGGGGCAAGGCGAAGGAGGATATCGAGGCCGGCACCTTCGCTCTCGACGGCGAGGTCGCGTTCAATGCCGGTGGCGGGCTCAAGTCCTTCGGGCATCCGGTCGGTGCCAGCGGTGTTCGAGAGATCTACGAGATATACAAGCAGATTCAGGGCAAGGCCGAAGAGCCCTCGCGCCAGCTCAAGAATGTCGAGCTGGGAATAGCCCACAACCAGGGCGGGCACCCCGGCACCTTCATGTGCAGCATGGGGTTGTTCGGTGTGCCGGGGAAATAGGTTCCAGGGGTTGCATTAGAGCCGACGACGTGCCACAATCTATGACGCTGAAGACAGCAGGTGTCCTCTGGGCTTAATTTAGTGCCTGCCGAGGCGATTCTTACCGGGAGTGAGAGGAGTCCTCGTGCTATGGCACGGGGACTCCCTTTTTGAGGAGGTTCGAGCACAATGCCGACACAGCGTAAGGTCGAGATAGTCAAGGAACTCACGGAACTCCTCAGCAAGTACAACTACGTGCTCGCTACGGACTACAGGGGCCTGACCGTGGCGGAGATGGCGGAGCTGCGGCGACAGCTGCGCGACATCAGCACGGAGTACCACGTTGTGAAGAACAACCTTGTCAGGTTCGCTGCCGAGCGATCGGGGAATGACGCCCTTATTGGCATGCTGACCGGGCCGGTTGCGCTGGCCTTCGGGACGGAAGACCCGGCCCGGATGGCAAAGGCGTTAATCGACTACGCGAAGGCCACGAAGACGTCGCTGAGCCTGAAGGGCGGCCTGATCGACGGCAAGGCGTTCAGCGCCGAGCAGGTAACCAAGCTCGCCACACTTCCTCCAGTGGAGGTGCTGAGGGCCAGGATGCTCGGAACGCTCCAGAGCCCGCTCTATTCCCTGCAAGCTGTTCTCGCAGCGAAGATACGCAGCTTGTATTTCGTCTTGAACGCCAGAATACAGCAGTTGGGAGGAACCGCAGATGCCTGAGGAAGAGACCACCACCGAGGAGCCGAAGAAGGAAGCCAAGCAGGCTGCCGCCGAGGCGGAGAAGCCCGCGAAGAAAGCACCGGCTGCCAAGAAGGAGTCCAAGTCGTCCCTCAGCAAGGACGATATAGTGGCAGCGATCAAAGAGATGAGCGTGCTCGACCTCTCCGAGCTCATCAAGACCCTGGAGGAGGAGCTCGGCGTCAGCGCGGCAGCACCGGTTATGGCAGCTCCGGCTGGTGCAGCAATGCCAGGCGCAGCACCAGCCGCTGGAGCGGCCGGTGCACCGGAAGGAGAGGGCGAGGAGCAGACCGAGTTCAGCGTGATACTCAAGGACATCGGACCCAACAAGATCCAGGTGATCAAGACGGTGCGCGAGCTGACGACTCTCGGTCTCAAGGAAGCCAAGGAGCTCGTCGAGAGCGCGCCGAAGGCCGTCAGAGAGGGCGTGAACAAGGCCGAGGTCGCTTCACTGAAGGAGAAGCTGGAAGCAGTGGGCGCTACTGTCGAGATACAGTAGCGCATTCTCCGCAAGGCTCACGGAGGACTGAATGGGTCGGCAAGGGGTTGTCGAATACCAACCCCTCATCAGGGAGTTACCCGCTGGCGAGCGCCCGAGGGAGCGACTCAAGCATCACGGGGCCGCGTCCCTCTCCAATGCGGAGCTGCTGGCCATCGTGCTGCGGACGGGCGCAGCCTCCGAGAGCGTCCTCAATCTGGCTACCAGACTACTCGCAAAGCACGGAGGGCTCGCCGGACTTGCCAAGGCAGGGTTCGGCGAGCTCTGTCAAGAGCATGGCCTCGGCGAGGCCAAAGCCGCACAGATAAAGGCCGCCGTCGAGATCGGCCGCAGGCTCCTCTCCGAACAGGGCACCATCCGGCCAATCGTCAAGTCTCCTGCCGATGTCGCCAACCTCCTTCAGGCGGACATGTCCCTGCTCGAGCAGGAGGAGCTACGACTTATCCTGCTGGACACCAAGAACCAGGTGGTATCCACGCCCACCATCTACAAGGGCAGCGTAAACACCTCAGTAATCAGGGTGGCCGAGATACTTCGGGACGCCGTCAGAGAGAACTGCCCTGCCCTGGTCGTGGTGCACAATCACCCGTCCGGCGATCCGACTCCCAGCCCGGAAGATGTGCGGGTGACCGAGCAGCTCGTCGAGGCCGGTAAGCTGCTGGACATAGAGGTGCTCGACCACGTAGTAATCGGCCGCCAGCAGTATGTGAGCATGAAGGAGCGCGGCCTGGGCTTCAGCTAGTGCGCTGATCCCGCTTCAATCGAGTAGACAAGAGAAGTGCCCAGCTCGTAGAGCTGGGCACTTTGGCGTCCAATTGACGTCCGCGTTTCTACTTCAGCGAGTAAGCGCCGTGCTTCTCGGGACTGAAGAACTCGGCAGGCTTGTAGGTGTCGCTGGGAGCGAACTTCTTGGGATCGTACTCCGGCAGCTTGAGTGCCTTGCGCTTCGCATCGATGTGCGCGATGGACTCGGCCAGCGCCTTCTTCGGATCAGGCTCGAAGTAGAACCCAGCGCCCACCTTCTCGGTCCAGCCCTCGGTTATGATCCTCTGCACTTCCTCGGAGCCTGCAACCGGTGAGCCAACGCCCATCCAGGTTGCCACGCCCGATGCCACGAAGTACATGCCGATCGAGATGGCCTTCTCTGACATCCACTCGGGAGCGAATCCGGCGACCGGCAGGTCGGAGATATCCTCGCCCAGGCCACCCTCGTTCGCAGACTGCGCCAGCACGGTCAGGATTCGCGTGTTGTCCACACACGAGCCCATGTGCAGCACAGGCGGAATGCCTATGGCCTGGCAGACTTCCTTGAGACCTGGGCCGCACTGCTCCATGACCTCCGGGGTAAGCAGGCCCTGCTTGGCACAGGCGATGGCATCGCATCCCGTGGTCACCACCAGGATATCGTTCTTGATTAGCTCCTTCACGATATCCAGGTGCTCCTCATCGTGGGTGGTGATCCTGGCGTTATTGCAGCCAACCACACCAGCAGCACCCCTGATGCGTCCAGCCATGATCGCATCGTTGAGCGGGCGGAACGACTCGCGGAGATGTCCCCCCAGCATGTACGCTATGTACTCGTGGGAGAACCCGGCGATCAGCCTGTCGGTCACGTCCGGGATGTGAGTCTTGCCTCGGTTAGGGTAGTTGTCTATGGCCTTGCGGAGAATCTGCTTGGCGATCTCCATGGCCTTGTCCTCGTGGAACTCGATATGGGTAGCCCCCGTGATCTTGGCCTTTGGCGAGGTTGTGATTATTTCCGTATGGTAGTTCTCAGCGACGCTCACAATGCCCTGCATGATGCACTGTATGTCAACCACCATGGCCTCGATAGCACCGGTCAGGATCGCAAGCTCCTGGGCCAGGAAGTTACCCAACAAAGGAACGCCCTGCCGCATCAGGATCTCGTTGGCCGTGCAGCAGACCCCTGTCAGATTGATGCCCTTGGCCCCTTTCGACTTCGCGTATTCCACTATCTCAGGATCATCCGCTGCAGCCACGATCAACTCCGAAAGAGTCGGCTCGTGGCCGTGGATGACAACGTTGACCTCGTCATCTTTAAGGGTGCCAAAGTTGGAACTGGCAGCAACAGGGCCCGGCGTCCCGAACAGGATATCGCTGATGTCTGTGCTCAGCATTGAGCCTCCCCAGCCATCAGCGAGCGCCGTCCTGAGACCATGGTCCATTATGTGCTCCGGGTCCTGGTCATTACCGACATGCGTTCTGTGCAGCGTCTCGACGATCTCGCGGTCGACTCCTCGGGGCACGATGCCCAGCTTGCGCCAGAGCTCCTGCCTCTTGGCTGGTGCCCTCTGCACATAGAGCAGCTCGCCCTGCTGTCGACCGAACTCGCCCAGAGCCACCTTGGCCACGTCCGCTGCGACCTCTTCCTTGTTGCGCCCTTCATGAGCGACGCCCAGGTATCCCGCCACCTGTCGCAGCTTCCTCTCGTCTTTGATCTGATAGTCGGGGGCCTCGCCGGTCGCGGCAGCCAGCAGTGTGTGGGCCATATCACGACCGTGGTCGGAGTGCGCAGCCGCGCCGGACGCGCACATGCGCGCCAGGTTCCTGGCCGCAACCGTTTCCTTGGTCGCACCGCATATGCCGGTCGTGGTCTTGCCCACGAGGCGGCAGGGGCCCATGAAGCATATCTTGCAACAGTTGCCCTCGTGACCTATGGGACAGGGCTTGGTCTCATCGGCTCTGCTAAAGGCCGTGGAAACACCTTCAGCCTGTGCCTTCTCGAGCATCTCGATCACTACAGGATCGGCGCTCTTGCTCTCGGAGCGTTTGTTCTCGGCCATCGTTACTCCTTTGCCACGTTTATTGGGCTCGCATTGATTCAGTATCCATGGTATCACATATGTTCACACATGTAAATCACTCTACACCGGACCTACCACCACCCTACCACATCGGGGTTTGGGAGCAGAGCGCCCGCCCACGGGCGCTCGCCATCGGCAGCCTGGTTTGGAGAGCTTACTAGGGGAAGAGGAGCCAAGGGGTCAAGTTTTCGGCGGCCAAAAACTCGAGGCCCCCTCCCCTCGGTAGGTACGTTGGGGGATTGACATTGACACCCTGCGGGTGCTAACATTCGAAATTGAGAAGTGCAGTAAATCTCTGGGGTGTGTGCCTTCTCTTAGAGACATAAGCTGCGTAGCATCGCAGTCGCACCCAGAGTGACGCTTCTCCTCTTTTTGCCTAGTCCACGTACCATTGACGTCTTCGCTTGAGCTTACCCTCAATCAAGTCAAAGAACCGACTGTCCCCGTGCTCGAATCTCCTGTAGATTGCCCACGAGAAGTAGTCAACGGCCAGGAGTCCGTAGCAGTTGTGTGAGTCACCCGCTTCTATCGTCAGGTCTGCGTCAACGTCCCGCTCCAAAGCCGTACCAGCTATCTTCGCCTGGAGGTACTCCCTGAAGTGCTTGTTCTCGTGTGTCTCTTTGTTCTTCCTGTCATAGATAAGATGAGCGGTACGGTATCCGTCCTCGAATACTAACTCTGTCAGTAGCACGCCCGTGAAGTAGTTGTACGCTGTCCCATATGGTGCGCTTCTGAATGAACGATTCGTGATTCTTGTCTTGTTGACGACTATGTAGCTCACTTCCAGGGTTTCGACTCCCACGAGAGTACAAAGAACCTCATGCATGGCCTTAGCACCAAGTCTGTGGTACACCGCACTTGCCTTAGGTTCGTGACCTCGGTCCCAGCCCTGTTTGATGAACTTGGCGAACTGTCTCTTCAAGCGGTTTTTCACCCGGTTCAACTCAGAGACATCAATCGAGACAACGGTCACCAGAAAATGCTTATGGATGCTCTGTAATGAGAAGCTGGTCTCTCCGCTTTCATCCAGAAACAGTCGTCTCACGGTTTGTCTCCAAAGAATCCAAACGCTCGCAGTCTACCACAGTGCAGGAACAACAGGCAAGGGAGATGCAGCACCCCCACGAAGCGAGAGTCCGGGAGCAGCGCTTCCGTGGGCAGGCGGGTGGGTACCACCCAACGTCCGATGGCAGGCGCATTGCACCCAACCGGCGCAGACGCATTGCCTACCCAGGCATGTTCAGCTATAATCGTGCCATCGGGGCGTAGCGCAGCCTGGTTAGCGCGCAGCGTTCGGGACGCTGAGGTCGGAGGTTCAAATCCTCTCGCCCCGACTCTTTCTTCCAGTCGCAGCCTTCCTTAGCTACAGGCCAACCCGGAGCAAGCTCCATCTACCCGCAGTGGAGATAGCTGTCGACCAGCTTCTTGACCTCCGAGTCCCTGAGCTTCGACTGCCGGGGCAGATCACTGTCATTGAATCTCCGCAGCTGCTCGGCGAACCCATCGATCAGTACCGGCGTAAACACCATATCCTGTTCATAGACGGCGCGGTCCCTGAGCAGTACCTCGGCAGACTCCCGGCATGATCGGGGCAACCTGGGAGGCTGCCCGTCACGGCCCTTGTCCTGAGGAGCAGCGGCTTTCGGTGCCATGTACAGCCTGTCGGCCAGCTCCAGCGCGTCCGGCATCTCCATCCCGTGCCTGGCCGCCACCGCCAGACCGGCGAGCAGCAGGTGCACGTTTGCGGAGCCGTCGGGGCAACGGAACTCGATGGTCTGGCTCTGGGAGAAGTCGGGCAGCTCCTCTGTCTCGAGGGGGTTGGCGTCCTTGACCATGTCGTTGGCCCCCACCCAGCCAAGCGGTATCCTCACCAGCGCAGCCCGGTTCTGATCACCCCAGAATACCTCTGTGGGCGCTTCCTGGTTCGGGCTCAACCTCAGGTAGGAGGTCGGGACCGTGTTGCCGAAGGCGGTCAGCGAAGGGGCCATCCTCAGATAGCCCGCTATAACCCTCTTGGCGGTCTCGGTGATGCGGTCTGCCTCGACTATCACGTTCCTGCCGTCTGCGATCACTTCGGTATGTATGTGAAGCCCGCTCCCCGCATGCCCGATCTGGATCTTGGGGGCGAAGCTGACGGTGAGGCCGTACCTGGAGGCCACCGTCCTCAGAATCCACCGGGCGATGACGAGCTGGTCTGCGGCGTCTTCCAGGGCCACAGGCAGGAACTCGATCTCCTCCTGCTCCATATCGACATCCTGCCCGGGTATATAGCCCACCTCGGAATGGCCGTATTTGATCTTGCAGCCCGCCTCGGCCATGTACTTCATCGCCTCCAGCCTCAATGCCTCGTGCCTGGAGAACGGGGAGGACTCCTGGTAGCCCTTCTGCGCCTCCTCGGGATAGAGGTGATCGGTGGCACCGATGACGTAGTACTCCAGCTCGCCCATCGCGCGCAGCGCCAGCCCGGTACTCTGCTGCAGCACCGCCTGAGCCCTCCTCACCACGTTCTCCGGCGAGCTCGGGAGTGGAGTCCCATCCACAGTGTAGTAGGTGCATAGGATGTCGACAGTGGGAATCTCCGTGAACGGGTTCAGGAAAGCGGTCCGGAAGCGGGGCACGACATACAGATCGCTCGACGTGGAGTCTACATATGAAAACAGGCTGGAGCCGTCGACCCGTTCCCCGGACGAGAGCAAGCGGTCCAACTGGAACCTGCTGTTGATGCCGCAGTTGAGGGTCTTCAGCCTCCCGTCTCCGGCGACGTACCGGTAGTTCACGAACCGCACATCGTTCTTCTCGATGAAGCTGATAATCTGCTCCTTGGTGAAGTCCTCGGGCAGCCTGTCCAGAAACCGGACGATCTTGTTCGGGTGCAAAGCAATCTTCGGATCTGTCATTGATCACCAACCCAGTCAAAGCTATAGTGGCACGGGCCAGTCGCCATTTATACATGTTGTGTCGGCGAATGTCAATGCGGGCGTGGCTCTTCCCGCACCTCGCGGTATTGACAAAAGCCACTCAGTCCGCTACCTTGTGTAGCACTAAGTTGTATCATATCGTCTTATGTTGCATGTCCCTTTAACCTCACAACGCGCGCTCAGTGACCTCGAGGTGATAATGTTGACGTCAGTCCACTCTTGGGGTACTGTTGCCGCGCGAGAACGTCTGTACGAGGGGGAAGAATGAACGAGAGCGCTCTCCGGACCAGGGTATGCGATATGCTGGACATCAAGTACCCGATAATGCTCGCCGGCATGGGTGGCATGGGCGGACCCGTCTCCGGGCCCGAGCTGGTGGCGGCCGTATCCAACGCAGGTGGACTGGGTTTCCTGGGCTGCGCCTTCCTGTCCCCTCGCAAGGTCGATGAAATGATACGGCAGACGAAGAAGCTCACCGACAAGCCTTTCGGGGTGGACACGATAATACCGCCGGAGGTACCCCAGTCGGGGACGACAGCCGAGTTCAAGGCCGACCTGCCATCCGTCGCCACGGAAGCCCAGCCGGACCCCATTGAGAAGCTGAGAGAGGAGCTGGGGGTGCCCAAGCCGAGCGGCGGGATGGGCTACCTCGGCAAGATAGCCGAGGACACGGTCTGGTCACAGGAGGCGTTCAAGGAGCAGGTCGAGGTCATCATGGAGCACCGGGTCGCGGCGTGGGCGGCGGCGCTCGGTGATCCGGCCCCGTGGGTGCCCGAGTGCCACGCCAGGGGCATCAAGGTGATCGGCGTGATCGCGAGCGTGCGGGGGGCCCGCCGCCTCGTCAGGAGCGGGGTGGACATCATCGCGGCCTCGGGGGCGGAGGCGGGAGGTCATAACAGCAGGATCGGCACCATGGTCCTGATCCCACAGGTTGTCGACGCGATCAAGCCGGTGCCGGTGGTAGCCGGGGGCGGGATAGGCGACGGCAGGGGGCTGGTCGCGGCGATGGCGCTCGGGGCGGAGGGGGTGTGGTGCGGGACCGCATTCATCAGCACTCACGAGGCCCTTTACGAGGACTACCACAAGCAGCTCATAGTGGAGAGCACCGAGGACGAGACAGTGGTGTCGAAGGTGATAACGGGCAAGCAGGCACGGTATCTGAAGAACAGGCTGGTCGAGGCCTGGCATAACGCCAACCTGCCCACGCTGCCCATGCCGCTGCAGTCCATCACCATCATCCCCATACTCGACGGGGCCTACGAGGCGGACATGGCCGACATTGTGCCCGCGCCCGCAGGCCAGATCGTCGGGATGACCAAAGAGCGCAAGCCCGCAAACCAGGTCGTCGAGGAGATGGTTGCAGGCGCTCTCCAGACCCTGGAGGGGCTGAGGGCGGGGTAGGGTGGGAGAATTGGGGCTCACGACGAACTCGCCGGAATGGTCAGGATAGCAGGTGTCACAGCACGTTGACACGCCTTGTACGTCTTAGGTTGCACTCCCATCATGAAGCAAAGCCGCGTGGTATCCTAATCCAACTCCCTGCGAATCGTGGCAAGTACATCCCCAAAGGTTTCTCTGATGTTCCCTTTCGAGAATCTGATTTGGTTAATCCCAAGGATGTTGGAGAACTGACTCACTTCATCTTCCAACAGCACGATTGCCCGAGTGAATCCAAGCTTTCCCTGGAAGAGGCCGAGTTCGTGGATTACGTTCTCTCTGGCGTGTGCCTCCCCATCTGCGTGCAGGTCCTCGCCAGTCAGGACCAACAAGGCAAAGGACGAGCGACTCAGCATGCCCTGCAGGACTTCCTTCACACTCTGACCGGCACGCGGACCGATTTCATAGGCATCGACTTCAATGTCATGCATGTCGCGCAAGTGATCTCTCAAGTCACGCCATTGTGAGTTTCGCCCGTGGCCTATGAAAACTCTCACTGTCTCCTTTTGGGGGCATACCTTGCTCTTCTCAACGTTGCGGTCAAGTACCTCGAAGACTGCTTGTATATCCCCTCTTGTGGGTAACTGGACATCGACCTGTGTATGATGTGACGCATAGTGCCAGATGGTGAAATGGTAATATTGGCATCTCTCATAGAGAGTATAGGAATCAGACTCGGCCAATCCAGCAGCGAACTCATCCAGATCGTCATATGACCAAGTCTCATCGCCAAGGCTGATGCTCATCGTGATAGGCTGGACAAAGACCTCACTCCCAGGCAAGTGCGAAAGGAACACCTCGCGGGCTTCCCTGATGACCTCAGCCGGAAACTTGGTCAGGTAGTATTGCTTGCTCTTCGAGAGATTGCCGATTGCCTTCGAGCTGGACTCCTGGCACTCTTCGCACTCTTGGCTTTGATTGTCGTCGAAAACTCGGAGCACCGATTCGATGTCGGACTTGCGCCCGAGTTCCACACTGACGCTTGTTGAGGCTGGCGCGTGGAAGCTTACCATGAACCTTGTGCCCCCTCCGAGATAGCTTAACGTGAATTCGTCAGCCCGAGGGAGTTCATTGAGGAACTCGGCGAGGGTATCAAATGTGATTGAATCCCGCCCGATGGTGACAGTGCGAGTTTGGACTTTGACGATATTGCGCAAGCGCCCGGCCTTAGCGAGAAAGGCATTGTAGGCCTGCTGAACAACAGGACCAGTGAACCGCGATCGGTATCGTCTTGTTACTTCCACCGAACGCTCCAAGCGACGGCAAACGGAGAGGAAAGTCCGAATGCCCAACTACCGCGACATGGCCCATCGAGGATTATACCATCTAAGAAGAACGTCGCAAGTTAGCAACAACGTGCCAGAGGGAGAGAAGCCCAATGTTTACTGGTTGTCTGCAGTCCCTACCCCCCCACCGGCCTCTTGGACAAGCACCACACCATGGTGACGACGCGGGTGCTCTGCCAATCAATCAGGGCCTTGCGCCTGGGGAAGAAGCGGAGCACACGCACCTCGGCTCCCATCGGGACGGCGGAGCCGTAGCCCCTGGTCCACTTGTCGCCCTTGAAGTACCTGAGGTCCATGGGGAACTCAGCGGCTAGTCGTCGAACTTGCTCTCGGCGTCGGCAGGGGGTATGCCGTCCTCGCTCCACCCGCGCTTGCTGTAGTAGAGCGACAGCAGCCTCTGGTACTCGTCCCTGTCTATGACCCGGCCCCGGTTGGGCCCGGTGAGGGGCGGGGTGGCCCACACCTTGTAGGGAAGGTTATCGTCCTTGCGGGTGATCCCCAGCTTCGCGTTGATCAGCCGGGTCAGCTCGAAGATGCCGTTCGACGCCTCCAGCAGCTCCTCGAGCGTCACATCGCGGCCGGTAACGAACTTGTAGAAGTTTTCGTAGTGCCGCTCGCTCAGGCCCAGCTCGATCCACGGCAGCCTGCAGACGCCGAGCTGGTCGAACAGGGGCCGCAGCTTCTGGTGGTAGATGACGTGATCGACCTTGATGTCGTCGGTCCAGTCGTGGCCCTGCTCCATCTCCTTGGCTATGGTCCAGGCACGGGTGTGGTGCGCCCCTATGTCCGACGTCCCGTAGGCCAGAGCCATTGTGATGCTCGGCCTGCTGTCGTAGGCCGACTGCTCCAGGCCCTTAACGTGCAGGACGAGCTTCTCCATCTCCGGCCACTTCTCGATCATGCGTATGGCCCCGTCAGCGAGCACGTCGCCCACCCCGCGACGCTCGGCGATCTTCTGGATCATCTCAGTGATGGCCTCCTCGTCGCCCCAGGTGATCTCGCGCCCGTCGAGATCGGCCAATGAGACCACACCCTTCTCATATCCCTCGATCACCGCCCCGACGACGTTGCCGACCGAGATGGTATCGACGCCCAGCTCATCACACAGGCGGTTCAGGAACACGATGGCCGCGAAGCTCTCGACACCGAGGTTCGAGCCCAGCATCGCCGCGGACTCGTACTCCGGGCCCTCGACCACGGCTCCGGTGTACTTGCCGTTCTTGACAAGGCAGATGTTGCTGCAGCACATCGGGCACGAGAAGCACGCGCTGTCCCCGATCTTGTAGCTGTCCAGCATCGTCGCGCCGTTGATCTGGTCGTGCTTGGGGAAAACGCTGTCCTTGAAGTTATAGGCAGGCAGGATGCCCTTCTCATTGGCGTACTCGATGACGTTCATCAGGCCTTCCTGCTGCCACATCTTGAAGTACTTGTGCTCGGTCATGTACTTGCAGGCCTTGTCGTTTTCCTCGACCAGCGACGCGACGTCGTGCACCGGCAGGTCCCTGTCGCCGCGAACGACGATGGCCTTGAGGTTCTTCGACCCCATCACCGCCCCTATCCCCGTCCGGCCGGCGTTGCGCCCCCAGTCGGCGTTGACGCAGGCGTACTTGACCAGGTTCTCCCCGGCTATTCCGATGGTCGCCACATGCACCGAGTGCGTGCCCAGCCGCTCCTTGATGATACCTTCGGCCTCCAGGCAGCTCTTGCCCTGGAGATCGGGCATGGGCATGATCTTGGTTGCGCCGTTGTCCACGAAGATAACGGACAGCTCGGGGGCCTGCCCCGTGATCGACATCACGTCGAGCCCCGCCTGGCGCAGCTCCACGCCGAAGGCCCCGCCTATCGACGAGTCGCCGTACAGCCCGGTTGCGGGCGATATCGCCACGAAGGAATTCTTGCCGGACGATGGTATGTACGTGCCGGTCAGCGGGCCCGGCGCGATGACGAGCAGGTTCTCCGGCCCGAGGGGATCGATCTTGAAGCCGTGCTTCTTCATGTTGTCCCAGACGAGCTTGGCCCCGAAGCCCCGGCCCCCGATGTACTTCTCGATGAAGGCGTCGGAGAGATTGAGGCGCTCCGCCGTGCCCCCGGTCAGGTCAACGCGCAGATGCTTCTTGAAGTAGCCACCCTTGATGCTCATAGCTCTTCCTTCCCGATCTCGGCGTACTGAATCGTCTTCCTCTCGCCCTTCTCGTAGAACTCGATCTCCTTCATCTGCGCGTAGCTAAGCACATTGCTGAGGCGCTTCGACTCGCCGAGCGCCGCCTCGGGGATCAGCCGCAGCGCCCCTTTGGGGCACTTCTTCACGCACTCGGGGTCGCCGCCGCACATGTCGCATTTGATGGGGTACTCGCAGTCGGCGTGGGCGTACATAGCGCCGAACGGGCAGGCCTCGACGCACTTGTAGCAGGAGATACACTTCTCCTCGTCGAGCTGCACCACCCCGTCAACCCTGCGCAGGGCATCCTCGGGGCAGACCTGAGCGCAGGCTGCCACCTTGCACTGGCTGCAGACGATCGGCATCCGCATTACGGGGTGGGGGTATGTCGTCACTACCCGAATCGCGGACTTCTTGGGGTTGATCACGCCGAAATGCTTGATGGAGCACACCAGCTCGCATATGCTGCAGCCGGAGCACTCCTCGGGAATCACAGTGAGCTTCTTGGTCATACTAGTCCCTCCGACAGACCTCGACCATCCCAACTGACGACTGGTCTCCCTAGCTTAATTCATGAACTTGACATACGTCAAGGAACCCCGCCTATGCAGCACCCACTTAGACACGACTGCCATCAGGCGTTGTGTTGTACCCACCCACCCGCCCTCGGGAGCTCTGCTCCCGGACACTCGCCGGGTAGCGAGGGAGTAGCCGAGTAGGGTGGATGAAGCGAAGCGCAATCCACCACCCCGTCCTTTGCCAAAGACATACGGGGGTAGGGTCGCAGACAATGTGCTATGCCAACGAGAGGACGGCCCTAGCCTTCCAGTGTCGCCTTCGCCTCATCCCACAGAGCGTCCTGCTCCTCGAGGGAAAGCCTCTCCAGGCGCACGCCCTTCTTCCGGCACGCCTCCTCCATGTAACCGAAACGCCGGCAGAAGCGCTCGTTGGCCAGGCGAAGGGCCTCTTCCAGATTGATGTCGTGCCACCGCGCCACGTTCACGAGGGCGAAAAGCAGGTCGCCGAACTCGTGAATCCTCTCCTCACGTGACCCGGCAAGCTCCAACTCGCGGAGCTCCTCTGCGAGCTTGTCCACAACGTCTTCGTACCTTCTCCAGTCGAACCCGACGCCCGCCGCCCTGCGCTGGATCGAGTGGCTGTAGCTCAGGGCAGGCATACCCTTGGGGACGTTGGACAGGAGCGACGCGCCGGGCTCGCGCTCGTCCTCCTTGATCTTCTCCCACTCCCGGGCCACCTCGGCGGCGCTGCCGGCATCGGAATCGCCGAAGACGTGCGGGTGGCGGCGCACCAGCTTGGTGGCGATGCCTCTCACCACATCGCGGATGTCGAACTCGCCCAGCTCGCTGCCTATCTGCGCGTGCAGCATTATCTGCAGCAGCAGGTCTCCCAATTCCTCGCACAGCTTCGGGGCGTTCTCCTCGTCGAGGGCATGGAGAACCTCGTAGGTCTCCTCTATAAGGTAGGTCTTCAGCGAGGCGTGGGTCTGCTCCCTGTCCCAGGGGCACCCGTCGGGGGCTCTCAGCTTAGCGACAATGTCCACCAGGGCGGAGAAATCGCCCAGGTCTTCCCATTGACTCGGGTCATTACTCATCTAGAACCAGGGCTCCGGGATGTGGCTGGCTGGCCTCACCAGGTCCAGGCGAAGGGCATCGAAGTCACACTTGAGGACGCAGATCCCGCAGCCCATGCACTTCTCGGGATCGATGACCGCCTTGGCCAGGCCCTCCCCGTCGTGCTTGACCATCGAGATAGCGCCGAACTCGCACCAGTCAACACAGGCCTCGCAGCCGGTGCACACCTCGGAGTCAACCCGCGCCTCATACCGGCTCTTGGCAATGCATTTCGTGACGGGCGCGTCGAACCTCTTGATCGGCTCGTAGACCATGCAGCAGTCGGTGCAGCAGTTGCACATGCCCCACCGGGGCCTCATGCGCGTGGAGTTCTCGCAGGTATGGAGCAGGCCGAGGCCCTCACACTCATCGATCAAAGCCATGGCCTCGTCGGCGGTGAGCCTTCTGCCAGCGTTCTTCTCGATGAGGTACTCGGCGCTGACGTTGAACTGTATGTCCACCATGGCGTGGGACTTGCGACAGGGTTTGCCCTCGACACCCTTTCTCCTGCGACACGTACAGAAGGCGACGCATATCGAGCGCGCCTGGGCAACGATCTGCCTCATGTCCTCACAAGGCAGAATCTCGGGGCTATCCGGGATGGCGCGATAGGCGGGCACTATCCTGCCCTGCGGCACCTCCTGCTCGACCCAGCTCTTGACCTGGTCCGGGTCCCACTCATTGACGCAGAAGTCGTCCCACAGGTCGAAGATCTCGCGATCGCGGGTCTCGTCGACGTCGAAGGGGCACATCGTGATGTCGTGCAGTTGCACGACAGCAAGGGCAAATGTCGAGTCCTCCATCGCGTCCTTGTTCTTGGCGAAGATAACGCCCTTCTGGTACATCTCCTCCATGTCGGTCTTTACGTCAGCCACGTCCCTGCCGAGCCTTTGTGCCAGGTCGTCGTACTTCATGGGCAGCAGGGAGACGAGCTCGGCCTGCCGGGGAGTCATCAGGTACTCGAGCAGTCGCCGGTAGCGCGCCGAGTCCCTGTAGCCATGCTTGTCCGCCAGAACAGCATACGGATCGCCAGTAACCATGTCACATACCTCGCGGCCATTATACGTTGGCCTTGTAGACTCTGACAACCCAACGCGCGATGGCAGACCTTTCGTCCAATAGTCAAGTCTCACGACAGTTAGCAGTGACGGTCAACCCCCTAATCCCCCAGTCTTGGGGGATTTTGAGATCTGGGGGACACCCCCAGACCCCCGGCAGAACGTATCCTGCACCTCTCCTGTGTATTGACGCCGGGAGCAGATGCTCCCTGCCCACCCAACGCTCGATGTCAACAAGGGGACAAGGTGGTGGATTTCGCTTCGCTTCATCCACCCTACGCCTCTGTAGCGGGAGCACCCTCAACACACGGTAAGAGCGAGAGTCCGGGAGCGCAGCTCCCGTGGGCGGGTGGGTGGGACAACCCAACGCGCGATGGCAGACCTTTCGTCCAATAGTCAAGTCTCACGACAGTACGCAGTGACGGTCAACCCCCTAATCCCCCCAATCTTGGGGGACTTTGAGATCTGGGGGACACCCCCAGACCCCCGGCAGGACGTATCCTGCACCTCTCCTGCGTATCGACGCCGGGAGCAGATGCTCCTGTGGGTGGTGCAACGAAGCACCCGTGTCAACTCAAGTGAAAATGTTACCGAAGAGGGTTGTTCACTCATTTAGAAA
>CAZGDV010000029.1:18635-28073 GCA_964524995.1 uncultured Dehalococcoidia bacterium | reverse complement strand
TCTTTCTGAGGCAACTATACCACCTTCGGTAACATTTATTATCAGTCAATTCGCCCTCTGGACAGGGGTCGAAAACGGGGCTACAATAGCTTCGATTCGGGGCGGTTAGCTCAGTGGTTGGAGCGCTTGCTTCACACGCAAGAGGTCGGGGGTTCAAGTCCCTCACCGCCCACCATGTGCTTGCAGAAACTAACTATCTACTTGCATTACTTAACATCTGTATTCTATAAAACCCACTGGATAGCTCTTTCGCCACAATGTTAATCTACAACTTCCCAGGGTTCATTCTTCTGCTTGAACTAAAGGATTGTACCATTCCCAAAGCGGTTCAAATCCCATATTTCTGGGGATGGGATTCTGTTCCAAGAATCTACATTCCATAGTACTATTCCACTGGGCCTCGCAAGTTCTCCGCGGAAACAATGCTATGGAAGAATTGTAGAAGCTGTCTGTCGTATCATAGTGGTGGGTATGAATGAAGTCTTTCCACAGATCTCTAAGCATCTCAGGGTTCTTTACATCAATGATTTCGGTCTGTTCCAAATTCCTCTCATAGCGATCACCCCAGGCATCCTTCATAGGTTCTATCGCTTCTATATCTGACTGAGGCGCGCCATATCCAAATATGGTCAACATGTAAGCATGCTTTAGGTTCAGTTTCAAGAATTCCCACTCGCATTCTATGAATGGGTCTTTAGTGTAGTTCTTTCGTCGTATCGGAAATAGAAGTCCGGACGGAACAAACTTCTTGCCACATCTACTGCATGTAGTGCCAACCTTCCCTTTCCGTTTGTCATCAAGGCAATAACCTATAGCCACATTTCCATGCAGATATACTGCGTGTGGGAGCCTTACCCTCCTATGATTACGCCAGCAGGCATAGTACAGGAATGGGTCCCAGTTAAACGTAGCGATCAAGTCTTTTTCTCTGAGTGACAGCACCAAATGGTCGTAAATGGTCGGATATGATGGTAGTTCTAGGTTGCTGAAATAGCCCCAAACTCTGGTGTTAATAACTTCAACAAGGCTTTTGTACCTCTCATCTTCATACAAATCACTGTAAATATCCTCGAAATTCCTACTCTCATAGTCTATACCATGCTTATCCAATTCAGAGCCAAGTTCTATGGTTTCGACCAAGTCGCACATCAGGGGTAGTTTTTTCCCATTCTTGTCACCGTGAGGTAATGCTGCTCGGCTTGCTCCCGCTCCCAGTATTACAACGTGAGGCTTTCTTACCGATATGTCCCTTTTGAGCTCATCAGCAATCATGTTTAGTTCAAATCCTTCCAACTCAGCCATCGCTTATGACCTCGCTATTCTATTGGGATAGCTTGGCACTAAGGCAGCTTAGTACCGCATTTCCTCATTCCTTTGCGGTTACTAACCTCCAGCGGTCTGGGGATTGTCCATTCAATTGTTCCGTCTGCGCTGGGGCTTTATCTTGTGGCGCATAGTCTGAATAGGAGGTTATCTTCCCTGTTGTAGCGAGAGAGGCTGGTCGGACTCAAAGCATACTGCGTGCCAGGTAGGCGTTCTCCCAGTACTGAAAGACCATCCTCTCCGCATTGTAGAACGACCCGTTGAGCGCGATAGCCCAGCGCATCACACTCGCGTACCCGTCCGGCCGATTGTAGAACATGGGAATGATTGTGTGCTCCAGCTTGTCATATAGGGACGCAATCTCGACTGAGGGATCGCTCTCGGCCCTCCACCCGTCGCCGACTGACCACCCGGTGACACCTTCGACACGGCCCTCGATCCACCAGCCATCGAGGACACTCAGGCTTGGGACCCCGTTCAATGCAGCCTTCATCCCACTGGTTCCTGACGCCTCGTGGGGCTTGCGTGGCGTATTCAGCCAGAGATCGACACCGGAGCAGATGAGTGCGCCCAAGCCCATGTCGTACTCCGGCAGGTAGACTACGTTCACGGCATCTTTCAGAGACTTGGCGGCTGAGAAGATCGCCCTTATCATCGCTTTTCCGCCCTCGTCCTGCGGGTGTGCCTTGCCAGCGTAGACTATTTGCAGACCACCCGTGCTGGCTGCTATTCGCCTCAGTTTGTCCAAATCGGAGAACAGCAAGTCGGCGCGTTTGTACGCTGTTGCACGTCGCGCGAACCCCAGTGTCATCACGTCGGCGTTCAATTGTATGCCTGTGCGACGCGAGACCTCGTCCAGCAACCCACGTTTCGCCTCACGGTGCGCTTGCTGCACCTCACTCAGGGGAATGCCTACGGCATAGCGGAGATAGAAGTTGTCCCGACGCCACTCCGGCATGTACCGATCATACAGCCGCCGAAAGGGCTCCGAGGTCCAGGTGACAGCGTGCACACCGTTGGTTATCGAGTTGATCGGGTAGTTGGGGAACATGCCTCGCGATATCTCCTCATGCCGCATCGATACCCCATTGATGTATCGTGAGAAGACCAGGGCCATATGAGTGAGGTTCAGTGCGCCGTCTATGAAGCAGCCGACGCTTTTGAGTAGGGTTGTTCTGTTGTGTCCCAGCACCTGCTCCGAGAGTTCAGCGGGGTATACCTCGTGACCCGCGGCGACAGGCGTGTGGGTCGTGAAGACACAGAGCTCCCTGATGGCGTCTCGCTCGGCTTCGCTTGAGGACGTGGCTGCTGTTCCCATGTTCGTCTCCTCCAACAGTGCGAGAGCCAGCAGCGCGGAGTGCCCCTCGTTCATGTGGTAGGCCCGCACCCGCTCGTAACCGAGTGCTCTCAACATGGCCACGCCGCCCATTCCCAGTACGACTTCCTGGCACAGTCGATATCTTCGGTCGCCGATGTAGAGACGATCGGTCAACGCTTGGTCCCAGATGTCGTTCTCCGGAAGAGACGTGTCCAGGAAGAGGACCGGGATCTCGTGGCCGAATACACCGCGCACCGTATGACGCCAAGCTCCCACCCGGACAGACCGGCCCTCCAGGTCTATCCTAACCGTAGCCTCGATCCTCTCCAGGAAGTCGCCGGGCGACCAGTCGACCGGTGTCTCAGACTGGTTCCCATCTCCATCGAGGACTTGGTGAAAGTGTCCTTTCCTATGTAGAAGCGTGATCCCGACCATGGGCACGCCGAGATCAGCAGCTCCTCGAAGTGTGTCACCGGCTAGTACACCAAGGCCTCCGCTGTAAGTGGGCATCTCGGGTATGATCCCCACTTCCATGGAGAAGTAGGCCACTACAGAAGCCGGGGTCGATTGTTCGGATCGCATGGGCATCAGCAAGTCCTAATCGCGGTGGTCCTTCGTTACCGTGTCGCGTGCTCGCTGGGGAGAGAGCTGGCGGGACTGTGCCTCATTATAGCAGGTGTGCCTCATTATAGCAGGCTTGTACAATCTTGGTGAGACGGCGACGCCGTGTCCAAATGCTTTTCGGCGTGCGATAGCCCTGACGTGGCTCGGTCTGGCCATGGTGGACATCAAGGACACGCCGTGGCAACCCCAAGAGCTTGACCATCGATGATATGATAGGAATCCAGCGATGATCTCGCAACCGTGGGCAGGCTTCTGGAGGCGGCCTGTGGGGGTTGGAGAGCACGAGGGCTGCGTACCAAGGAGCGAACGGAGGCGAAATGGGCAACTGCATCTTCTGCAAGATCGTTGCGGGGCAGGTGGGGGCTGAGCGTCTTCTGGAGACGGAGCGCGCGCTGTCATTCATGGACATTCAGCCGAGATCGCTGGGCCACTGCCTGGTGATTCCGAAGGCGCATGCCGTCAGGCTCGCGGAGCTGGATGATGCCACGGTCGCGGAGGTGTTCGGGATGGCTCGCGACGTGGTGAGGGCCATGCAGAAGGCGCTGGGCCCTGACGCTTTCACGGTGGGCATCAACGACGGTGAGGCAGCGGGGCAGGTGGTGCTACACCTGCACGTCAACGTGATCCCCAGGTTCCGGGGCGACGGGGGTAAGGCCATACACTCCGTGGTCCACGCTCCGCCAACCGAGTCCATCCGTGAGACGGCAGCGAGGATCAGGGCCGCGCTGTAGCGGGTTTCGCTGAGCGTGTCATGAGAAGAGAAGAGGAGATCAGGGAACGGCTCGAGAAGGCCTACGAGGTGCTGGCCTACTACTGGAGCTATCTGCCGGAGCACTTTCCCCCGGAGTACCTGTCGCCGCAGTTCAGGCTAACCGCGCTCTCCCAGGCCGAGCTGATTCTGGACAGGGCGAATGTGGAGGGCAAGTACAGTCTGCAACCCCCGAAGAGATTGGTGGACGCGGCCAAGGGATTCAACGAGGCGATCACCACCTGCGTGATGCTGGAGTGGGTGCTCCAGTCCGACAGCCCGCTGGCGAAGATGGGCGACTGAGCTCCCCGAGATGATCATGGTCAGCCCTGTCCCCACCTCGCGAGGAACTCCTTGGCTGCCTTCCTGGCCTTGGGGCTGCTGCTGCTCAGTTGCTGCCTGACGAAGTCGGCGATACCCTGCTTGTCTTTCGCCTGATCGAAGTACTGGTCGAACGCCTCGATCGCGCCGGCCTTTATCAGGTCCTTGCGACCAGCCTCGTGGTGGGTAGAGTCGATGTTGAGGAGCCTTCTCGTGATCTCCGGCTCCAGCTCCGGCTTGGCCCGCGCTATGATCCCGGAGTTGTTTGCGACGTAGACAGCCGGGATCATCGTCTTCCCGTCGAGAATCGCGTAGTAGTCCTCGAATATGCCCTGGAACCTGTTGTCCCTGTCGACTTTGGTGAGATAGGCAATGATCACGAGGGCGCTCAGGACCCGGTAGGTGTGGCCGCTGAGCAGAAGCTCCACGAACAGGTCCCATTTCGGGTAGAGCAGCTCGCCGTGCTCATCACTCAGCACCACCAGCACCTTGTGGGAGTTATACCTCAGGACTTCATCCTTCGACCATTGCCCATCGAGTATCCGGGCGAGCAGTGCCTCGTCTCTCAACGCCCTGTCGGCGAGGCTTCGGATGTCTGCGTCCTTCGGATTCAACTCATTCAAGGTTCGTTACCCGCCTTCGTAACCAGCAAGACGGACCCTGCAGAGCACGAAGTATACCACCGGCGGTTGTCTGAGTTCAAATGGAGCGTGGTGGAGTCACACACACCCGATGGCAGAATCCAGTGGTTGTCACCATTGACACAACTCTTTCATACATGGTATAACTAGGCAACTCCTCTAGTTACTTACCCCCGAGGCCACCGCAGGCATCTCCAGCGGCACTCCAGGTGATGAAATGCTCTCCACGAAGCAGCCGACGTGCGCTAGACGAAGTCTCTCCCCCTAAGGGTCTTATGGGCGAGCCAGTGCAGCCGTCGTCGATCCATGACAGTTGCTCCCGCCTGTCCACAGCATCGTCCTGGGGTCAACAGTGAAAGACGCGGAATCGGGTTCCCAGCCACCTGACCAATACGAGACCGCCATAAGGCTGTTGAGACAGGTCCAGTCCGACTATCACCATGCCAGGGAGCAGCTGCAGGAGGTGAGTGCCCGCTTTGGAGATCGGGAAGCCCTGGCAAGCAGGCAGCTCCGCGAGGCCGTTGACTCGATGGATCAGGTGAAGTCGGGCACAGCATACGTACCGGTGGGAGGAGCAGCTCCAGGTCCAACGTGTCAGCACGGCCTGGGTGAGCAGTCCGTCTTGTTGCGCCCGGTTGATCTCACCTCCGCTACTATGGAAGTGTGCTGCCTCGGGCCGTTCCAGGTGCGTATCTGCTTCAAGAAGGTACAGGAGTGGCACAGCACCAAGGCGAAATCTGTTCTCAAGTATTTGGTAACGCACAGCGGTCGGCCGATATCGAGGGACACCCTGATGGAGGCTCTCTGGCCGGAGAGCGAGCCGACGCTGGCAAACAACAACCTCAAGGCGGCGATAAGGAGTCTCCGACAGACGCTTGCATTGGCCCATGGTGCCGACCAGGAGTTCCCCTGGATTCTGTTTCAGGAAGGCAGCTACATGATCAATCCGGAGGCGGACCTCTGGACTGACATGGAGCAGTTCGAATTCCACTGGCGCGCGGCCAGGCAGCTGGAGAAAGATTGCAGGCCGGTCGAGGCAATAGGACAGCATGAGCTGGCTGAGGCGCTGTACAGGGGTGAATACCTGCAGGACGATCCGTATGAGGAGTGGACGACCCTGCGGCGCGAAGCGCTGAAGGACACATATCTGGCCATATTGGGCAAACTTGCCGATCACTCGATTCACAGTGATGACTATGAAGGCTGTATAGTCTATTGCCAGAAGATACTCAACAAGGACCCCTGCCGTGAAGATGCCTACCGACGCCTCATGTGCAGCTACAGCAGACTCGGCAACCGCAACCGGGCCATCGGCTGGTACAAGCTCTGCGAGAGGACGGTAAGGGCCGAGCTGGATGTAGACCCCGACGATCAGACGGTCGAGCTCTATCAGAGGCTGATTCGGGATAAGTCCATCTAGACAACCGATCCGGCCTTATCAGATCACTGGCGAGAGCCAGTCCCCGGCCTCCAGGCCCCTCGACTGCTTAACAGCGGACCTCTCTCACTGACCTCCGCACCGCTTGTCCGGCGATTCACCCCCAGTTAACCGGCTCTTCACTACCCCTGGATAAGCTGTGTCAGCAGCAGCCCGTCCGGCCAGCCGTTAATGGGTGATCGGTCGGCTGCAATCGTTGGGGAAGTGATGGGCCACTATAGCTCGTTTGTGGTCAAAATCTGGGTGGACAGTAGTGGCGGGATGAGCAGGGGCCAGATACAACATGTCGCCACACGCGAGACCGCGCATTTCTTGACCATCGAGAAGATGACCGAGTTTATGGTGAGCCACCTGGAGGCTGGCCAGAACGAATGTGATGCGTTGCTGGAAGACGCCATGCTGAACTTGGGACCCAGGGAGACCGACTGACCCCATGTACGACATCGATGGCAGTGTGCAGCACGTTCTCGCCGAAGCGGAGAGGGTGGCAACACGCCTCAAGCTGCATGCGGAGGCAATCCGGAGAGCAGGCTCGAGACCCGTTGAGGATGAGTTCCGGGGCCTATGCATCTCGGAAGAGGAAGTAGACGAACTGATAGCGGCGGGTGGCCCTGAGACGGGGTCGGGGGATGGGATAGGAGGCCTCGTTTCACCTTTGGCGGCCAGGCTCCAGCAGGCCGAGCGCGACGCCGAGGCTATCCGCGTTGACGTTGAACAAGAGGGTGGGACATTGAGGCTCTCCCAGTTGAAGAGAGAGTACGGGCTGAACGATTTCGAGGTGGAGACGCTGCTCGTCTGCCTCTTGCCCGAGATCGACTCGAGGTACGAGAGGCTGCTGGCCTACCTGAACGACGATGTCACCAGGAAGCGGCCGACGATAGGAATGGCGCTCGAGTGCCTGGCCGGTGGCAGCAGAAGACTGGCGGCGCGGTGGTCGTTTTTGCCTTCGGCACCCTTGGCGGCGTATCACCTGCTGCGGATCGGCGATGATCGGGACTCCGGCTCGATGTCGTTCTTGTCGAGGACCCTGAGGATCGATGACAGGATCGCCAACTACTTGCTGGGTTCGAACGAGATAGACAGCAGGATCAGGGGCTGCGTGCGACTGGTCTCACCCGGTACCAGGCTGGGAGACATGGCCCAGGACGAGGCACTCGGGGGCCAGTTGCGCAGATTAGCCGGGGAACTCGGTGGCTATGGGGATGGAGTCTGCTACATCTGGGGTCCGCCCGAGACGGGCAGGAAGACGGTGGCCGAGGCACTTTGCGAGAGCACAGGCCGGCCGATGTTGATCGCTGATACGCCGGGCCTGAGGAACTGCGAAGTCCCGTTTGAGATGGCGACCTCGCTTGTGGCCCGTGAGGCGCAACTGCAGTCCGCGTGTGTGTGCTGGGCTGACATCGACCCGTTGATGGCCCAGGAGGAGAATGCGGCAAAGCATCTCAGAAGCGTGATAGAGGGTACCAGCAGGCTGCGCAGCCCGGCCTATCTTACCGGACAGGTCGACTGGCACCCCGGCGAGGCGTTCAACGGCAGGGCCTTTGTCACAGTAGCGTTGCCCCTGCCTTCCGGGGCACAGAGGCGTGTGCTGTGGAATTCCTGCCTGGACGTTCAGCAAACAGACATAACCGATGCAGAACTCAATGACGTCGCCGACAGATTCAAGCTCAACGCCGGGCAGATAAAGAACGCTGCTGCCGCTGCGAAGGGCATTGCGCGGAGCGACGGCCGCACCAGCGTGTCCACTTCAGATGTCTACGCCGCCTGCCGTGCTGCGTCCAACCAGAAGCTGAGCACACTGGCCCGCAAGGTACAGCCCAGGTTTGGCTGGGACGACATCGTACTGCCCCGGGACCAGATGCTTCAGTTGCGCGAGATCGCGGCCTGGGTCAAGCACGGCAGTCGCGTATATGAGGACTGGAACTTCAACAGCAAGCTGGCGCTAGGGCGGGGGCTCAACGTGCTGTTCGCGGGACCGTCCGGCACGGGCAAGACCATGGCAGCCGACATACTGGCCAACGAGCTGGGCATTGATCTCTACAAGATCGATCTGGCCACGGTGGTTAGCAAGTACATAGGTGAGACCGAGAAGAACCTGGACAGGATATTCGGGGAGGCCCAGAGTTCCAATGCGGTACTGTTCTTCGACGAGGCCGACGCCATCTTCGGCAAGCGTTCCGAGGTTCGGGATTCCCACGATCGGTACGCCAATATCGAGATAGCCTACCTTCTGCAGAAGATGGAGGAGTACGAAGGAATAGCGATACTCGCCACGAACCTGCGCAAGAACCTGGATGAGGCCTTCGCCCGTCGCATGCACTTCTGCATCGAGTTCCCGTTGCCTGAGGAGCCGGAGAGGCATCGGATCTGGCAGCGCATATTCCCTGGTGAGGCTCCCTTGTCGGGAGATGTGGACCTCGGTTTCCTCGCGCGGCAGTTCAAGATCACGGGCGGCAACATCAAAAACATCGCGCTTGGCGCTGCATTCCTTGCGGCGACCGATGGCGGCACCGTCTGCATGGAGCACCTGATGAGGGCGACGAAGCGCGAGTATCAGAAGGTGGGCAGGTTGTGCACCGAGGCCGATTTCGGCCCCTACTTCAATGTGGTGAAGGGCTGATAGGAGGTACTGAGATGGCCCAGCATGCTCGGCGGAGACCGGAAGGGGACGATAAGACTGCGAAGCGGAGTAAGGACGACCGCTCCGCGCTACGGAAAGTGAAGCAGGATGCGGGGCTCGAGGGCGGTGAGGCGGAGTCTACCTCGACTGGCGGGCGCGCGGAGCTGCTCACGGATGCCCGGTTTCGCCGCTCGGTCAACTCGCCCCAGAGGGCGCGCATAGTGGGTGACCTGCAGCGCACCCACGGCAACGCCTATGTACAGAAGCTGCTGGGCGGGCTGGGTGTGCAGGCCAAGCTCACAGTCAACGCGCCCGATGATGAGCATGAGAGACAGGCGGACCAGGTGGCCGAGGCGATAGTGCAGGCTCCGAACCCGCAGGTGCAGAGACAGGAAGAGGAGGAGC